>NZ_JBCEZS010000011.1:0-186999 GCF_038448625.1 Bacteroides sp. GD17
TTAGGGTCGTCAAAGACGATGACGTTGATAGGATGCAGGTGTACAGGTGGTAACATCATAGCCGAGCATTACTAATTGCCCGTTCACTTTTTGTCTTCCGGGTATGGGGATATATACCTTCAGTAAGCAAATAGCTTTACTTTTTTACATCATGTCTACCTTATTCAGGTGACTATAGCACCGGGGTTCCACCTCTTCCCATTCCGAACAGAGAAGTTAAGCCCGGTCACGCCGATGGTACTGCGTAACAGTGGGAGAGTAGGTAGTCGCCGTTTTAGAGAGAAGCCTCCATATCATTAGATGTGGGGGCTTTCTTGTTTTTATATGTTTTCTGTGTCGAAAATGTAAAAAAGTGCAGTTCTTGAAAAACAAATATAAACCTCAACTGTTTATTATTGTGAACCTATTAGAAACGACATGAAAACAACTGTAAAGACATTCTGGCTGTACATGCTACTGATGCTGACTTGCAGCATTAGTGCTAAAGCCTTTGACTTTACAAAGGTGGATGCCAGACTGGCCGAAACCTGCGAAGTCTCAGCTTCCTTATCTTCATGTTCTTCTTCCGATAATGTTGAAACGAAAGCCTCTGCTTTTACCGATATTAAATATACGTGGACATCGGATATAGAATTGGGTAATAAACCAATTACCGAAATCTATTCTATGAACCAGCAGCGTCTGCGCAGAGCTCTTGAAGATAACATATTTCTAAGAAATATTCTTTTGGTTTTATCCAATCACGAGAACCTTCTCGTACAAGATCAGTCTAAACTATACTATTCAGATAAAGACCCGTATTATGCAATGACGGGTAGTGATTACTATATTTATACGCTCCGGCGGATTTTGATTTAGCCGATACTTCTTTATTAAAACCTCTCTTTCCCCTTCTTTCCCTGTAGTAGCAGAAAGTGGGTGTCCTCTTCGTATGCCTTTGTGCTGAGATGTGGACATTGCTACCCCTATGCTTCAAAATCAATTTCAATACTAACAATTAAATTTATCGTTATGGAAACTACTCAAAAGAAATCCGCCTCTTTTAAGGGCATCAAGTCTGCCGGTTGGGTAATCGTTATCTGTTTTATTATCGCCGTGCTTATTTTTAACTTTGTGTTGGGAAATCCATCCAACTTCATGAACAATGATCCGAACAACCACCCGTTGCCGGGAAACTTCCTCGGTACTATCTATAAAGGTGGGTTTATTGTTCCGATCATTCAAACCCTCTTGCTGACCGTCATTGCACTCAGCATTGAACGTTACATTGCTATTCGTGCTGCTTTCGGTAAAGGCCAGTTGGCAAAATTTGTGGCTAATATAAAGGCGGCTCTGGCTGCCGGTGATATGAAGAAGGCTCAGCAGGTCTGTGATGCACAGCGTGGCTCCGTGGCCAATGTAGTGAATGCTACTTTGAAGAAGTATGCCGAAATGGAGAATGACACCGAGCTTTCTAAAGATCAGAAATTACTTGCCATTCAGAAGGAACTGGAAGAAGCTACCGCGCTGGAACTGCCGATGATGGAGCAGAACCTTCCGATCATCGGTACCATTACTACGCTGGGCACATTGATGGGACTGCTCGGTACGGTTATCGGCATGATCCGTTCGTTTGCTGCCTTGGCTGCCGGAGGTAGTGCCGACTCTATGGCGTTGTCGCAAGGTATTTCCGAGGCATTGATTAATACTGCCTTCGGTATCTTGACCGGTGCACTGGCCGTTATTTCCTACAACTACTATACCAATAAGATTGATAAGCTGACTTACAGCCTCGATGAGGTTGGCTTCTCCATTGTGCAGACTTTTGCTGCTACGCATAAATAAATCGACCGGACCCTTTAAATCTTACAATTATGGGTAGAGCGAAGATAAAAAAGAAAAGTACGTTCATCGATATGACGGCGATGAGTGACGTGACCGTATTGCTGCTGACTTTCTTCATGCTGACTTCTACGTTTGTGAAGAAAGAACCGGTACAGGTCACCACCCCGGCCTCCGTATCAGAGATTAAGATTCCGGAGACAAATGTACTCCAGATATTGGTCGACCCGAGCGGAAAAATATTTATGAGTCTGGACAAACAGGCTGACTTGCGCAATGTGCTGGAAGCTATGGGGCAGGAATACGGAGTAACCTTTACTCCGGAGGAAACCAAGAAGTTCATGTTGGCATCTACTTTCGGCGTGCCGATGAAGAGCATGAAGAAATACCTCGACTTGCCGCAAGACCAGCAGGATGCAGTGTTGAAGAATGAAGGAATACCGACCGACAGTATCGACAATCAGTTCAAAGCATGGGTACGCAATGCCCGTGCAGCGAACAGCGACCTGCGTATTGCCATCAAGGCAGATGCCAATACTCCTTATTCCGTAATAAAGAACGTGATGAACTCGCTTCAGGACCTCAGGGAGAACCGGTACAACCTGATTACTTCTCTGAAAACAACAAGTGACGAGTGACAAGCTACGAGTTACAAGTAGAACAAGAAAGGAAAACATTATGGCTGAAATACAAGAAAGCGGCAATAAGAAAGGCGGGAAAAGCAAACAGAAGAAAATGACCGTCCGGGTGGACTTTACTCCGATGGTAGATATGAACATGCTGCTGATTACCTTCTTTATGCTTTGTACCTCACTGAGCAAACCTCAGACCATGGAGATAAGCATGCCGAGCAACGACAAGAGCATTACCGAAGAGCAGCAGACTAAAGTAAAGGCATCGCAAGCCATCACGCTGCTACTGGGCGATGACAACAAACTGTATTATTACGAAGGAGAGCCCAACTACAAAGACTACACCTCGCTGAAGGAAACCACCTATCAGCCGGACGGTCTGAGGGCAATGCTCCTGCAACGTAATAGAGCTGCTGTGAATGAAGTGAACAAGCTGAAGCAGCAGAAACTGGAACTGAAGATATCAGAAGACGACTACCGGAAACAGCTCTCTGAAATAAAGAGCGGAAAAGATACGCCGACAGTCATCATCAAGGCTACCGATGCAGCCTCGTACAAGAATCTGATTGATGCCCTCGATGAGATGCAGATATGCAATATAGGTAAGTATGTGATAACGGACATTGCCGAAGCCGACCAGTTTCTGATGAAGAACTACGAAGGCAAAGGCGCTCTGTCGCAGAACATTGCCGAATGATGTGTAACACCTAAAAATTAGAAGAATATGTCTAAAGTAGATTTAAGTTCTCAGGCGTGGTGTGACCTGATATTCAGCGGCAAGAACAAAGCGTACGGCGCCTATAAGATGCGTGAGGACTCTCCCAAGCGTCATAATATAGCTGTGATATTGGTGATAGTCATTGCACTGATAGGCTTCAGCATTCCTACACTGATAAAGATGGCTACCCCCAAGCAGAAGGAAGTGATGACGGAAGTGACCACCCTCTCGCAACTGGAAGAGCCCGAAGTGAAGCAGGAAGAAATGAAGCGCGTGGAACCTGTAGCCCCGCCGCCGCCCGCCTTGAAGAGTTCAATCAAGTTCACCGCCCCCGTCATCAAGAAAGATGAAGAGGTAAGGGATGAGGATGAGATAAAGAGCCAGACGGAACTGACCCAGACCAAAGTCGCCATCTCCATTGCAGATGTGAAAGGTAATGACGAAGCCAATGGCAAGGACATTGCCGACCTGAAACAAGTGGTTACGCAGGCACCCGTAGAAGAGGAAAAAGTATTCGATATGGTAGAGCAGATGCCTACCTTCCCCGGTGGCCAGGCCGAACTGCTGAAATATATTGCCGATCATTTGAAATATCCGACAATTGCCCAGGAGAACGGTGTGCAAGGACGTGTGACCTGCCAGTTTGTAGTAGGCAAAGACGGTAAAGTGCGGGATGTGACCATCCTCAAAACCCTGGACCCCTACTGTGACAAAGAAGCCGTCCGGGTGATATTATCAATGCCCAGTTGGATTCCGGGCAAGCAGAATGGTAAACCGGTCTCTGTGAAGTATACAGTGCCGATAACGTTTAGGTTACGATAAGTGTGTGTGTATGAAAACGGTGAAACAACTTCAGCTTTCGGGCTTGTTCGTAATGCTGGCTCTGCTGTCTGCCTGCCAGAGCAAGCCCAAGGATGGACAGACGGATACCTATACATCCGGTGTGATTGCAATAGCTGCCGACGAAAGTTTCCAGCCTATTGTTCAGGAAGAAATCGATGTATTCGAGGGTCTGTTCCCCCTGGCAGGAATTGTACCCCGTTATGTGACGGAAGTTGAAGCCGTCAATCTCTTGCTCAAGGACAGTCTGCGGTTGGCAATAACCAGCCGCAGGCTGACTCCCGAGGAGATGAACTCCTTCAACAGCCGGAAATTCTTCCCGGAGGAGATAAAGATTGCCACGGACGGGCTGGCTTTGATTACCCACCGCAGCAATCCGGATTCGCTGATTACGGTAAAAGACATCCGCCGCATCCTGACCGGAGATGCCGGACAATGGACGGACATTTATCCCACTTCCCGCCTGAAGGATATTCGCTTGGTCTTCGACAATAAGAATTCCAGTACCGTACGCTTTGCAGTGGACTCCATCTGTCGGGGAGCAGCGCTCTCGAACCGTGTAAAGGCGCTGAAGACAAATAAAGAAGTCATCGACTACGTATCCCGTACGCCCGATGCCATCGGCATTATCGGTGTGAACTGGCTGAGCGACCGCAACGACAGTACAGGACTCTCTTTCAGTGCAGAGGTGCGGGTAATGTCCGTCAGTGCCGCCGACAAAGCCACACCTGCGAATAGTTACAAACCCTATCAGGCATATTTGTTTTACGGCACTTATCCGTTGACACGCAGCATCTATGCCCTGCTGAACGACCCGCGGGGCGCACTCCCCTGGGGATTTGCCTCCTTCCTCGCTTCCGACCGGGGACAGCGGATTATACTGAAGTCGGGATTACTGCCCGCCACCCAGCCGGTGCGCGTGGTGAACGTCAAAGATGAATAACTAAAATGAAAGCTGAAATGAAACACAAATTTGTACTCTGTATGGGAGCGCTGCTGCTGGCAGGTACGCTCGCCGCACAAACGCCGGTGCCCGAATGGCAGGCGGGTGTGGATAAAGTGAAAAGTCTGATAAAGACGAGTCCCGAACAAGCTCTCGATGAAGCCGATGCACTGCTGAAAGGCAAGAATAAAAAGAATGTGGATCTTGTGACCTCCGTTGCCCGTGCCTACCTGGATGCAGGCAAACTGCCGGAAGCCGAGAACTACCTGGAACTGGCAAAGAAGGCCGATAACAAAGCTCCGGCGGTCTCTGTACTCGAAGGTGACATAGCCCTTGCCCGGAAAGACGTGGGCAAGGCTTGCCAACTTTATGAGCAATCCATCTATTTCGACCCCAATTACCGCGAAGGTTATCTGAAGTATGCGCAAGCCTACAAATCGGCCAGTCCCACGCAGGCCATAGAGAAGTTGCAGCAACTCAAAGCGATAGCCCCCGACTGCGTGGAAGCCGACAAGGAACTGGCCGAAGTGTATTATGCCAACAACCGCTTTGGGAAAGCAGCCGAAACCTATGCCAAGTTTATCGACACCCCCGTGGCTACGGAAGACGACCGGCTGAAATATGCTTTCGCCCTGTTCCTGAACCATGATTTTGAGAAATCCTTGCAGGTTGCTCAGGAAGGTTTGGCTGCGAATGCCCGCCATGCCGCCTTCAACCGCCTTGCCATGTACAACACTACCGACCTGAAACGCTACGAGGAAGCCGAACGATATGCCGACGCCTTCTTCCACGCTTCGGACAATGCCGATTATTCTTATCTGGACTATCGGTACCATGGAGCTTTGTTGAGCGCCCTGAAGAAATACGATCAGGCTGTGGCGGAGTATGCCAAAGCATTAGAAAAAGACAATACCCAGATTGAACTGTGGCGCGAAATCTCCGATGCCTACGAGCAGAACAACGATTATCCGCAATCCATAGCTGCTTACCGGAAATATTATGATGCATTGAAGCAGAGTGAAAAGACTCCCGAAACCCTGTTCCAGTTAGGCCGCCTCTATTACGGAGAAGGAACTTCCCAGGACACGCTCGCCGTCCGGCCTGCCGACCGCATGGCCGCCTTGCAGTCTGCCGACTCTGTGTTTGCACTTGTTTCCGAACAAGCTCCCGATAGTTACCTGGGCGATTTGTGGCGTGCCCGCACCAACTCTGCTATAGACCCTGAAACAACAGAAGGTTTGGCAAAACCTTATTATGAAAAGGTAGCGGGCATACTTTTGGCTAAAAACGATTCGAAATACAACGCAGCATTGATAGAGTGCTACAGTTACTTGGGCTATTACTATCTGCTGAAGAGCGATTACCCTGTTTCAAAAGAGTTCTGGAATAAAATTCTGGCTATCGACCCCACCAATGCCACAGCAAAAAAGGCGTTGGACGGCATCAAATAGCGATAATTTTAGTTGTTTGTCGTGTCGGGAGGAGCGGAGAGTGATTCTTAGCTCCTCTTTTTTTTGAGGCTTCTGATTCTTTTTTCTTCTTCCTTTGCATTTTTCTTGCTCGGGCGCTTGCAGATATCAAAAGAATGTCTACCTTTGCGGTGTACTATTATACTAATACACATAAATAATAGAATATTTAAATCATCCAAGCGTATGTTACAAGTAGAAAACATTTCATTTAGTTATCGTAAGGGCAAGAAAGAAGTCCTGCACGATTTTTCGCTTTCGCTGGAAGGAGGCAGGGTATACGGGCTGTTGGGAAAGAACGGAGCCGGTAAGTCCACACTGCTTTACCTGATGAGCGGGTTGCTTACTCCCAAACGTGGGAAGGTAATGTACCGTGATACCGATGTACGTCGTCGGTTGCCTGTTACGTTGCAGGACATGTTCCTGGTGCCCGAAGAGTTCGAACTGCCATCGATTTCTCTGATCAGCTACGTAGAACTGAACAGTAAGTTCTATCCGCGCTTCAGTAAGGAAGATATGGTGAAGTACCTGCATTTCTTCGAGATGAATTTGGATGCAGACCTGGGAGCGTTGTCCATGGGGCAGAAGAAGAAAGTCTTCATGAGTTTTGCACTTGCCACCAATACCTCACTGCTGCTGATGGACGAGCCTACCAATGGGCTGGATATTCCGGGCAAGAGTCAGTTCCGCAAATTTATTGCTTCGGGCATGTCGGACGATAAAACCATTGTCATCTCTACACACCAGGTGCGCGATATCGACAAGGTGCTGGACCATGTATTGATAATGGACAATAGCCATGTGTTGCTGGACCAGTCCATTGCCAGCATCTGCAGCAAACTCTTTTTCACGGAGAGCGACGACCGGGAGCTGGCGAAGACGGCACTCTATACACTTCCGTCCGTGCAGGGCAATTTCCTGATGTTGCCTAATAAGGAAGGTGAAGAATCGGAAATCAACCTCGAACTGTTGTTCGGCGCCGCGCTTGCCGCCCCCGATGAGATAGCAACTATGTTTCACTCTAAAACGAACGAACAATGATAAGCGATACTTTTTTTAGTTTAAGCCGCTTTGTGAGCGTATGCCGCAAGGAGATGGTAGAGAATTGGAAGCCATACGTGCTCCGTTCGGTGATGGTCTATGGAGTTCTGGCAATTCTTTTTATTTGGAATGGGTATTATACTTATAAGTTTGCCGGTTCCTACTCGGCAGGTGAGACGGACCCTATGTGGGTATTTGAATCTGTATTGTTTCTGTGCGGACTTTTTGCCTGGGGATGTATCAGTGCTTCGTTCACCATGGAGCGGATGAAGACCAAAACGAGCCGGCTTGTTGTGTTGATGACGCCTGCCACCATGTTCGAGAAATTCTTCTCCCGCTGGTTACTGGCTACATTTGGTTTTCTCGTGGTATACTTGATTGCTTTCAAGATGGCAGACTGGACCCGCGTTGCTGTCTATACGGTAGCTTATCCTCAATTGGATATCGTCTCTTCATTCCCGCTTTGGGAGTTTTGTACGAATACCGGTAGCTTTTACGACGCTTCTGTAGAAAATGGCCAGGCGCTGATGTTTATAAGCGGATACTTCTTTGCCCAATCGTTCTTTTTGTTGGGTAGCGTTGTCTGGCCCAAGAATGCACTTGTCAAGACGTTTGCTGCCGGGATATGTATTGTGATAGTGTATGTTTTGGTTGCAATAGCATGTATCAAGGCTGTCGTACCCCATGATCTCAATATAAGCGGTGGAGATATCTCCGAAGTGGCGGCACGCAATACGGTAATTACGATCAATTTCATTTTCGTCTTCTTTAATTGGGTACTTGCCTATTTCCGTTTCAAAGAATCAGAAATCATTAACCGTTGGTAATTATGAACTTTAAAGATAGTAAAGCCATCTACCTGCAAATAGCAGACCGCATTTGCGATGAAGTGCTTCTCGGGCAATATCAGGAGGAAGAGCGTATTCCTTCGGTACGGGAGTATGCGGCTGTGGTAGAGGTCAACGCCAATACGGTGATGCGCTCGTACGACTACTTGCAGACGCAAGGCGTCATCTACAACAAGCGGGGCATCGGTTACTTTGTATCGGCCGGTGCACGCGGATTGATCCTTTCGCTGCGAAAAGAATATTTTCTGAAAGAAGAAGTGGATTATTTCTTCAAGCAGATATTTACGTTGGGGATTTCGGCCAAAGAACTGGCGGATATGTACCAGGAGTTTATTAAGAAACAAAAATAAAAGAAGATAGTTATGAAAAGAACAACTTATATACTGATAGGAATGCTGATTGCCGGACTGGTGGCGATAATCGGCGTAATATTCTATATACCTACCCTGGGTAGTACCTGGGAAGACAATTCCGTGGAGATCAACGGAGAACAGAAGACGGTGCAGTTGCCCGAATGCCGTGTAGTACAGTTCTTGATACATACGGACGAGAAGGATAGGGGGAAAACCGTCGCTTTTGAAAACACAACGCTGTTGATGCAATCTACGGGTGCGGCAACGGGTAGCTTTGCCTATGCCGATGGACTGGATTCATACTTGTCGATGAAAACCAGTGGAGATACTTTGAATATTGTGTTCGATCTCTCGGCAAACAAATTGGATGATAAATTTAAGGATATGCGCTGGATAAATGTGCGCACGGCAGGGATGTGCCTGAATATACCGGAGAGTGTTCAGCATGTGTCTGTCGCGGCTTATGTCTTGAAAACAACCTTCAAGGGTTTCGACCGGGATACTTTTTCGTTCAACGTACAGGGGGCTGCCAGCGTGGAAGATTGCCGTATCAATTCTTTAAGCGCTTGTGCTGAAAGCTTGCATTTTAATAGCGGTGAAGTACATGATTTATATCTGAACCTGGATGACATTCGCAGATGGGATGTAGAAACAGATTCTTTCCATATAGATACGGAGCATCTGACCGGTTCCAGGGAGCATCGTAACACTCTTCAGAAAGGAGAATGCCGACAAGTTTTGTGGACTCCGCAAACAGAAAAGGCTTCCTTGACTCTGAATTTGCCGGAGGCGGCCAAGATAGAAATAGGAGAGTGACCGATAATGCTGTAACAATAATATGCAGAGTATCTTAATTCCCCTCCTTCAGGAAGGAGGGGTGCCCGAAGGGTGGGGTGGTAGGTGAGTCCTGAGAGGAGGAGAATGGAAATGACAGATTTTCATTCTCCTACATTATAGCGAGTGCAGCTTTGCTTTGTTTTGTAGATTTTCCTATCTTCGCATCCTATAAAACATTAGAATCTATGAACAAGCATCTTTTTCTGCAAATAGTTGTTGCATTCACTTTCCTCAGCCAGTCGCTGGCTGTATTTGCCCAATCGGCTGACTGTACATTTATTCCCGCAAACGACTCCCGTATCGTCTACATGGGACGTGTTTCACATCGTAATCCTTCTTCGCCTTGCTTCACCTATCCCGGAGTCAGCATCATTGCGAATTTCGAAGGAACTTCCCTGGCCATGAAGGCAAAGCCCAACAGCGGCTATTTCATGGTAGAGATCGATAACCAATCTCCCTATAAAATCGGTTTCGGCGAGAAAGACTCTGTTCAGATTCTGGCGGAAGCATTGCCGGCAGGTGTGCATACGGCACGCATCATGTACGTCATCGAAGGTTTTCACCTTCGCCCGGAATTCAGAGGGTTCTATCTTGACAAAGGTTGTAAACTTGCCCAGGCTCCCCAACTGCCGGCGAGGAAGATTGAATTTATAGGCAACTCCATCACTTGCGGATATGGTGTAGAGGCTACCGATGCTTCGCTGCCCTTCACCAACGAAACGGAGAATCATTACTATACTTATGCGGCTGTCACGGCCCGTGCCTTGAAGGCGCAACATTTGGTGGTTGCCCGTTCGGGCATCGGTATTTATCGCAATTATAACGGGCCGAGGACGGGGAATCCCGACTGCATGCCTGCCATGTACGAGCAGACTTTGTTCTCCGACCCGTCCGAAACGTGGGACCATAGTCTGTATACTCCGGATGTGGTCTGCATCAACCTGGGTACGAACGATACGAGTACCGACAATTACGACCCGCAGCTGCTGACGCAAGCTTATCGTAATTTCCTGAAGACCATCCGCGGTCATTATCCCCAGGCTAAGATTGTTTTCCTGACCGGATGCATGTTGGGCGGTAAGTCTCTCGAAGTGGTAAAAACAGCTTTGAATACAGTCGTTACCGAAGCCAAGCAGAAGGGTGATGCAAACTTGTATCGCTTCGACATGTCTCTTCAGACGGGCGCTTTGGGAATGGGGGCTTCTTATCATCCTTCCCGCAGGCAGCAGCAAAAGATGGCAAATGAGTTGACTGCTTTTCTGAAAACAATTACGGGTTGGAATTAGTTTATACTTCGTAACGGATAGAATGTACAAAGTATGATTCTGCAATTAGCATTTGTATTAGTCGCTATCATCATCGGTGCCCGTTTGGGCGGCATCGGTCTTGGTGTTATGGGAGGAGTCGGCCTGGCGATACTGACATTTGGTTTCGGATTGCAACCCACCTCTCCGCCTATTGATGTGATGTTGATGATAGCTGCTGTTATCTCTGCCGCATCGTGTATGCAGGCGGCCGGTGGACTGGACTATATGGTAAAGTTGGCAGAGAAACTGCTGCGCAAGAATCCGTCGCAAGTTACGCTTCTGAGCCCTATCGTAACCTATTTGTTTACATTTGTAGCCGGTACGGGGCATGTGGCATATTCTGTGCTTCCCGTTATTGCAGAAGTAGCTACCGAAACAAAGATACGTCCGGAAAGACCGTTGGGGATAGCCGTTATTGCTTCGCAGCAAGCCATCACGGCAAGTCCTATTTCTGCTGCAACCGTTGCGCTGCTCGGACTGCTGACGGGGTTTGATATAACTCTGTTCGATATATTGAAGATCACCATCCCGGCTACTATCATAGGTGTATTGGTAGGCGCCTTGTTCTCAATGAAAGTAGGCAAGGAGCTGGTCGATGACCCTGAATACAAGAAAAGACTGGCAGAAGGTTATCTCGATACTAAGAAGGTAGAACTGCAAGACATACATAATAAGCATCACGCCATAATATCTGTATTAATCTTCATACTTGCCACTGTCTTTATTGTCTTCTTTGGCTCCTTCGATGGCTTACGCCCTTCGTTCGTGGTGGATGGTGAAACGGTGAAGCTGGGCATGTCTGCCATCATCGAGATTGTGATGCTGTCCGCCGCCGCCCTTATTTTGTTGCTGACCAGGACTGATGGCATTAAGGCGACGCAAGGTTCGGTATTTCCGGCAGGTATGCAGGCCGTCATTGCTATTTTCGGTATTGCCTGGATGGGTGATACTTTTCTTCAGGGCAATATGCTCCAACTGACGCAATCTATTGAAGGAGTGGTAAGGGAGATGCCGTGGTTGTTTGGCATAGCCTTGTTTGCTATGTCCATTCTGCTTTATAGTCAGGCGGCTACGGTGCGTGCTTTGATGCCTTTAGGCATTGCTTTGGGCATTTCACCGATGATACTTATTGCTTTGTTTCCAGCCGTAAATGGTTATTTCTTCATTCCCAATTATCCTACCGTCGTGGCTGCCATCAATTTTGACCGTACGGGAACTACCAAGATTGGTAAATATGTGTTGAATCATTCATTTATGATGCCCGGCTTAGTTGCAACGGTAGTGGCCATCGCATTGGGGTTGCTGTTTATAAAAGTCTTTTGAATGTAAAGGGAGACGGGTGATTACAGACGTATAGAAACAAAAAAGAATCGCGGAATTGCGATTCTTTTTTTATTTAGTTGCGGAGATCCGACCCTATATCGTAATTTGGATTTTAAAACATAGCTGATTATCAATCTTATACGTTTCTTTACTCAGTTGTTTTTATGGGTATTTGTCCGAAATCTGTCCGAGGATAATTCCTGTAAGTTATTGATTTACTGTATCTGATCTATCGCTTTCTCGATATTTTCCAATTTGTTCATGAGAACAGATTCCAAATTGATGATGGCAGCTGTCTGCATAAAAGCAGCTACAAGTTCGGGGTGATCCTCCGCATAGGCAACGCCATATTTATTGCTGATAATGTCCATTGCAGATGTCATGTAGAAGGTGGTTTCTTCTACTGATTGTTGCATAAGTTCTGAATATGCTTTCTTTTCAAATTCCTTTTCCATAATGTTTAATATTTAGATATTATATATTCTACTTCTCCAAATCTGATCCGCTTGCAATGGCACATATTACATTGCTTTCCTCGTGGACATCTTTTTTAATGACTTTAAGCTGACCTCTCAATTCACCAATTTCTAAAAGCAACTTTTTATTTTCACTCTCAAGCTGGTTGTACTTCTCGATGAAAAATGAAAAATTAATTTCACTATTCAAATTTTTATTATCATCAAGCAAGATATCCCCCTCTCCGGTTATAATTCTCATGATATTTACTGAAGGATATTTGGTATGTATATTTAGCAATACTTCTGTTGTTATATCCTTTTTAAGATTGGCGATGTAAGGACGGCTCATACCAATAGAGGTGCTCATCTCACTCGCAGAGATGCCCAAAGCTTTACAGATATCTAAAAGACGTTGCTTAATCATACTTTATTCCTAACTGATAATAAAAGTTAATACGATAAATATATTTATCTATTTATTTTAGTATGATAAATATGTTTATCATATTTGCGTTGTGTTACTAATAATAACACCGCTAAGTTAACAAAAACACAATTATAGCGAATTATAAACCATCAAATATTTATCAAATATGGCATTTAGAGACTATATAGATTCGTTACCCAATGTACGGTTAGATACAATCCAAAAGATTGCGGAGATAACCTATTCTTCCAAGATGACAGTGTATCGTTGGCTGTCTGGCGAGGTGGAGCCGCCTATGCTTAAAAAGAAAGTGATTGCCGAACATCTTGGCAAGAGTGTAGAAGAACTATTCCCGATAAATAAAAATTGATAAGGTTATGAGTGTACAATTTATTACAGCCGAAGAGGCACGAGAAAAAGCTATGAATTATAGCAATGTAGAGGAAATATGCAGTCATATAGAGATGGCGGCAAAAAGAGGTCTATACAAGACTCGTTTCATTTTTATTTCTGAAAATGACCAGGACAAATTGAAAGAACTTGGGTATAGTATAACAGAGGATGATGACTACAAGATGCCTTTCATTGTATCATGGAAATACAAACAATGACATCTCTTACTAACATAGAATTTTATAACACTCCTGAAGGTGAAGTGATGGTTAAGGCTGTGGGGCAACCGGCTGTTCCATTTAAGGAGAATGATCGGGAGCTCGTATCTGAAATGTTGGCCATTATCCGAGACAGATACACGAAGGCGCATGATGCGCTAATGAAGTTGTATTCTGCCAGCACGATGAATCGGTGGCACTACGAATATAAGGTCGTTCATCGCTTTATCCGCTGCAACTTCGGAGAGTATGATCAATATAATCTTGATATCAATCACAACGGTGTATTCCAATTCGAAGAGGTGCGTTGCCCTCTGCGTGGCGAGTGTGAGCTTGAAGGCATTGTTTGCAAGCCTGAACTTAATACCAAACTTACCGAGCGCGAGCTCGAAGTGTTTCGACTGATTGCGGCTAATTTGCAAACGGATGCAATTTCTGTAGAGTTGCATATTTCTCCGTGTACCGTGAACAGACACCGCGAGAATATCAAGGCTAAAATAAGGGTAAACAATGTGGCCGAATTGGTGGCATATTGGCATCAGAACCAAATGAAATAAAAAGTATTAACTTCAAATAATTAAGTAAAATGGATTTAAACAACATTGAAAAAGCAAGAACACTTTTTCCGGATGCAGTGAAGCTGCAGCTTCGGATCAATCAATCAGCAACCAAAGAAGATATTCGACGGTTATTGCCTGGTAGCGTTGTGCTGTTATCATGCAAGATCAGCAAGAACTATGCGAATGTCATTTATAGCGAGGGTGCGGCCAAACGTATGTTCCCGGATGCGACCAAGTATGTGGATAAGATAGATCTTGGCAATGAGCGTTTCGCTAATATCTATCGGGATGACCAGAACGACGGAGTTAAGGTGATGGTGAACTTTCTCCCAGCAACTTACGAGCGACTTATCAATGCGCTGGAGATGGCCTTTGGTGAGAATTTGTATCAAATGAGTAATTATGCAGAGTGCTCGATGGGGTGCCTTTTCTTCAAAAAAACATACGTAGAGGATGTTGCTAAAGTGCTTCTCCTATTCAAGGAAGATGCATGATGACAAACCGTAATTGATTAATAAAGGAATAATATTATGGAATCAAATTCAGAAAGAATTTTTCTTTTAGCAACTAAAGAAAGCAAAAAGTATGTAGGTTTTACCTATTGTATAGGTGTATTCAAATTAGGTACTCCAAACATGGAGTTTATTTTGGGAGAAACAGATAATGATCGGCAGTACAAGGCCGGTGATGAAGTAGCTTATATCTATAATGCCGATTATACTGATAGTTTGCAAAGCGCTTTAGATTGGTTAAACAAGAAAAAGTAATATTTAAGTAATAAGGATCATGATTACTAAAACAATATTCAAAAAGAAGTTCCCGGACGTTAAAGTACAGAAGCTGCAGACCAGTGTTGTCTTTAGCAGGCAGCAAGTGGAAGAAACCGTCTTGCAGATGTGCGATTCTCTCGGCATCGGATTGCTTTATTACAATTATTCTAATAGATGGATAACCGCCTATACCTCCGAGAAAATGAAAAAAGCACTGGATTCAATGGAGCCGGGTTCAGAAGTCTTTCACGAACATTATGGTGTATATGGCAAGGTGGTGAGCGAAAAGCCTTTTGTCATTTGCGGGGAGTTGTGTATTCGGGTTGACTTTGGAGGGATTCCTGAAGATGGAGTATATAGTTGTACATGTTTTGTAATGTAAAAAGAAGGTATGAACATTGGAATATTAGCAATTGACAGTAATTATCCTAATCTCGCACTTATGAAGATTAGTAGCTATCATAAGGCAATAGGTGACAATGTGGAATGGTATAATCCGTTGTTCCATTATGATAAAGTCTATGCCGCCAAAGTATTCAGTTTCACGCCTAATTACGGGTATTACATCAACACTGATGAACTGGAGGTTGGGGGAACGGGTATTAATGTAGATAAGATACTTCCTCTTGAGATAGACCGATTGCAGCCAGACTATTCGCTTTACAAACTTGATGACAAAGTGGCTTACGGATTCCTTACTCGTGGATGTCCCAACAAGTGCAAATGGTGTGTAGTTCCGAAAAAAGAAGGCCCGATAGCTCCTTATATGGACATTGAGGAAATATTCATCAATGGAAGAAAGAACATTATCCTGATGGATAACAATGTTCTGGCTTCTGATTATGGACTCAGACAAATAGAAAAGATTGTGAAGTTGAAGCTCCATGTGGATTTTAATCAAGGTTTAGATGCTCGTTTGGTAACAGATGATATAGCTCATCTACTTGCAAGGGTTAAATGGATAAAGCGAATAAGATTCGGTTGTGATACACCGGGGCAGATTGCGGAAGTTGAACGTGCAGCGATGCTGATTGATAAATACGGGTACAAGGGAGAATATTTCCTATACTGCATTCTAATGGAATTCAAAGAGTCCTTCCATCGTGTAAATCATTGGAAAGGTGTAAGCCGCCGTTTTCTCCCTCACTGCCAACCTTATCGGAGCTTGAACAATCCACACCAAGTGATTCCGCAATGGCAGAAAGATATGGCGCATTGGGCTGACCGGAAAGAATTCTATATGAGTTGCGAGTTTAAAGACTTCACCCCACGCAAAGGGTTTAGATGTAATGAATATTTTTATAACAATTAGAGTAAAATAAAAGTAGAAATGAACCTGCAATCCAAAATAGACTACTCCATTGCCCTACTTCGCAAATGTGAACAGATGGCACTTGATTATGACCCGGAGAATGGCTTCTACCTTGCTTTCTCCGGTGGAAAGGATAGCCAAGCCCTCTACCACCTTGCAAAGATGGCAGGAGTAAAATTTAAGGCTCACATGAACCTTACAAGCATTGACCCTCCGGATGTTATTCGCTTCGTAAAACGGAACTACCCGGACGTGGAACTGATAAAACCTAAAATGTCTATTTACGACATGGCTTTGAAGTGTCACTTTCTTCCGACACGTAGGTTACGTTGGTGCTGCGCTAAATACAAAGAAATGTCCGGTGAAGGAAAAGTAACTCTTATCGGCATTCGCCATGCAGAAAGCGTAAGACGTTCCAAGCGTAATGAGGTGGAGACAGGGGATAGAAAATTTAGCGGAAACTTCGACCAATTCTCCGAGCATAAGGAAAAGATGATTACGTGCGTAGGAGGCAAGGATAAAGTACTGATTTCTCCTATAATCTATTGGACTGATAAAGACGTATGGGACTTCCTAAACGGGAATGGCATAAAACATTGTTCACTATACGACGAAGGGTATAAAAGAATTGGTTGTATTCTTTGTCCGATGTCTAATTACAAGCAGAAACGAAAAGACTGTCAGCGTTTTCCCCATGCAAAACGAAAGTGGGTTCAAACTATTCAAAAGCTCATTGATGCCGGATATATCAACCATAACTTTACCGATGCCGAATTTGGTTTTAATTGGTGGATAAGCGATAAAAGTTTTGACCAATATTATGCAGACGAAGTGCTGCAACAGAAAATAGAGTTTAACGTATAACAAGAAATATATGAGCAAAACATGGATATTTAATTATAGATCAATGGCTGCCATGACGGAGGCGAATCCAGAGTATAACCCTACAAGTGGTGTAGAGCTTGTGATATGCGATTCTGAAACATTTGAATCTAAATCATCTGATTTTTTAGAAGCCTGCAAAGAGTTTGATGAATTTTCAAGAAATGTCAAAATGTGGGACGTTGATCCGGAAGCCTCTTTCAACAATGGAGAATGTTACAAAAACATTAAAGGAGTTGTAACGTATAATGAATTTTTATAACATCAAAACAAAGTAGAATGAAACATGAAAAAAAAGTCTTAACCATTACGTTCGATACCATGAGTGGAGCAATTTCTGCAGATTGGGATCAAGGAATTGAAGCTGAATTAATCAAACAGATGTGTGAATATGCGTGGTGCAAAGCTGAATGTGAGTTAGAGCCACCGGATGATTAAGCAATAATATGAAAAAGTTACGTCCTTGATAACTTGACCGTAACGCTATTCCTTTGTACCAATTAAATAATCCTCAATATGATTAAAGCTACCGATATCTACGCTGCTACCCATGACGGGTTAGATATTATTTTATACTACTACCCGCAAGCTGAAGGGTGCGTAGACAACAAAAAAAAATTCAAGCGCCGTCCTGATGAAGATGACGCTTCAGCCTGCCTCAAGAAGTTCCAGGACTGCTACAAGGTTACTGACTTCGGCGATGCAGGTTCGGCCATGAGCCCGATAGATATCTGCATGAATGAAGAGAACATCCGCTTTCCTGAAGCTGTGGCACTGCTTGCTTCTCGATACAATGTGACGGATGAACTCAAGCGATCCGTAAACAAACCTGATATTCGTAAGCGGCCTGCTATGGCTGACGAAGCCGAAGGCAGCAGGTTCTTCGAGCTCGAAGAGAAGTTTACTGATGAGCAATTACAAATCCTCGGCCCGCGCGTCAAGCAGGAGCATGCCGATGCGCTGCACTGGTATGTGGCCAAGTCCATTTCCTACGTCCGGAACCGTGAAGTCACCACCAAATACACTACGCCTACTTACCCCATCTTCATGCGCGAATGTGTAGTCACCAAAAAAGATGGTAGCACCGACAAGTTCTACAAGATATACGAACCTTTAAATCCAGATAAGCAATGGCGATTCAGCTATACCCCTGATGGAGTAAAGCCGAAACAATATATCAACGGTTTTGCCGAGCTACAGAAAGCTTATCGGGATTTCAATGTACAAGAAGAGAAATCTTTCTTCAATGATCCGAAGAACAAAGACGCCCAATACAAGGAGCAGAAGCTGAAAGAGGCCTTCATCTGTTCCGGTGAGCGTGATTCTCTCTGTGTCCGTGCCCTCGGCTGCCACCCACTGTGGTTCAACAGCGAAACCTACAAGGTGACTCCTGAAGAAATCAAGGAGATATATAAATACGTGGAGTGCATCTATAACATTCCCGACATCGACGATACCGGTATTCGCAAGGGAACCGAGTTGGCACTGTGCTTCCTTGACATCTATACGATATGGCTTCCGGATTGGTTGCGTGGCTATCGCGACCAACGCGGAAAGCCCCGCAAAGATTTCCGTGACTTTGTGGGCTTGCGGCCGAAGCAGGAGGACTTCCGCAACCTGCAGACACTGGCCATGCCCGCCAGATTCTGGGTGGATAGCTGGAGCGAGCGCAGCCGCAAGATGACCTATGAAGTGAACACTTCCTATCTGCACTATTTTCTTTCCCTGAACGGGTTCTATACCCTAAAGGATGATAACTCCAACGAGGTTAGGTATATACGTCGGAAGGGATGCATCATTAGTGAGATTAAGGCCAAGGATATTGTGGCATTTCTCAAGCGGTTTACCATAGAGCGTTATCTTCCGGTGGATATCCGCAATCTGATAATGAACTCTCCTCGTACTGGAGAATCGTCCTTGGCGCAGCTTGATGAAATCAACCTGGATTTCCGGAGCTATACCCCCAAGGAGCAATATATATTCTTCGACAAAGAGACATGGGAGGTCAGCAAAGACGGCATTAAGTCGCTGCATGGGCAGATACCCGACAACCGCAGCGCATGGGAGTCGAACGTAATAACTCATAAGGTCAGTATTCTCCCTCCGATGTTTGAATGGTCGTATAGACAAGATGCAGAAGGCAGAGATATATTCGATGTCACCATCAAGGAGCACAGGAGTTGCTTCTTCAATTATCTAATAAATGCCAGCCGCCTGTACTGGCGTAAGGAGCTGGAGTATGCCTGGAAGGATAAGGGAGTGGACGAAGCGGATAAGTACCGGGCAGAGCATAAGTTTGACATTGCCGGACCGCTGCTTTCTCCGGATGAGATCCGCGAGCAGAAGCAGAATCTGCTGAACAAGATGTTTGCCATCGGTTATAATATGCACCGATATAAATCGCCGTCACGTGCATGGGCGCTCTATGCCATGGACAACAAGATAGGCGAAGATGATGAATGTAACGGGCGTAGCGGCAAGAGCTTCCTTTTTAAGACGTTCCGGTTCTTTATGCGGACCGTCAATCTTTCCGGGCGTAATCCCCGTCTACTCGACAATCCGCACGTGTTCGATCAGGTGGATGTTCATACGGACTTTGTCCTGGTCGATGACTGCGACCGTTACCTGCCGATGAGCCAGTTCTATGACAACATCACTTCGGGCATGACGGTCAATCCTAAGAACAACAAATCATTCTTTATCGAGTTTGAAGACTCTCCGAAGTTCGGTTTTACCACGAACTATGTACCGCGTGAGTTTGATCCCTCCACGTCGGCACGTATGTTGTATATGGTGTTCTCGGATTACTACCACCAGAAGACAGAAGAAAACGATTATCTTGAGACCCGTACCATCCGCGATGACTTCGACCGCAACCTGATGACGAACACGGACTACAGTGAAGAGGACTGGAACTGGGATTTGAATTTCTTCGCCCAATGCCTTCAGTTCTACCTGGCCATGGCCGACCGCAGCATCAAAATACAGCCACCGATGGAGAACATCATTACCCGCAAGCGCAAGGCCGACATGGGCAGCGACTTCGAGGATTGGGCCTACTGCTACTTCGCTGAAGACGGCGAGAATCTGAATACGCCCATTGTCCGGGAATTGGTCTATGATGACTTCATTACCACCTCCAAGTCGAAAAAGGAATTCTGGAAGATGCAGCGCTTCACCAAGGCATTGCGTAGTTTCTCCGAGTTGTGCCCTTACATTGCCGAGATGAATCCGATGGATCTGCTCAACAAGTCCGGCCGATATCTCCAGAAGATAGACGGTAAGACCAAAGAGATGATTTATATGCGCTCAAGACAGAAGAATGGAGAGCCGGCGGCTTTCGTGCCTCAAACAGAAAGTAGTGATGGAAACGTTCCGTTCTGATTATATCAAGCATTACGAGCGGTTTCTTCCGGAAATGCTGCTCGATGAATCGGCTACCGCCTACATCCGTCAGGTTTATGACTACCTGGAGCTAATGAAGCCGACTACTATCCTGAACCTCAATGCCGACAAGAAGAAACTGCCGTGGATGCTTGTGGCTGTAGGCGCGTTCCTCCTGGCACAAAATCACTGGATGGACTTTGAGCTGAACGATGATTACACCAGGCTAAGGCGAAAGCCCCTGCCTCCGAATTTCCATAAGGCCATGAGGTACCGACATCCTGTACCGGAGTAGAGCTTTTTGTAAAGGCTGTGGGCACAACTGTCCGCAGCTTTTACTATTTAATAAGATAGCGCCGACATCCCTCGTTCCTGGGTTTCTCACTCTCTTTCCTTAATTTATACAAAAACTTTGTAACTCTGTAACCTATGTTTGAAAAAAGAGATAAATACTTAATAAATAGAAAGTAACAAAGGTTACATTCTTAGTAACAAACATCGGTTACAAAAAATAAGGGTTTGTTACTTTTAAAACTTGGATAACAAATGGGCTGCATAGTTACGATTCTATTTGAATGGCACAAATTGTATTCATTTGGTTTGTTACCAATATATATACTGGTAGCCAATTAGTTAAATCTTAAAAGTTACAAGGCGCAAAGTTGCAAAAATTTCTAAGCAAAACAATCAGAACGATATATAACGCAGAACAAATGAGAACGTGATAAGACTTTATTTTCCTAATAATGTAACTATATTTTATATAATTTCTGTTTTTCAGTAAAATTCAGATGTGATATCTATATTTATCACTATATTTGCTTTGAAATAAACTACTTACCGTATGAGACCTAACGTAATAATAGAACTGCATCCCTATCTGCATGATTACTTGTATCATGAATTCGGATGCAGGCCATCGGATGACGGCGTGAATGTGACTACATCCAACGATATAGGCAAGTTCATTCAGGCGATGGTCACCGTCACTGACCGCCCACCCAAACAAGCCATCAAAGAGAATCCGATAACCTTGTTTCTTCCTATCCAGGAGTGGAATCACTTCATCCTGCAAGAGAACTTCATCTATATACCCGAATGGAAGCAGCGTATGCTCCAGGATTATATTGAGGCATCCTTCCGCATCCGGGTGCGAGAGTATTTTGTGGCTGGCTATGAAAAAGGTTATAAACAAGACCGGATTGTCCGGGCATTCTTGATGGCATATAATATCAAGAGCAATGCCATCAATTACGATGCGGTCAAGAAGTTTGATTATCGCAACCGGCAGCGGATGATTAAAGAGGTGAACAAGGATATTCAGTTATCGTTGTTTCCTTAATATTTTTTAGCAGATTAATTGTTAAGTAAAAAACAGATTTTCAGTAATTTATCACTTAAAAATTCAGTAAAATATGAATCAGTTCAACAAGAGGTCGCAGATATGCGGTATGTATTTCCTGCCGATATCGGGTGCACAGATTTACAATGTTCCCGGGAGCAATATAATCAAAGTTCGTGGCGAATGGGTTAACCTTGCCATATCTTCCGGAGATTTTAAGGAGAAAGATGAACTCGGTGGGATTGTTGAGCAGGAGTTGAAAGCGATTGTCACGGATACAGGAGAGGATAAAGCTGCTCTGATACGTGATTTGATCATGAACGAAGGCCTGGTGTTAATTCAGATGACGAACGGCAGCCGTAGAGTGGTAGGTACAGAACAATTCCCTGTGGCACTATCTTCAGAGTGCGGCGGTTCTCCGATGACGCAAACGCTTTCGTTTAAACGTGATAGCCCCGAACCTGCCAAGATTTTAAAGTCCTTTTAAACGGTTATCTCCATTGTAATTTTGTACCGACAATCAATAGGTATAATTACAATGGCATTTTCCTCATTATATAGTGCAGTCTGTCGCGGCAAGTGGTTTATCTCTTTCCGGGATGTAGAAGCTAACCTGATACTGGTTGACAAGTTACTGGAGCGTGGCATCACAAAAGAAGATGCAACCAAACGTTCCGAAGTCGAACCGATATCGGTCATGTTATCCGTGCCGGGCAAAGAAGCCAAGGCGGGCAACGGGTTTTCCGATGCGCCCAAAGACAGCACGGCTATTGTTCCCATCCATGGAACTCTGCTGAAATATGGTACATATTGCAGCTATGGTACTACCGAACTGGCGGATGTATTGCGCCAGGCGGCTGATGCTCCGAATATATCTTCCGTTTTACTTGATATAGATTCGGGGGGTGGCAGTGTTGATGCCATCGCTCCGATGGTCGATGCCATTCAGTATGTGCAATCGAAAGGTAAGGCCGTGGTAGCGCATTGCGATCTGTGCGCTTCCGCTGCTTACTATATTGCATCATACTGTGATGAGATTATTGCCTCAAACCTGATATCTTCCGAGTTCGGTTCTATCGGTGTGATGATGAGCTTCCCGGATTATGCCAAGTATTACGAGCGTGAGGGTGTGAAGGTGCACACCATTTACAGCAGCTTGTCCGACTACAAGAATGCTCCGTTTGAGGCGGCCAAGGAAGGCAAGTATGAGATGATCCGCGAAGAAGAATTGGACCCGTTGGCTCTTGACTTCCAAAACAATGTCAAGGCAAATCGCGGTGACAAATTAAAAATGGACACGCCCGGATTGCTGCGGGGACGTATGTTCTATGCCAAGGATGCGGTTAATGTAGGCTTGGCCGATTCGATAGGTTCCGTTGACTTTGCCCTTCAGCGGGTAAGGGATATTCGTAGCGAGGCGTGTATTAACGAATATATTAATTCAAAATCGTAAAGTGTATGTTTGGACAAGTAATGAGCGTGGTACTTTCTTTTTTGGGTATTTCTGCTTTTGCGAAGGATAAAGAAGGCAAATCTGTCTTGCTTTCCGCACAAGAGGATCAACTCAAGAACAAGTACGGTGAGAAATTTCTGGAGGAATTTAAAAAAGATCTGGCCGAGTTCGAGAAGAGCGGGAAGTCTGCGGAAGAAGCTGTTACCAATGAAGTAAAAGCACAGCTGGAGGCAGACCGTGATAAGAATGCCAAAGATTTGAAAGAGGCCCGTGAGAAGCTGAAAGCTCTCGAAGAGAAAGAAAAGGAGTTTGAGGCATCCATCAAGGAGAAGGATGCTGAAATCGCCAAGTTATCAAAAGAAGAGGCTCCGGATGCGGGAGCTCATGTAGCGGGAGGAGCTGACATGACGAAGAAATTCAAGCCGGACATGACGCTGGCACATAACATGTATCTGGATGCCGTATTTAAAGGTGCTGCATACAGTGGTAACTCAACGATCGAAACGACTGAAATTCAGAAAGAGTTCGGCAAGTACGTTTCTTCCGAGCGTATTGAGATCTTGAATCGCCTGATGGGTACCACGGAGTCAACGAAGTACATGTCTACGATCGTGACAGACAAGGTAGAGGTGCGTGCACAACAGTCTGCCATTGACTCGGTTCTGCAGCAGTTCGTTCCGAAATGGACTCCGAAGGGTAAATCCAAGTTTACTCCGTTGACCATCAAGAACTACAAATGCAAAATCAACGTTCCGATCACTCCGTCGGATATCATGGAAGATATTCTCGGATATCTGTACGACGAGAACCTGAAGCCGGAGGATATGCCGGTTGTGAGGTATATTCTTTACCAGCTCATCTTCCCAAAGCTGGACGAAGAACGTGAGATTGCCTTGGCCGTGGGTGAGTTCAAAGAAACGACTGCGACCCAAGATGGCGATGAAGCTACTGATGCTAACGCAGTAATGGACGGTTATGTTACTCAGCTGCGCAAGCTCAAAAAGGCAGGTAATACGACTGTCACTTGGTTGCTCGACGGCATTGTTCTTGATGATGCCAAGCTGGTTGAGCAAATCGACAAAGCGGTAGACGAAGTATCTCCCTTGTATAAGAAGAAAACTATGTTTATCCATGCCGATCCTGACTTGGTAACCCGTTACAGCAAGGCTTACCGCAAGATCTATCCTTGGTTGAAAAACGAAGATGGTGAGAAAGTCAAAGTAGACTTCTCCAAGTTTTCGTTTGTTCCCCTCGAAGGCATGCGCGGCACAGGTGCTTTCTTCATCACTCCGAAAGAGAACTTCAAGCATCTGCGTAGTAAAGATCCGCAGAGTACCAAGGTATGGATGCAGGGTGAAAATTACGACGTGAAGATCTTCGCCGAATGGTGGGAAGCTGTCGGCTTCTGGTTGGCCGAAGCTATCTTCGCATACCTGCCACCGGAAGAGGCAGAAGGTTCTTCCGCTTCTTCAACTTCTTCCCAGGGAGAAGGTCTCTAAAATAAGGAGGTAATTTATGGCTGACGAAGCATATAAAATGGTATCGGTGCCTAAGAAGACATCGAATGCCGGTCGCCCTAAGGGCAAGAAATCGTATATCATCCTCTTTCTTTGGAAAGATGTGGCTGAGTACGAGCGCGACGAGAAAGGTGTCCGTGTGAGCAAATTCAAAATGGCAACGGGTAAGAAACCTATTGCCGTGTATGCAACAGACTCCACCATCAACATCTATCACACAAGTGAGGGGGAGGATGATGCACGCGGGTTTATCCATCATGTGGACTACGAGCATCCGGGCACGGAGCTTGAGCATGACGAGTTTGTCAACAACAACATTAACGAAGATATGGGAGCCATTGTATTGGGTTGCTCCGGCGGTGATGCAAAAATTGCCGGAACTCCCTGCACGCCTCTCAAAATGTCGAAAGCTGACAGTCAAGACAGCAAAGATGGCGACAAGAATACAATAAACTTGGCGAGCACGTTGCGCGGTGCGACTATCGGGCATATCGCCAAGAGTTTTATTCCTGTAACGGACAGTATCGAAATTAATGCCGAGCTGGGCTTGACAGCTTCCGGTTCTGCAGGTGGGGGTATGTAGTTTTTTTTATATGGTTAATGCGAAAAAAGGCGTGTGCGTTGCATACGCCTTTTTTGTGTCCTTTCGAGAATTGTACGTTGACGGTACTTTTGTGTCATACTAATATTTAAAGTTATGACAACAAAGAAAAAAACATCGAATGATGTGCAGAACCAAAGTGTAGATGCACAATTCACTGAAGCGTGTGTAAGAGGAACCTTGAATATTGATTCTAAGGGTTCTATGGCATGTACTGCAACCAAAGTTCAAGACCACACAACGGTGGTAATTCCTTATTGCAAAGAGTTTGCGCAAGGCAAAGAATTACTTTTCGCTCTACGCTCCTGGCAGAAGTATGTACGTTTCGGCATCAACATTGTAGTGATCGGCGACCGCGAAGATTGGTTCAGTGAAGAAATTACCTTCATTGAGCATCACCGTGTATCGGATAATCCGCAGGTTGATGTGATGGAGAAGTTGCTGCTGGCAATTTCTTCGCCTGACGTAACAGAACATTTCATCTGGTCGAATGATGATATTTACCTGGTTAATCCGATATCATTGGTGCATATCGAAATCCCCAAGGTAGTTGGCAAACTTGATTCGGATAAATTCTCAGGCACCTATGCTGCCAATATGATGTGCACGGCCGGGCTTCTCAAAGAGGCGAAACTGCCGACTCTGAATTATGGTACGCATACCCCTTGCTTGTTCGAAAAAACATCGCTGACTGCCATGTTCGAGAGATTCCCCGAACTGCAAAACGGTGGATATCTTCTTTCATCGGTGTATTACAATTCGGTATCGTACCCTGTTCATCCCGTATTTCTGAATTGGCCGACAGATCAGGTGCTGTTACCAATCGTATCTCAGACTCCTTCGGAGAGCAAGGTCTTGGAGTTCCTCGAGCGCAAAGTGTTCCTGAATAACGCTGTATCCGGATATTCTCCTTGGTTGGAGAGTTTCTTGGAGAGGTTATTCCCGGAGCAATCCGACTTCGAGGGATGAAGAGTATTGCCGGCATTATCTTCACGGAGAGAACCGAACTCTTTCCGTGAAGAGTTTTCTTTCTTGAATGATCCGTCGTGCCCCATGGAACTGGAGGCTCTTGCATCACGCAAGTTCGGCAAATATCATGCGTATGTGCAGTTACATTCACGACTCCGAGACTGTACCTCACTTCAGCAGTGTGCGGATATCGCCCGCGAGCTCATTGATAACTATATTGAGAACCGCATGATCTGGGAAGAGTTGAATTACTACAAGAAGCACCATGCGCTGCTTGGCAAGCATCCCGCCTTTGCCGAATTTCGTCGTAGAAGCGAGCTTCTGCATCTGCCTGTCAAGGAATTGGTGAAACGGCAGCGGCAGGTTGAAAACAATATCTGGCGTGTGAAATCTGAAATTGCCAAGGGAGATAAACCGCATTTGGACCCGATACGGCGTGAAAGATTGATAGGATATGAGAAAGAGCTGGCGGATATTAACAGACTATTGGAATGAGTTACTATTTCAGCCTGGAGGAACTTCGGCAGGAGATGTCAGATTCCCGCTTATTTTCCAAACGGTTTGAAACGATGCTTACTTTCAAGCTGAACAATCTCAAAGAGTTGTGCGGACGCCTGCCGAAAGATAACGAGGCTTTCTTTATTGAGACCAAGAAGAGCTTTACGGCATTTACCTTCATCGTGTATCTGATAAAGCATGCCGGACGGGTGAACCATCTATATATCGCCACCTATTCCACCAACGAGCGCATTATCAATGCACTGCTCCGTTGGCGCGAAAAGGGCCTGATAGGCACGATACATCTTCACATATCGGAAACCATCAAGTTTCGTATGCCGAAGATCTTCGGACGTTTGATGCAGCTCCATCAAGATGGTGATATCGAGCTTTCATTTGCTTGGAGCCACAAGAAGATTACTTGCCTGGACACGGCAGCGGGTTTCTTCGTTGTAGAGGGGTCGGGCAATTACGGTGAGAATGCCATGGAAGAGCAATATGTATTCCTGAAAAATAAAGAAGTATATGAGTTTCGTAGCGGACGAGGTGACCAAATGGCGTGAAAGCCCGCCATGGTATGACCGGATAGATCTGGATGAGTTTGAGAGGCTGGCAGGCATCGGCTATGAACCGAGGCAGATAGCCATGTATTATCATGTTGCGGAAGATGATTTCTTTTGGTATTTCAACCTGATAGGCTCTCCGCTGAAGTATCACTATGAACGCGGGCAACTTATCCAACGGGCAAAAGAGGGGCTGGCCATGTCTGCCAGTGCCGAGACGGGCGACAATGTGACCCAGGCGCAGCGGTTTGATAAATTTCGCCAAGCGACAGGGTATCGCAATTCGATTAACAAGATATTTTATGATGATATAGGCTGATGTTCGACAAATCTTACTTTGATACTCTGCAAGACTACATCGCTTCCGGCTGCACTATGCAGCTGACCGATGATGAGATGGATTACTACAACGTGCTCTATGCGCTGGTAGGCATTAACCGTAAATACGGCAAAGATAACGCCATTGCCTTCCTGACACACGAACCGTTCTGCGTCGAACGGATGCGGGCGAGACGGATGTATAGCGAGGCTATTAATCTGTTCTATCTCAATGATACGATTGAGAACAACGCTCATCGGAATATGATGTACGACAATCTGATGAAAGCCGCTCAGGTGGTTCTCCAGAATGCGGTTACCTCCAAGGATATGGAGGTTTATGGCAATTTGACTATCCAAGCGGCCAAGATTAAGCAGCTGGATAAGCCTGATCAGGTGAAGCCGAAAGAAATCGACGACAAACCGATTAAGGTGTATGATCTTGACCCCACTTCGGTGGGATTGCCGTCCGCTAACCGCCAGCTGCTTGCTGCGCAGATTGATTCGATACAGGATATCCCGACAAAAGAAAAGATACGCCTCAAACGGGATGCTAATATTATTGATGTCGATATAGAGGAGATGCTCGATGACCAGGAAGAAAAAACTAAAGATATCGGATGATGTGGAGCTGCGCTTCTCCAACTGGATGGCGCAGCTCATTGCCATTATGATGCCGTGGTCGCTCTATTGGGTTGCCGGACGTGCGTCAGCAAAGACAGTGCAGGTATTGGCCGAACGTGTGCAAGAAGTTGCGCTGGACTGCCACGGTGCACCGTTCGCTTGGGTTGCCGATACATACTCTGACCTGCATAAGAACGTGATACCTTCGTTGATTGACGGACTTTCTTTACTCGGGTGGGAATTGGGCATACACTACGTAATCAACCAAGAACCGCCGCAAGAATGGAAAGACCGTATGTATAACGTCTGTTCCGATTGGCGAAACACCATGGTGTTTTATACAGGCTTCAACTTCACATTCATTTCGTTGGATAGACCGGCAATCGGAGCAGGCCGTTCTTACGTTGGTGTGTTCGGCGACGAGGTGAAGTATTTCCCTGAAGAGAAGTTTACGAACTTGCTGAAGGCTGTTCGCGGTTTCCGTGTCAAGTATGGGGATAGTGTTTGGTACCGCAGTCGTACCCTGACCACGGATATGCCGAATCCGAACCATCTCGGAGAATATGACTGGATCTTGAAGCTGGCCAAACAGAACGACAAGAAAAAGATACTGCTGATGCTGCAAACGGGTTTCGTCTACAATGAGACGAAAAAAGAGTATGTGGCTTGTTTACAGAAGTACAAAGAGCTGAAAGCGGCTTATCGTACAGATCGTGCACTGCACAACAAGCTGGAGGCGGCAGAACGCTCCATGCAGCTTGCAGGCAAGAACATGAAGCGGTGGGAAGAGCGATGGATTAAGACTCGACGGGGAGTCTCTTTCTTTTTTATCTCTTCCTCCTATGTCAATGTCGATATTTTGGGAGAAGATTGGTTCTCCGATGAGTTTGCCGAAGGGCTTGAAGGTATCTTGTGCAATATCCTTTCCATTATTCCGAAGTTAGAAGCCAGCCAGATGTTCTATTGCAATCTGAGCATCAAGCATTTTTATGCAGACGGTTTCCTGAATGAAGTGATAGAGCAGCATCCGTTCGGGTGGGAGCAGGATTGTACGGTTCTGAGGTACCTGGATAAAAACAAACCGTTGGAGGCAGGTATGGACTCCGGCAATATGCTGTCTATGGTATTCGGCCAGAGAGACGGGCGTGTGATGCGTGTACTCAAGGAGCTATATACATTGCCTCCGAGTTCTGTACGTGAGCTGGCTGATAAGTTCTTGTATTACTTCAAACCTCACAAACGTAAGATACTGAAGCTGTACTATGACCGTTCGATGAACAACTACAAGGGGGTGGGTGCGGATATGGCCACTCAGATAAAGAAGAATATAGAGATAGATGCCGAGGGCAATCGCACAGGATGGCAGGTACAACTCATGTCTCTTGGCCAAGGCAATATCGGTAGCAACCAAGAATATCGGTTCTTCATGGACTTGCTCAGTGGCAACCTGGCACGCTCCCTGTTTACGTTGCTGATAGACCAGTATAACTGTCCGAACCTTAAATCGGAAATGGAGGTTACCGAGACCAAGATATCGAGCGGACCTAATAACTCCAGCTTGATAGTCAAGCAGAAGACGGGTGACAAGCTGCCCGTAAATAGATTGCCCAAAGAATCGACGAACCTCACAGATGCACTGAAGTACTTTACCATGCGCAAGGAGTTCATCCGCGTATGGAAGATAGGCAGAAGTGTGTCGGGTGCTGCTTCGGTGTGATGTAGCTTTCAATGTTGGTAGCGAGCCCTGCTTTCCGTGAGGATGGCAGGGATTTTTTATGTGGATGCACCGCAGCAGGTGGGATTTGGGCGGGGAAAGAACATAAAGGCACGTTTTGTAATTATTTTGTCATATCTCCGAACCGAAAAGGCCGCTTGCAATCGCAAACGGACAACGGCGCGGCTCGGCTAGCAAGCTGTTTCATCCCTCCGACATCAGTCGAAGGGATAGGCTTTTTTATTGGTTCTCAGTGGTATGCGATTTTGGACGGGACACTTTTACTTCAAAAAACGTCCCGTCATGAGAGAAAGATATCCCGATGAAGATCGGGCGCACGAAAAATCCGCGTACAGAAGATTAGTTTCTACGCCGCCGGAGATTAAAACGAAACCAAACTCCTGCACGCGGATTTTCTGTGTTTAAGCGGTAGAAAGCATCGCATTCTGTTTGATTTATTCAAACGTTCTCTTTTTTTGTATTTATTTTGGGATTCTGCAATTTTATGCTGATATTTGAAGTGCCGAATATAAACCAAATGATTCATCTCCTCATATCGTGTAACCCGTAATCAGTCGGGTTCCGGGTGGTTCCGGTCGGCGCACGATATGAGGAGATGATATTTTAATACTATGGAACTAAAAGATTTTATAAAAGCTACGATTAAAGACATTTCTGATGCAGTGACGGAATTGAATACGGAGATGGCTGATAAAAACTTACTTGTAAACCCAATACCTAATAATCATCAGGGAGGTATGGTTTATTCTGAAGATGGTAGATGGTTGCAGAAAATAGAGTTTGATGTATCTGTCACTACATCGGATAAATCTGAGAAAGGAGGAAGAGTGAAAATTTATGTAGCTAAAGCTGGAATAAGTGAATCTGCAAGTAATGAGGCTACAAGTTCATTGCATTTTCATATAACGGTAGCCTTACCCACGTGTACGGGGTAATTCAAAGTAGTTTGTTTCACCGGTGAGGAGGTAATGATAAAGGATTTCTGAAATTGCAAGTGGGTGCAACTCCTTTTTCGGACAAAAACTTTTATACCAACTGAGTATCTCGATGGCTTTGTCTAAACAGTATTTTCTGAGTTCAATGTCGCTCATGGTGATTGTTTTTTGCAAAAATAGTATATAAATGCCTGAAAAGGAAATTATTGACTAAATATTTATGAAATGATATTCTATTTAATATATGGATGAAGATTATAAATTAGTTCTTGTTCTTGGTAATGGTTTTGATCTTGATTTAGGATTAAAAACTAAATATGGAGATTTTATGGGTAGTACTTTCTTTAAAAGTTCTCCTGACTATTTAATGGATACGAGCCCCGTTTCCGGTGGAGTTAATTTGTTTAAGTTCTTGGAGAAACGTCTCTCTTCAGATAAGTGGATTGACTTAGAACATGAACTTGCAACACTCGCTCTTGTTAGGACTAAAAGAGGGCCAAACGCTTCTTTCGTAGAAGAAATGACATTTTTGGCTTTGCATAAAGCATTATGCTCTTATCTGAAAGAAATAAAGTATGATAATATAAATGAGGACTCTGTTGCTCTTACTTTACTTAGAATCTTGAATCAATATGACTTGTGGGAAATCCTGTCTTTTAACTATACAGATTTGAAGAACTTGGAACATTATGTTGGTGAGATAAATGTTCCGGTTGAATATATACATGGAAGCATAAAGGATGATTCTATTATTTTAGGTTTTGAAGATGACTTAGAAATTGATAGTAGTTTCTGCTTTATGATAAAATCGTTTAGCCCATATTATAAGTCACATAATGTAAGAGAAAAGCTATTGGATGCTAATGAAATAATATTTTTTGGGCATTCTTTAGGGCATACGGACTATCATTATTTTGAAGATTTGTTCAAATATCAGTCGCAAGCGGAAACTGCGAACCAGAACTTAATTATTCGGATTTTTACTTTTGATGAAGAGTCGCGTATAGAAACCTTACTTCAATTAAGAGAGATGAATAATAAGCGGACAGACCTATTATATGATTTATGCGATTTTGAAGTATATAGAACAAAGGATGGTATAGATAAGGGGAAAATTGATAAGTATTTTGGTGAACTTACAAAGAGATTACAAGAGCATGCACCAGCATATATACCAGGACCGATGTTTATGTAATAAAGCGGAATTTTGTTTTTTCCGTTCCTTTGACCACGGAGGGGAGAGATGCAACTCTATTTGCAGAATTTTTCTCTTGAAAAATATTGAGATATGCAAAAATGGGGTATTTTTGCGTATTATTTTAATTTAATATATCTGATAGTATGAAAAAATGTTTGTTTTTAATGGTTTGCCTGGCAAGCCTTATTTTGTATTCTTGTGAGGATAATAAGCCTACTTTTACGAGAGCTGCTATTATGTCGGAGGAATTTGTTTCATCAAGAATGAAATATCCGGCTGAAGTTGAATTTGATGGAGATCGCCGAGGGGCTGAAACTTCTTCAAATGAGTATAATGTTTTTCAGAAATTTACGGCAAAAAATGCGTTCGGAGTGAAATCAAGTTATGTATATAAGATACATATGATTTATAAAACAGGAGATTGGGCTGATATCAATAATTGGACGTATGATGAATTGACTATTGAAGATATTTCTACAGGGAAACAGAACGTTTATCGTTCTCCAAGTGATTGATTTTATTTTCATATAAAGAAGCGGAGCTTAAAACTCCGCTTTTTCTTTGTCATTACAAATATTATCCCCATATTTGCAGTGCGAAACAATCATAGGATGTATTCTATGTCGCGGAGCGCGGTTAATGCTCATGATATTTGATGGGCTTTTTTTATGCCCATAAGGATAGTAGAAGTCTTACTTATGTAAACTTATACGGCTGTCTTTCCCACATTATTTCAATGCTTCGGCATAGATTACTAATGATTGTTTCGCGACACGGGAAATGGCAGCCGTTTTTCTGCCTAAACGCGAAACAATCATTAGTATGAAAAATCAAACTTCTGGCACTCTCAATGTGCCTGCTTCCGGCATTCCTGCTGTGGGCGAATCTGTCAATGCTCTTACTGAGCAAGTAAATGATCTGCAATGCCGCTACTATCGTAGCTTGGCTCCTGACTGTGAACTTCGCAACTCTTCTGACCGCTGGTATTTCGGCGCTATTCTCGCTGTCTGTATAGGGTTTATATTTCCTCCTCTATTTGCTGTTGCGGCAGTATGTGTTTATAAAGCAAAGAAGGGAGGCAATCATGAATGATATGACTATTAACGGAGTTGTCCTAAATGAATCTATTTCCGAACATCTTAGATCCTTGCAAGATTGGGAAGCTAAATCCCTTGCCGGATTATTGGACGATGCGATTGGATTCATGCTTGGTAACAGTAGCTTCTTTGAAGATGATGCCAGAAATTTTGTTGGGGTTCTGGCTACATTGCACAATGCCCGTATTCAATTTCTGGAACTTATTCCGAATATGTGTCTGGAGGATAATAAATCGAAAGGAGGAAACCATGAATGATCTGCTGATTTATGAGTTGCCCAACACGAAGGGATTGCATGAGATTTTCTCGATAGTAAACGAGATTGGTTCCGAACTGGGTATGTATCCGGACCGAATAGAACTGAAAGATGGCAGGTCTGTGTCTTATAATCGCAACGATGCGAAAAAATTGGGCAATGGTTCTATAAGCGAAGAAGCCTACATCGAGAAAAATCAAATATAGAGAAACATTTTTTTATACATTAGATAAGTGAAGCCGACGGTTCGTGATGAATAGTCGGTTTTTTATATTGATAATAGCGAAATTTCTACGATTTGTTTGATAGTAGTAGAAATTTCGCTATCTTTGTAGAGTCAAACAACAAATAGAGATAATAATGAAAAGTACAGAATTACACCGGTTGTTCATAAAAAAGGGATGGAGGTTCGACCATGCGGAAGGAAGTCATTACTTTTATAAGAACGAAAAAGGGGAGTTAACAGAGCCCGTTCCCTACCATGGGGCAAAAGAAATGGGAAAAGGATTAGCAAACAAATTAATTAAGAAGTACGGGCTTTAATCCCCGTACTTCCTTAAAAGAAAGGATATATTATGGAAAAAATTATCGTAGTGATTGAAAAGAGCAAAGATTTCTATGACGGATATTCGGATAATTGCGACGGCATCTATGGCGCGGGAGATAGCATCCAAGCCGTAAAAGATGATATTCATGAGGCTATACGACTTATAAAGAAGAACTTGCCTGTGGATAGATGGCCTGAACAAATTAAGGGAGAATACGAAATCGAATTTAAGTTGGACGTTGCGAGCTTCTTGGAGTACTATTCGAGATATATCTCTTTGAGCGGTATGGAGAAGATTACCGGTATCAACCAGAAGCAGCTCTCCAATTATTTGAATCATCGCTCCCTGCCCCGCAGACAGCAAGCTGAACGCATCTGCAACGGGCTTCACTCTTTTGCAAAAGAATTGTTATCGGTTACGCTCTGATTTGTTGTTTGACATCACTTATTAGAGTTTGTTTGGAGGCCTTCCGTTTCGGAGGGCCTCTTTTTTTGTGTCCTTTTTGCTCATACCCCAAGAGGGTATATTTGCAACATGGGAGCACATGCAGAGAGATTGGCGCAAAGCAATAACCGCAATAACTGGGGTGGCAAGAGCAACCGGTTTGCGGGAGAGAGGTATCCGCTGGATGTTATCATCGAGGGAGATACTGGGCTTACGCAACAACATGAGCGGCAGCTGGATAAAGAGGCCGTGGCTGTGTTCAATGCCAAAGTACAGGCATGGGGCACGAAGGTAGATGCTGCATTGCGTATTTCTATCGGCAATAATATTGTGACCGATAAGAAGCTGTCGAAGTCGATGAAGCAGAACTATCGGCACTATGGCAAGCATCCGACCGAAGGGGAGGAGATCACGAGTATCGGGTTCAGCTTTAAAGAAGAAGGTGTGTATGTTCATCTGGGTGTAGGTAGAGGATATAATATGGAGGGCAGCAGCAGAGTGCTTACGAAAAAGTCGGATGACAAATGGAACAGGGAGCCGAAACCATGGTTTAATCCGATAATCGAGCAGCATATTCCGGAGTTGATAGAGATAGTGAAGGAGTACTGTGGTGCGCTGGTTGTGAATGCTACGAGAATTTTTATCAATACATAGATATGGGAGACAACTTTAAAAAAATAGGGAATTTCAGCTTCGTAGATACGGCAGAGGGCCAGTATGCTATTAACATGAACTGGAGTCAGGAGATGAGCCGTTTCTTCAACGGTGATTCGCAGGATTGGGATGGTGATCCGGTATCGGTTGCCGGAGTCAGAGTCGTGCCATGGGGAATTGACAACAACCTGCCGGATGCCATCCGTGACCTGCTGGAGAAGAACAATCTCGGTCCGGGTATTCTGGATCGTAAAACGGGATTGCTGTATGGCCAAGGGCCGCTCCTTTATCGGGTGAAGATTGAGAACAACGAGCGTGTCCAAGAGTGGATAGAAGATGAAGAGATTCAAGACTGGCTGGATAGCTGGGATTATCGTGGCTACATTCGCGATGCGCTGGTAGAGTACACGCACATGAACGGCCAGTTTTCCAAATATTACATGGCGAAGGGTGTCCGCATCGGCCGCCCGTGGGTAAATCGGCTTGAATGCCTGCACAGCAGGGAGTGCCGCCTGATATGGCCTGACAATGACAGCCGTCGGCTTGAAGATGTAAAAGGGTACCTCACAGGCGACTTTGACAGCTACCGAAGTCATACTTTCCTGAAGTATCCCGCTTTCGACAAGTGGCATCCCGCCAAGCACGAAACAGCGGTGAAATATCACTGTCTGCGCAGCTTCGGGCGCAGCATGTATGCTATATCTTGTTTTTACGGCTCCGTGCCCTGGCTGGAAAATGCGAATAATCTTCCGGAGATTATCCGACACCTGAATGAGAACATGATTGCCGCTGCGTATGTGGTGCATGCTCCGCAAGAGTACTGGAATCAAAAACGTGAACTGGTGATGACCATGCACGAAGATTGGAAAGAAGATCAGATCCAGAAGGAGATGGAGAGGCTGAAGGATGAACTGACAGAGACCATCGCCAATGTGATGGCGGGCAAGAAGAATGCCGGTAAATTCTTCTCTTGCGTGGACTTCGTAGATCAAGACGGCAATATGCAGAGCTGGAAGATTGAGCCTATCGAGATGAATATCGACAAATACATCGAGGCGCAGGCGAAGATATCGCGTATTGCCGACAGCTCCACGACAAGTGGTTTCGGCCTGTCTCCCGCACTGGCCAACATCATCATCGACGGCAAGAGTGACAGCGGCAGCCAAATGCTGTATGCGCTAAAGATATTCTACGGAGCTGATACGCAGATACCCGAAGAGATTGCACTGGAGGCCATCAATGATGCCATTCGTATCAACTTCCCGAACAAGAAGGGGGTATTCCTCGGTATTTATCGCAAGGTGATCAACAAAGAAGATAACGTGTCGGCTCCTGACAGGCCGACGAATCAAGTATAACCTATGAAGCAAAAAGACATTGAATTTCCCGAATGCTGGGAAGAGGTGAGACCGACGGAGTGGCTGCACCTGCTGAAGATACGTGATAAGCTGATGCGTCAGCCAGGGCTGGAGCTGGTGGATATTAAGCGCGAATGGTGTGCGTATGTACTGAAGAATCGTGGATATCGCTTTCGTTCCAAGATAGAAGACATGCGCCTTGTAGACGGATTGGCCAAGACGCTGGACTGGATGTGGAGAGCGGGCGAAGACGAAGAAGCACAAGGCGGCACCATTGTGGAGCTGACGTATGACTGTACGGCGAACTTGCTTCCCGCATGGCGGTACCTACGCGGGCCGATGAGCCACGGCGCTGATTTGACCTTTGGTGAGTTTCGCCAGGCGGCTGCCGTGGTTAACAAGTTCAATGCGGAGCATGATTTGGCAGACCTGCGAGCTTTATGCGGCATCCTCTATCGCAAGCCTGTGAAAGATAAAGGCTGCATCATGAGAGAGCCGTTCCGACCGCAATATATGAACCGATACATGGGGCTGGTTCGTGATATGCCTGTATGGATACAATGGGGTATTTATGCTTGGTTTGCCTATTTCTGCCAGTACTTGTTTACCGGAACATTTATCATTGACGGGCTGGAATTGTGTTTTGCGCCCGTTTTCGACCGGCATAAGAAGAGCGGGGGCTATTCCCCCGGCATTATCCAAAATCTGGGCATGAACAGTGTGCTTTATTCGGTGGCCGAAAGCGGTATCTTCGGCAATGTGGATGCGACCGATGATACCCTGCTGCTGCGTGTGATGATGAAGCTGCTCGATGACAAGCAACGGGCCGACGAGATATTGAGAAACCTAAAAAAATAGCTGCTATGATTTTCAACAAGGATGGCAAAGGAGCCAAAGAGTTGCGGGAACTGACTGGCAATTACTACGCAAACAATGATTTCGGTAAGGTGGCCGGAGAGATCGATATCGCTACGGAAGAATTATCTCTGCTGGTAGGGCCCGATGTGGTGGAGCTGGCGGATAAATATTACAATGAGGGCGAAGCGGATGCGGATAAGGAACTTGTCCGCAAGGTGCAGCGTCCGATTGCACTGCTGGCTACGCTGCGGATGTATCAGAAGAATGATCTCAGCCATGAGGATGACGGGCGAAAGTTCAAGGCGGCCACCGACGGGAGCGAAAAACTGCCATGGGAGTGGCAGCTTGATCGCGATGATGCACTGCATCTGGAGGAGTATCATAAGGCGGTGGATGCGCTTATACGGTACCTGAATAAAAAAAAGATAAAAGAGTGGGTTGAGAGCGACTTGTGCAAGCTATCTCAGTCGCTGATTATTCGCAACGGTGATGCGTTTGACTCTTATTTCCCCATTGACCGCAGCGAACGTATGTACCTGATGCTGGTACCGTTTATCCGCGAAGCACAAATGCTGACGGTGAAACGGGCCTATGGGAGCGAATGGGAGCAGCTGCTGGGCGAGAGCTCGACACCCGAGACCGATGCACATTTTGCCGCGTGCAAAGCAGTGGCACTACTGGCTATGAGCATGGCTTTACGTCGGCTGCCGTTGAGCCTGATACCCGGAGGAGTGGTACATAAGTACATGACCGAGAGCGGAATGGATAAAAGCAAACCCGCTTCGCTGGCTGACATAGAGAGGGTATCTCGCTGGATGGCGGATGATGCCACTACTTGGGTGGATGAAATGAAGCGGGCACGTGATGGGGGGCAGGTACCAGAGTACAACATGCTGCCAAAGAATGATCGAAGAAATAAATATTGCCGCTTATGAATGTGATTCAAAGACCAAGGGTAAGAGAGTTCTGCGGAACTATGCGGGACTATGTGATTGACACGGATGTGACGATAGCGTTTGCCGTGAAATACGGGGGGAACACGATTCTTGACGAAGAGTATGTTCCGGATGCGAATAACCAGGTGCGGGTGCGTGATCTGGGCAAGTTTTGCGAGCTGGCACTATGGGGAGTATGGTGCGCTGGTGAGAACACTGTGCAGACAGATGCGGCTGGTACGTTTTCTTTCTTGATTAATGGGGTGGAGGATGCGCAGAGTCTTGTCATGTTCAGCCGCCTCCAGACAAAGAAAGATGCGGAAGCACCGGGATGTTTGAGCGAAGTATCGACTAAGGTAACCCGTCCGGGGATGAAGGAGTATGTAAGTGGATATCTTGAACCAGTATCTGGTGGTTTAGGAATAGAGATTACCGGATATTGGGATGATGACTCAGAAGAAACTGTGTTCAGACGGATAGATTATGTTGGGAGTACAGAGCTGGTTAGTGTCGATGTCAGCCCGGAGCTTATTATTACTGGTTTCTCGAAATCTGATCCAGCTCGCTATAAGATAGGGATGTCGGGCGGTTCCATGCTTTTCTATGTGGATCGTACGCGGTATGCGGAAATGTGGTGTTTCCGCTTTAAGAATGTATATGATATGCCGGAGACGCTCACGGCTACGGGCGGACTGAAGATGGCGGGCAACAACGAGGGAGACACGGCTGCCATGTATGGGATAGAACGTAAGTTCGGTCTGAAGGTGACGGATGAATATACGGTCAACAGTGGTGCTGTGATGCTGCAGAGCGATTACAAGTTATGGCATAACCTTGTCAATGCGCAAGAAGCGGATATTCTGGTAGATGGTGAATGGCTCCCGATTGTGATTACTAAGCAAAAGTTTGAACGTGAGTTCCGAAGGAGCTTACTGAAGGCTGTAGAGTTCAGCTTCCGTATGGCGAATCCGGAGCAAAATAATCTGATAAGCGTATGATTGACATATTACGGTACCGAGAAATATTGGCCGAGCTGAGGGAGCGGGTGAATGCCCGTAGCGAAATGAAGATTGAAGGCGTGGTGATAGCCGTCAGTGACAAGCATCTGGTGAAGAAACTGAAGGACAAGGCGGGATTGATGCTTTGTGCAAATTATCCGGATGCGGAGTCGAAAGGCACGGCTGATAACTATCAGGAGAAAAACGGCCTGCTCTTGTTCCTACTGGAGAAAGTGGCTTCAGGCAGTGAGGATGATGGGGATGAACTGTTGCATTACGGCAAGATTCAGCAGGTGATGCAGGTGATGAAGGAGGAGTTGCGTACCATGAATTTCGTTTGCGGAGAGATATCGGGGGCTGATGACATGAATACGGAATGGGAGTACGATGTTTTCGGCGGATTCAACGGTTTGAGTATCGGATTAAAATTGGCGGATTATGACTGAGCTGTTTATAGACGGGATATCGGTGGTGCTGCCGAAGGGTTTCAATGTACAGGTGAAGCGTGAGAATCCGTTGGTTACTAAGAACGGTGAGTATACGTATGACATCACTTTGCCGTTGACGAATCCGACGAATGCTGAACTGTACGCGCATATCAACCGACTGAACGTCACGCAAGAAGTACGTGAGAAACGTTCGGCCATCTTGGTTGCTGACAACCGGATGTATTGTAATGGAACAGAGATCATCACCGGATGGACGGAGAAAACAGTTACGATACAGATAGCCAGTGGCAACTCGGAACTCAACTATGTTATCGGGAGTGATCTGCAGATTTCGTTTTTGAAAATGAAAGAGACCGTACCTGCTTGGGGTGATCTGAAATATATAGAGAAGCGATATCCCGAAGTTGAGTTTTGTCTGGCACCATTGGTCAATCAGGCGGCAGATCATATTGTTAACAAATGGGGGCTATCGCGCAAAAATGTTTCCGACGAACTGAAATTGGTGGCCGATGACGCCTATTGGTATGCACAGCCGTATCTCTGTGCGTACATAAAGGAGCTGTTCCGCGCTTTGGGTTATGACATGATTCTGAACCAGCTTGAAGATACGGCGTTCAAAGAACTGTATATATGCCATGCAGAAGAGACGAATGAATGGAATAAAATGATTCCCGGATGGTCTGTACAAGACTTTCTGGAACAAATAGAGAATCTGTTCAATGTGGTATTTGTGATTGATAATAGGAAACGATCCGTCAGAATTCTGGCAGAGGGTAATTTTTTCCAGGGAGTTCCGTGTGTCCATGTACGGCAGGTGAAGGATGTGTATGAGGTTGAAGTGGATAAAGAACCAGAGCAAGATACGAATGCAGCATCCAATGTGCAATATAAATTCCCAGAGAGTGCTTATTGGCGTTGGCGGTGCCTGCCGGATAATATACTGAAGGAGGCAAAGAAAGGAACTATTCCGGCTGATTATACTCCGCAAACATTCCGGCGTTTGCAGGAGTGGTTTATGGATGAAGCGCATAAGTTAACCGATACAATTTATACGGATAAAAAAGACGGCCGGCAATATCTCTATATAAAGGATCTTGAAGATTGGAAGAACCAACCGGTGTATGTGATGCTGAATGAGTTTGCTCCATTGGTACGCGAGGATGCGGTGAATACAATTGAACTTGAAATGATGCCGGCAGAGATGAGTGTGGCAAGGATGGCATCTTACTCTGAAGGAGTAGCATTTGAGGATCTTGATATGTGGATTCCAACCGTTGGCGGCACTTCTTCGGAAGAGGAAGTGCAAGGTACACTGGCTGATCAGATAGAGAACAATAGCCAGCAAGAGAGTTCCGGGAGTAAGGATAACATATATTTGGCATTCTATTCCGGGCTTGCAACCTTCAAGACATTGGGCGGGCTTGAGAGGCAGTTCCCGATACCTTATACAGATGAGTATCGTCCGTCGGGATTTAGCACTGTTTCTGAATATTATCAGACTAATACAGTAGGGGCATCTCTGCGCTTGATAACTCTTGACAGCTTGTTTTATCAAGGTAATTATGATATAGATTTTACCAAAGGGGTAAAGATTGAGAGTTATGATCCTAATTTGTATGATGCGAAGTATGTGTATGAGATACGCAACAAGCGGTATATCTGTAAGGAGACGGAATTTGTAATAGATGAGAATGGCCGCAAGGGGGCATGGACGGGAACGTTTTACCCTATCCGTATCAGTGATACGGAGGCTGATATCCGTTGGATATTGGCGGATGGTAAGTGGCGTGATGGCGGTGTGTGGATAGATAATGGCCGGTGGCTGGATGAATGATACTTTTTGTTCGATAGGAGGGTGAACCTGGTGGTCTGTGACGGATAGCCAGGTTTTTTTATGTCCTTTTTCGAGGCTGAACTGCCTGATACCTTTGTGAAAAACAATTCAATAGGTATGTCGATTAATATAAGTGACTTTAGAATGGCCATCCGGATAGATAATTCGGATGCTAAGGCGAAGTTTGTTGAAACTAAGGAGCAGATAGCCTCTGTTACTGAGGAAATGAAGAAGTTGGCTGCTGAGGGCAAGAAAAACTCTGATGAGTACAAGGCTCTTAAGCAGAAGCAGGATGAACTGAATAAGAGCCTTGCCGCCCAACGTAAGGAGACGGGACTGTGCTCTTTATCTTATTCGGAGTTGAGAAAGGGGGCGAACCAACTGAAAAGGGAGATGGATAAGGCTGTTCCCGGCACGGAGAAGTGGAAGGCGCTGCGGGCAGATTATCTGCTGACTAAAAATCGGATGAAGGAACTGTCCGTACAGGCAAGCGAAACCCGTTTTTCTCTTTCCAAAGTGGCAGACGGATTTAACCGCTATGCTGCTGTAGGAGCGGGGGCTATTGCGTCGCTTACTGGGGTTGCTCTGACTGCGCGTAAGTGCGTGGAAGAGTTCGCGGTCATGGAAGAAGCTGAGAGCCAGGTGCGAAAGTATACCGGCATGACACGTGAAGAAATCAAGGAGCTGAACGAAGAGTTTAAGCAGATGGATACTCGTACGGCGCGGGAGAAGTTGAACGCGCTGGCGGGTGATGCGGGACGCTTGGGCATCACTGCTAAAGATGAAGTACTGGAGTTTGTGGATGCTGCTGATAAGATTAATGTTGCCCTGGGTGAGGATTTGGGCGAGGATGCCGTGAAAAACATTGGCAAGCTGGCGCAGATGTTCGGTGAGGATGAGAAACTCGGATTGAGGGGGGCGATGCTGGCTACCGGTAGCGCCATCAATGAGGTTGCTCAGAATTCATCGGCTGCAGAGGCATATCTGGTCGGTTTTACCGCACGTGTGGCGGGGGCGGCTAATCAAGCGAAGGTCGCACAAGGCGATATCATCGGATATGCCTCCGTGCTTGACCAGAACATGCAACAGCAAGAAATGGCCGCTACGGCTTTCCAAACGTTGATGATGAAGATGTTTCAGACGCCTGCCAAGTTTGCAAAGATTGCAGGGCAGAGCGTCGAGGAGTTTTCTTCGCTCATCAAGAAAGATGCTAATGAGGCAATGCTCCAGTTCTTGGATACATTGAATAAGAAGGGGGGACTTGATCAGCTGGCCCCCATGTTCAAGGAGATGGGACTGGATGGCGTCCGTGCTTCAGGTGTTATCAGCACAATGGCGGGCAAGATTGATGATATCCGGGTGGCCCAGAAGTTGGCCAATGAGGCTTATCGTGACGGTACCAGCGTGGTAAATGAGTACAATGTACAGAATAACACGGTTCAAGCGGGATTGGATAAGGCGAAAAAGAATTTTAAAGAGGTGCGTATCGAGCTCGGAGAGAAGTTGCAGCCGGTGATGAAGTATATGATAACTACCGGTAGTCTGACGGTGAAGGGAATGAGCAAACTCGTTTCCGTGATGTTTGAATACAAGGGGGCTATCATTGCGGCTTCTGCTGCACTGGCTGCTTATACGGTTGTGGTGAGAGCAGACACGATTGCCCGCGGAGCGTGGAACGGTATTGTCAAAGCCGGTACGGTGGCCGTGAGATTGTTCAATGGAGCTTTAAAAGCCAACCCTTTGGGGGTTATTGCATCGCTCTTGGCAGGCGTCATCACGTACTTGGCCATTTTCAAGACCAAAACGAATGAAGCTACCGAAGCTCAAGAGGCCTTGAATGCCAAGATGGAGCAATATGAGGCGTTGATGGGGCGCATCTCTAAAATCAAGTCGAAGGCCGATAACTTGGATTTGCTGGATGATGACCAGAAAAAACGTACCAGAAGAGAAACCGAAGCGGCCATCAGCGAACTGAACGACCGCATGGCCGAAGAAATGGCCGTCCATCGGAAATGGTACCAGGAGCAGAAGGCTGAAAAGATGAAATGGATTGGCGATGACAAGTCTCTGGAGAAAGCGGTCATCGGCGGGCTGAAGCACCAGCTCGAAGAGCGCCTGAAGCTGTATGGCAGCTATGCCGTGAAAAAGAAGGAGCTGGAGGCTATTCTGGCTAAGTTGCCTGAAGAAGACAAAGAAGATCCGAACGGTGGCGGCGGTGTTGATGAGAGCGCATTGGATAAAGAGTTAAAGGCACGTGAGGCCAAGCTCAAAGAGTCTTATGATGCAGAGAAGAATCTGCAAAAAGAGAAGTACCTCAATGAGCAATTGACGCAGCAAGAGTACCAGCAAGCGCTATATGATGCTGAAATGCAGTATCTGTTAAAACGAAAGGCATTACTGGAGAGCTACGGCAAAGATGCGTCGAACATACAAGGCCAGATTTATGATAAGATGATTGCCGAAGCCGATCGTCTGACGCAGTTAGCGAATGGTGCGGATAAGAATGCGCATGATTCCAACATCGCTATGCTCGAAGAAGAATATCAGACTCAACGGACGGCTGTTAAAGAGGCGTATATGAATGGTGATATTCAGCGGGAATCCGACTATCAGGAGAAGTTGAAAGATCTGGAGCTTGACTATCTGAAGCAACGCAGGGATATGCTGGCAGTTTATGGTGATGATGTGGCTGATATCAATGGACAGATATTGGACAGGCAACTGAAGGATAAGGAGGAGGATAAGGATAAACAACGCGATTCGGGATATAACAGCATTGATAATACTTCGGACTTTAATCAGAAAAATGATATCCTGAAGGCGATGTATGATGCCGATCTGATCACTTATGAAGAGTACCAGGAAGAAAAGACACGTATAGCCGAGGAACAGAAACAGGCGCGCGAAGATGCTGAGAAGGCTACATTTGATGTTATCGGGCAAGCAGCTGCGGCGGCCAGTCAGGTGATTGGCGCATTGCAGGATGCCGAGATAAGCAAGATCACCCGCAAATATGACAAGCAGATAGCTGCTGCCAAGAAAGCGGGCAAGGATACTACCAAGCTGGAGGAGGGGAAAGAAGAAGCCATCAACGAGGTGAAAAAGAAGTATGCGGATAAGCAATTTGCCGCGTCCGTACTGCAAGTGACTGCCAGTACTGCGGTTGCCGCCATGGAGGCGTATAAAGCGATGGCGGGTATTCCCATTGTGGGGCCTGCTCTTGGAGCGGTAGCTGCTGCGGCAGCCGTCGCAAGTGGCGCGGCGCAAATAGCCGTTGCCAAGCAACAGCGTGATGAAGCGAAGGGGTTGAAATCCGGTGGTTATGTGGATGAGTATGTAGAGGGTTATACCAAGAACGGTAATCCTGATGACGTGGCTGGTGTTATTCCGGTACATAAGAATGAGTTTGTGACCAACCATGAAGGTGTGGCCAATCCGCATGTGCGCCAATTTCTGGATGTGTTCGATGTGGCGCAGAAGAATGGTACCATCCGCATGATTAATACGACGCAGATATTGGAACAAGTACGGACTCGTAGCGGGAGGTATAGTGGTGGGTACAGTGATGACGGAGTGCTGTCTTCTTTCTCTTTTGCTGGTGCTACATCTTCGGATCTGACTCCCGAGCAGAGGTCGCAGGTGGTACGGTTACTCATTGAGAATAATCGTTTGCTGGGCGTGCTGTGCAATAAAGAGTTGATTGTAGATCCACGCAAAGTACGCGATGGCATCAAACAGGTGGAGAAATTGGAAAGCAACGTGAGCCGATGATATGTCCTTTTTTAACGGGGGTGGTCCCGGTAACTTTGCGGTATGAAAGTATTTCAGGCAATAGATGAGATGAGACGGTTGTCGTCAGAAGGAAAGAGCTTCTCTTTTTCCTTCATGAGTTACAGCTACGAACGCCGTAAGAGTGACGGTGTAGTAGCTATGAATAATGCGCGTCTTCGGAAGCAGAGCCGCAAAGAACAGAACCGCTTTGCGGACTATATGCTGAATTTCATAGATCTGGACACAATGGAGTATGGTATGTGTTGGCAACCTCTGTTGTTGACATTCAATGGAGAAGAACTTGAATTAAGCTGATGGACACTAAGTTTGAAAATATAATCCCTTGGAATGGAGCGAACGATACCGGGCGGGATGTGCGGTTGAAGTGGCAGCGTAACTTTTCCCGTATCGCTGATGCGCTGAAGGAACTGTCGGAGGCTGATGAAAAATTGTTGGAGGAGGTCATAAAGGAGATTAATGGTCTTTTCCTTCATAAGGATCAGCCAGATTTTACCAATTATCTATTGAAACTATTGGGTGGTCTTGAAGTAGGCGAGGCCATTGACTCCATGATAGCAGGCAAGGGTGTTCTTGCTGATACCAATGGCCGTATGCAGCTGTCCCGATTGGAAGTTCGAGATTCTATGACGGTCATGCGCTTAATCATTAACGACCTGCAGGCTATGGCCGGCGATTTCTCTTTCTCCGACTGCGGTTGCATTGAGAAAGTCGAGAAAATTGATGATAGCACTTACAAGTTGTGGATGGAGAAACGTACCGATACCGATTGGACTACTCTCGACGGGGAGGACGTTATGTTCTCCATCATTAACAACTTGCTGCTTGGTGGCACTGACTATTACAAGTCCTGGTTCCGTTGTGTGGCGAAGAACCGCAACGATAATACGCTGACTGTCGTGCTTTATCCCGACAGCGAGGTGCCAGGCGGAAAGAATTATCCTCCGGTAGCCAAATACAATGTAGCTCGCCGGGGTAATGCCGTGATGCCCGATGAGAATGAACCACCTAACGAGCGTGCACAGAGCTGGCTTATCTCTTCCCGTGAAGGGAGAATGATGTTCCTTCAGAATGTGTTCAAACCCATTCTGGAAGACTACAACTATGCGCTCACGATCGGCCGTTTTCCAAATGTCAAGATGATAGATAAGTTGCCTATCGGCCCGACGGATGTCGGTGTCATGTCGAAAATCGGTGTTTTTGAAAAAATCTATGAAGCGGATTGGAACGGCGATATCATACCCAAAAAGGTAGACCGCGGCGAGTGGTCACTGGCCACCGCGCAGGGTAACGAGCCTTACAGGTTCGTCACTCATGAGGTCATGCTTGAGGACCAGTCTGTCACCACGCAGTTGGAGCAGCACACGGTTTATCATTTCGGATGTAAATGGGGATGCCTCGTTGACAAGACCATTGATGAACCGGCATGGAACTCTCCCGGATGGGTGATGCTTGAAGGTGACAAGAACTATCATCTAGAATTCACGTCTACCAACGGCTGGCAGTTCTTCCGCACGAATGTAAACACGGATATCGCTGCTGTAGTCAGCTACTCCAACCGTGATATAACGAACGTGCTGATGGCCACTACCGGTGTCGAAATAGAATGGCTCCGTGATACCGGTAATACTCCGGCCGATAATACCTGGAAGCCCACCTATGTAGACGGACAGAAGCATGTCATCCATTTATCTTCCGCCGATATGGGTAGCGAATGGGGATTGTCTGTCAGGATGGTAAAGTTTGTCTGCAGAATATTTATTCCGGTGGGTGAGCAATTTGAGACAGTAGAAAATTATGTTGGATTTAAAATATAGTATATGCCATTAATCAGTCAACCTCAAGATGTGCCTGTGCACATTGATCCGTATTCGTTCCTGGCAGAGATTCAGGTTTTATCGGGTAACCCGGTCCAGAACTATAATAAGGACACGGGCAAATACGAACCTGATCGAAACCTGATCCCCTGCGTCCTCATGCCTTATATCTCTGCACAAGATCCTGAAGGGATTATGAGTGGCAGCCAGGTTATCACCGGTGCAGAATGGTACGAGGGATCGCCTAAGGCTGACGGCAGCAACCGCATTATATCGGCAACATCCGGATATGTGATATCCGATAGCGGCACACCTACATATTCATTAAAAGTCAAGAAGAATATCGATTACAATACTCCTCTTGAACTGCACTGTCTATTTACATTCACCGACAAGCGTAAAAATACGCAGGAGACGGTTGAGCGGAGTATTGTGCTGAAAACAACACTGTTCGACTCATTGAATTACTCGCTGAAGCTTGACAAGCCGAAAGGATGGACTATCAATCCTCTGGATGTGGTTCCTGCATCGGGTGGCGCATGGTTGTACAGTATCACTGCACAACTCTACACCGGTGAAGATCCGGTAGCGGATGCGAATGCTGCATACTGGTGGGAAGTATTTGAAAATGGTGTTTGGCGTAACTTTACGGATGACGAGATCAATATCTTCGTTAACGGCAGGAACTCTAACGGTACCTGGGGAAAGAAAATCACGGTTGATGCCAGGATGTTCCGCCGTTTGACCGTTCGCGCCCGTGCCGCCTGGTATAGCGGAACCCGGCCATCTGTGCCGTCTTCTGCAGAGCTAATGGCAACAACAGCTGTCAAGGTTGAAATGCCGAGAACCTTGCGTGTGGATGTCCGACAGACCAAAGGCATCAAACTGACGGCGCGTATGAATACGACCGTCGGTTTCGAGGCGCAACTGAAGTACAATAACAACCTGATCAGCAATTCGAAGAATGACCTCTTTAAAATTGAATGGTACTGCAAATCGTCCAAGCCCGGCAGTAGTGCCGTATTGGTCGGTACCGGGCGGACGGTTGAGTTTCAGCCTAAGACCTATAATTTCGATCCGTTGTATAGCCTGGGAATTTATACCAAGGTGTATATGTATGCCGTCACTGCTTTGGTAATGTCCGGCACCAAGGCTATTACCTCCGGCTCTAAATATCTTATCACATCAAAATATGAATAGCTTATGAATTATCTACTCGTTAAAAAAGAACAAATGGATGACCAGGGATATGACTATCAGTATGCTGAGCGCATCCCTGACGGGCGTCTCATTCTGCCGCTCAGTGCTCTCAAGGTGCTTTCTAATTTTACGCCTGAAATTATCTCTGACGATAGCCTTCTCGAACTGATTCAGCAGCAGAAGGATAGTGGATTGTATGATGATGCTGCTGAAACGCCTGAAGAAACGCCGTCAGATACTACCGAAAGCACCAGCGATGAAGAACCTGCCGAAGAGGTTCCGGCGCTGGAACCTGATGAAGGCACGGGAGCAGATCCGGATGGCATTCCGTCTGATACTCCCAGTTCAGAAACCGATGCTACTGAAGAAGGAGGTGAAGCATGAATGTAGAGGGTCTATTTACGCTGATAGCACTGATGGACGGTACCACCATCAACGGAACACTCCGTGTTGAGGGTACTCCTTTGGTCCAGCGCTATAATAAAGGTACGGATGTGTTTATCCCGGATTTCACGAAGTTGGCCGAGAATAGCCGTCCCACCGTAGTTGTTATTTTGCGTAGTATCGCAGATGGAAGCATCCTGGTACCTCAAACAGTCGAATACCGGTATAATGATCTGTTGCTGACCTTTGATAGTAATGGCTTGTCAACCAATAGCGGTATGGTCGGATATTTTAAGAAGTTGACTGCATACAGTGCGAATATAGGTGGCAAGACGTATCAGCTCGCTGCCTTACGCGTGATGAAGAACCTGGTACCGATATCCGGCTACGACAATGACCGTATCACTGTGTCAGGTACGATTGAGGTCGGCGGCACCTCCGTTGCCTTTAATGGACTATCCAAAGAAGTGGTTATCCAGGAGAGTACCGGTAATCAGTATGACGTTGTGATATCCAACAATAAGGGTTCTCAATTCGTGAGTGCGGGCGAAAGCCTCACGGAGACGGCACGCGTATTCAAGGATGGTATCGAAATCACTGACTATACAGGTTTCACCTTCCAATGGGTCAGGATGCTGGGGGCAGGCGATAGCAACTGGGGAACTGCGCGGACGCAAGTTGTAAGTACCTCGGACGTAAACAATGTACTGAAGCTGCGCTGTGATGTTTCTAAGGGTGGCAGCAAAATAGCCTCCGGTTATGATGAAGTTACTGACTTTTCTGATCCGTACTATATGGTCACGAAGATTACCGGCATTAGCGGGAATTGTGTCAAGAAGGGAGAGACTGCTACTATTACTCCGGTTGCTGCCAAACGTAGTACCGGCGAAGAGGTGCCTTCTCTTATTAAGAGCTGGAGTTTCTCTATCAAAGACAATGCCGGTGCTGCATTTATTCTGACGGGAAAAAGTGCGGCTACATTTACGGGAACAAATTGCCAAGTGAGTTATGATGATATGGTTAGGGCTAAAATGGGCTTATCGGGCACTATTAGCGGGACTGCATAAATTATGTGATATGATGTTGACTGATACATTCTATTTAACAGCTGACGATGTACATTTGTGGATTGAGACAAATCCGGAGACTGTTTCGCTGGATGCGTACAATGTCCAGAAGTCTCCGCTCGCCATCCGGTTTTGGTCGGGTGAGGGCAGCCTGAAAACGGCAATGCCCGCTTATTTGACCTTGAAGGTTGAGAGTGTTGCGGGTAGTAGCGTCACGATATTATATACCTATAACTCTTCTGGCGCCGTGAGCTCGTATAGTTACACAATTCCTGCTGACAAGTACCCGACGGCTAACCGCATCAGCATATATGCTTATGAGGATTCGGCGCGCACGAAGGAGATTGCCTGCCGGCAGGTGAATATCATTGTGGATAATGCCACGCCGTTTCCGCGTGCAGAGGGTTGGTCTGCCGGTCTCACGTATAAGAATGGTGAGTATATCATGGTAGATGATGTATTGTACATGTGGAGCAGTCGCGTGCCGGGTAATACTGCTACTGATCCGAAGACATGGATACAGAACAACCCGACCAGCAAACTGTGGGTGTCATATCCTTATAATAAGATACTTGCTACGCAGATATTGCTTGCTAATTTCGCACTGATTGGTTCTGCCGTATTCAAGGATGAGTATATGTACTCGCAGCAGGGAGTTGATGCTTCCGGCAAATCCACGGTAGATTATCGCGGGTTTGGGAAGTCTGATTTTACCCCTAATTTGCTATTGGATTTCTTAACCGGTTCATTTACTTGCAATGACGTGAACGTGCGTGGAAGTATCGTAACGCCATATATAGGGATTGATGTAACTCCAAATATCGCTAAGTATATAACTGTCTCAGGACGCACAAACGCCTATGTTAACTGTTTGGGGAGCGGCTACCAGCAACACGATCTCTATATACCGTCTGCCCAAGATGTAGCGGCTGGTACGGAATTGAACTTGTATCATTTTAAAGCTTTTGGACGAATATCGCCCGCTCCTTATATTCGGATTACTGGTGGAGAAGAGTTTCTCCCAATTAACAAAGCGATGATCACGCTAACCAATGATGCAGAACTCCAAATGAAAGTTATCTTATACAATGGTGCCAATCGTTGGCTTATTCTCAATAGCCCATACAATCAGCTCAAGAAATCTCCCTTAGTATTAGCACAAGGAAAAGTGTATGGTACCAATACCGGAGCATCTATGAATGAGCGCTATACCTTCGATGACTCTGCCTTGACTGTGACAAGACAAAGTACTGGGATTTATAGAGTGAACTTTTCATCTTCCTGGGGACTCTTTGGTACGGATTACATAGTTTTGTTGACAGGATATGATGCTGTGTATAATACCTCAACAAATGCATCCAAAGCAACCTTAAAGAGTCGTGGAACAACATACTTTGATGTTATGGTATCAGATGATGATTCGTTAAATGATGGGAGCTTCATTTTTCAATTATTGGAGCTCAGAATGTAATTGTAATATACAGAGAATTCTGTCTTTTCCCAGCGCCTCCCGAACGCTGTGATTTCGGAAAATAAATTAAACAAAAAGAGATAGTAAATAAAATGTTAAATTGGACTGATTTTCATAACAGAAAAGATGTCCGTCAAAAGTACAAGGTATGATAGAGACTATACAGTTGGCAGATGCGGAAAAAAGTTTGCCGGAAGGAACACCATCCAAAATTAGAGCATTAAATGCTGCTGGGGGTGGTATAAATACAAGCGCTCAGCAAGTTGCAGATGCAGCATTATGTGTGAGGAAGGTGATGCTAATTGATACTTCTTTAGATCCGGTTCGATATCTCAAAATTGCTTCTATGAAAGCCGATCAGCCAACAGGATATGAAGAAGGATATAAAAACTCCATGTTGCTACAAATTAGCGGAGGAAACGTTTACACATCAATAATTGGCATGCAGTATGTATCATTAAGATTGCATAGAGGCAATGTTATCGCATCTAAATATACAATATTCTCATCACCCGAAGTCGGATATGTGAAGGAGAGCGGCCTTATAGAGATTTGGATGAAAGTCGTTCAGTATAATCATATTGTACTTGTTTCGATGCTTAATGTTAATAGCTTTGTTACAATCCAAGCAAACATTTTACAAAACAGCGCTCCTGACGGCTATACTGTTATAAATTAAATCTATAGGGGCATAGCGCCCCTATATTTATCCAACACTCCCGTTTACCAGATTGGTGTCAGTTGCAGCGTTATATTCCATCGATCCATCAATTGATATCGAATTTACTATATTGTGCAGGCTAAAAAAAGAAATACGGCTCCATGAAATTGAATTTGTCAATGCAATTTGTATGTAATTCTTTCCATATCTGTGAAATGCTTGCCCTGATGATATACATGGTACTCCGCATAGTGTTTTGATATAAAGAGAGTATGGTAATCCAGATGATGCACCGCCAGACATACCCATTGCAATACCAACAATGACCGGATTAGTATAACTACCAGTCGAAATGACCAATTCGGCTAATGATTTTGATGCAAGTTCTATAACGAAGGCTTTTAATGAAATATCCCCAAAACCTATTGACCCATATCTACCAGCAGCCAATCCACCCTTTATCCCAATATCTGCATTCGGAAATTTTTCTGATATACTGTTGATTACGCTACTATCGCTAACTTGTATTGTCTCAATCATACCTTTACTTTTGACGGACACAAGATATGGCAGAAGAACGAGAGGTCAAATATTGCTCGTTAATTAAGTAAGAGTTATTGATTTCCAAGTAGACCACATAGTTCCCGAATTTGTTCTTAATTTGGCAAGCATAACAGTTGGACGTACTTCTACAGCTATTTGAAATAAATAGTATGTGGTTTTAAATACTACTAATACGCCATATAATATGCCATCCGGAGAATTATCCGCTCCTCTTGAAGAATCATATATCTGATATATTCCACTATTTTTGAAGTTGTTATAATCCACGGTAACTTCTCCTCTATATTGAAACATTGCACTCAACAAATCACTCTTCTTAATTTTTCCCTGACTGTTATCTGTGCCTCCATATATATACGCCACATCCGTCACCGGTGCAAGTTGCCCCAAGGCATTACTAATATCAATCGTTTCTATCATATCCTTTAGTTTTGATGGACAAAGGATATGATTGAAAAAAGAGCTACTGCAACCCTTCTTTTAGAAAGTAAATTCTTTTGCAGAATACCCTTCAGGAATCGCTTCATTAACTTCCTCTGGTTTCTGCAACTTAAACTCAATTAGGCAGGACGCAGATATAATGAATCTGGTTTCCCCTGGAATCCGCACATATACATCTAAATAACTTATTAAAGATTGTGATTGTGCATATACAACACGAGCCTTATTTATAGGAGCTATTGGTGAAGATGCCATTTTAACTATGGTAGAACCGCTACCATAGCCTTCTGTAAATGCATACACTATTATTGCTCTTGGAGATTCATTATAAAAAACATTTGCTATATTGAATAAACCGGAAGACGGATAGTTACCTATAGCCCCAATAGCAATTCTGTACCACTTCCCATTATATACACTACCACTAACAATACCGCTTCCCATATTGGGATGCGGGAGATTAGCCGGATCCATTAGCACTCCATTGCCTGCAGAATTTAGCCCTCTGAGCTTTGCTGCATCACCTACTGGTAGGTTTTTCTCTACTTCCGATAATTGTATCGTCTCAATCATATCTATCCTTTACTTTTGACGGACAAAGGAAGCGCCTCTAAATACTTGTTTTCTTAACATTTTTATAAATGAGAATATTTTCTTACTTTTAATGCGAAAATTTATAGCTTATGAATTACGGATATATTAGAGTTTCGGGAGAGAAACAGACAGTTGAGAACCAACGCTATGAAATTGCCGAATATTGTGCAAAGAAAGGGATAGTCATAGATAAATGGATTGCTGAAAGTGTTAGCGGTGCCAAACATCCCAATGTGCGTAAACTTGGAAATATACTTAGTATCATCCAAAAAGGAGACACTATTCTTGTCACAGAGCTATCACGCTTGGGACGTTGCGCTTATATGGTCATCTCTATAATTTCCCATTGTTTAATGGTTAAAGCAAACATCTTAGAGGTTCGTGACGATAAAATAGTCATGGATGATTCGGATTCTGTACAAGATACTTTTTTCAAGGTCTTATTTGCCTAAAAAGAACGTGAAGACATATCACGTAGAACTAAGGCCGGACTTGCTCGACGTGTAGCGATGGGAATGAAATTGGGGAGAAAAGCGGGCAGTCACAATTCTCACTATAAACTGACCGGCAAAGAGAAGATCTTGAAGGATATGTTGAAGGCAGGTATCTCTAAAGCTCAAATATGTCGAATTTTTAATTGTAATCCTAAGACTTTGGATGACCACATGAAACGAATGTGCTATTTTCTGCCATCCTAAAAAATAAAACCATGTATCTTCACGCGCAAAAATGGTTTACGCGTATATAAGAGTGAGTACAGACAAGCAGACTCTTGAAAATCAAAGGTTCGAAGTGCAGAAATTTGCTATCGAGAAAAAAGTAGTCATTGATAAATGGGTATCAGAGACCGTCTCCGGTACAAAGAAAGCCAACGATCGTAAACTTGGTCCTTTATTGAGGAAGATGAAGAAAGGCGATACTTTGATAATAACGGAGATAAGTCGATTAGGCCGTAATCTCATGCAGATAATGTCGATATTAAACCTATGTATGACCAAGGAAACGATGGTACTCACCATTAAAGAAAGGTATGAGCTTGGAAACAATATTAATAGTCAGATACTTGCATTCGCATTCGGTCTTTCTGCTCAGATCGAGCGCGATCTAATCTCACAGCGAACCAAGGAAGCGCTTGCCAGGCGTAAAGCGAACGGCCAACGTTTAGGGCGGGAAGTCGGCACGAAGAACACTCATTATAAGTTGACCGGCAAAGAACCTCTTATCCAGACAATGCTTGATTACGGCTACTCTAAGGCAGCTATCTGTCGAAAGCTGAAATGTAATCCTAAAACCCTCGATGATCATCTTGTGCGCATGAATGATGTCCTTTCTTCTTAGGCATATCACACCTATCTTTGTCGAAAAAAAAGGTAAAGGATGAAATGAAGAAAGAAACAAAAGAATCCATACAGATATGGACAGCTGTTGGAATGCTAATTAGTGGTGTTGGTTTATCTACTGCAGGATTTATTGTTGCGCCCCTCGGCAAGATTGATGATAGTGTCTTGTGGCTCTTTGCTCAATGTCTACTTTATGCAGGTAGTATTTTTGGAATTGGTATATATGTCAACGGTAAGATTAACTATTTAGCGGATAAGATATCAGGAAAGGAAAATCAGAAATGAAGATTATTGATGCAATTATCATCCATTGCTCAGCCACACGTGCTGGGCAAGATTTGCGAGCCAATGACATTGATCGTATGCATCGAACACGCGGATTTAATCAGATAGGCTACAACTATGTTATTGACATTGATGGTACCATTGAGAACGGTCGACCATTGAATATTGACGGGGCACACTGTAATACAAAAGGTTTCTCCGAGTTATCATACAATAAACATTCGGTCGGCATTTGCTACATCGGCGGATTAGATGCCAACGGAAAGCCTGCTGATACCCGTACGGAAACACAGAAAGCAGCTCTCCGTGATTTGGTGGCTAAGTTATGTAAAGAATATCCCATCATTGAACTGTTGGGTCATCGTGATACATCGCCCGATTTGGATGGAAGCGGAGAAATTGAACCCAAAGAGTATATTAAAGCTTGCCCTTGTTTTGATGTCAGGAGTGAGTTTTGCAATTTTTTACGTAATATTGTGATACATCCATGAAGCGACTAATTTACTTTATAACCATTCTCCTGATGCCAGGAATATGGTTGTCCTGTGGTAGTCATAAGTCCACCACGAAGCAAGAAATGTTTATTGAGGAATCTTTGTATCATCAGCACAAAGATACATTTTCCGTTAGTCAACAAGTGGAAAAGACGGAACATGAAGATATAATCGAAACGATAGAAGAGGTTACGACACTCTATGATACTGGTAAGCCGATTGATCCACAAACAGGTAGACCTCCTTTGCTTTCAGAAACAAAGAAGAATACCAGGAAAGAAACAAATAAGAAAAAAGAAGAGAAGACTAATACACAAGAGAATCAAAGTAGTGATGACCAAACGTTTTCCCGAAGCCAGGAAAACGATAAGCATGATGTGCAGAAGCACAAAGATGAGACAACGATTCCTAAACAAATCGGCGGCTTGGTATGGGCTATTTCTGCTTTGGCGGTGATCGTGATCATCGGAAAGATTGTAAATAAGAAAAATAACAGTAAGGCAGCTTAAACTGCCTTTGCTTCGATCTATAACCCTCCTTTGAAATGCTTTGTTTCCTCATGTACTGCCAAAGAATCGCCTTTCAAGTACTTATTAGTGATTGATATGTCCGAATGCCTGGCTTGATCGCGAGCAACAACAATTCCTTCAGCATTCGCCAAATCTCTAATGCCGGAGTCTTTTAATGAGTAGAATTGATAGTTTTGAGGCAGTTTGAGTAATGCTCGAACTTTATTAAAGTATTCTCGAAATATTCGTGCGTCAGCTTTAGCTTGGGACGGTTTGAAATCTTTTCCAAACAGATAGCAGTCTGAGCTGTTATCGAAAGTCCCAAGCTCTATCATTAACTTGATAAGCGTGTCGTTTAGTCCTACCATACCATCCCGACGGTTTTTTGATATTGTAGAGGACACGAATACCTTCTGTTCCTTTAGATGGATGTCTCTCAGACGTATGTTGCTTAGTTCGTCCGGACGAATGAAAGTGTAATATTCCATTTGGCAAGCCAGCAGGAAATGCTTGTTTGTCTCTTCTAAATATTCTTTCATTCTTGACAGATCTGCTTGGGAGAAGGCTGAACGGAATTTTTCTCCTTCAACTAAGGTTTTTATCTTTTCGACTGGATTTGTTTCCAAATACTTTTTTTCTTGCAGCCAGGTGCAGAAAGCGGAGAGCCATGTCCGATAGTTATTTCGTGTGCGGGCAGTGGAATCTCGATCAAGAAGAATGTAATCTAAAAAGTCACTGATATATGCCTGGTCAAACTGATACATATATACGATAGGGGTGCTTCGGCTGAGATTGTATTCAAGCAACATATTCATCCGTGACTGATAATCATAAGACGTCTTCTTTTTCAAGGTGTTGCTGGCTGTGAGTTTCTCTATATACCTTATATAGTGAGATGTCACTTCTGGGAATTGTGCATATAAGCGTTCTGTTGTTGCTTCTATCCATGGGTTCCATCCTTGGCGTAAACGGTTGGTTGTGTTCGCGATAATTTCGGCCGCACGCTTTTTTCTCTCTGAAATTTTTGTGATGGAATCAAGCATAAATTTCTTTCGTCGCATTCGGCCATCAATAGGATCATAGCACTGGAAATCAACATACCAATTCTTCCCTGAATGTAATTTGGGGAGGGTGTAAGTTACAACATCTTTAATAGACGCGCCTTTTCTCGTTTTTTGTGAAGACATTTTTTTATACGTTTTTCGAGTACGAAAACGTATGATGAATAATAGGGCTATTTTTTTGTCCGACATCTGTCCGACCTCTTTAAAGAAATCGAGGATAAAAAACTGTATTTCAGTATTTTATCCTCGATATAGTTGCGGAGATCCGACTCGAACGAATGACCTTTGGGTTATGAGCCCAACGAGCTACCAACTGCTCCACTCCGCGATGTTATTGTTTTGTGGGTGCAAAGGTACGGCTTTTCTTTGAATATGCAAATAAAATCTACTTTATTTTTCTAAATAAATGCAGTTTAGTGTATAACATATTGATAGATAGCTTGGTATGGAAGGCGTTTTTTTATTCCTCTTTTTCTGCCCGATTGTTAATAAAATGCACAATTGTTTGTAGGATATGCAGAAATGTCTTACTTTTGCTCAAATTATTAAGCAATGTGCAATTAATCTATGACTGTATCGAAGACAAAAGCTAAATTAGTGGACGTTGCCCGTCAGTTGTTTGCAAAGATGGGTGTGGAGAATACCACGATGAATGATATTGCCCTCGCTTCTAAGAAAGGTAGAAGAACCCTTTATACCTACTTCAAGAGCAAGGAAGATATCTATATGGCTGTTGTCGAGTCGGAATTGGATATCCTTTCGGATATGATGAAACGTGTGGCAGAGAAAGATATTCAACCGGGCGAGAAATTGATGGAAATGATTTACACCCATCTGGATGCAGTGAAGGAGGCCGTTTTTCGTAACGGTACCCTTCGTGCTAATTTCTTCCGGGATATTTGGAGAGTGGAGAAAGTGCGTAAGCGTTTCGATGCCAAGGAAACCCTGCTTTTCAAGGAGGTCTTGCGCGAAGGCATGGAGAAAGGTGTTTTCCATATAGATGACTTGGATATGACAGCCGAAATCGTGCACTACAGTGTTAAAGGCATTGAGACGCCTTACATACGCGGTCATATAGGGGCCAATTTGGACGATGCGGTGCGTGATGCCTATGTGACACGTCTGGTGCTTGGTGCATTGGGAAAGAAATAAATACATTAATCAATAACTTAAAAAAACAGTATGGGATTATTAGATGGAAAAACAGCCATTGTAACTGGTGCTGCACGCGGTATCGGTAAGGCTATCGCTTTGAAGTTCGCTCAAGAAGGAGCAAATATCGCATTCACCGACCTGGTGATTGATGAAAACGCCGACAACACAGCCAAAGAAATAGAAGCTTTGGGCGTAAAGGCGAAAGGTTATGCTTCGAATGCAGCCAACTTTGAAGATACTGCACGGGTAGTGGAAGAAATCCACAAAGATTTCGGCCGTATCGATATCCTGGTAAACAATGCCGGTATCACGCGCGACGGATTGATGATGCGTATGAGCGAGCAGCAATGGGATATGGTTATCAACGTCAACCTGAAATCAGCATTCAACTTTATCCACGCTTGTACGCCGGTCATGATGCGTCAGAAAGTAGGCAGCATCATCAATATGGCTTCCGTAGTAGGTGTTCACGGCAATGCAGGCCAGGCCAACTATGCTGCTTCTAAGGCAGGTATGATTGCTTTGGCCAAGTCTATCGCACAGGAACTGGGCTCTCGCGGCATTCGTGCCAACGCTATTGCCCCGGGCTTTATCCTGACCGACATGACAGCTGCCTTGTCCGACGAAGTGAAGGCCGAATGGGCTAAGAAAATACCTTTGCGCCGTGGCGGTACACCCGAAGACGTGGCAAACATTGCTACCTTCCTGGCTTCTGATATGTCTGCTTATGTATCCGGCCAGGTTATCCAGGTAGATGGTGGTATGAATATGTAAGATGAGCGTATGACTGTCGTATACGAAGACAATCATATCATTATAGTCAACAAGACCGCTTCCGAGATCGTTCAGGGAGACAAGACGGGCGATACGCCACTTTCGGAAACCGTGAAACAGTATCTGAAAGAAAAGTACAGCAAGCCCGGTAATGTTTTTATCGGTGTCACCCACCGGCTGGACCGCCCCGTGAGCGGTCTTGTTGTTTTTGCCAAAACCAGCAAGGCACTTTCGCGTCTCAACGAAATGTTCAAGAACAGCGAGGTGAAGAAGACCTACTGGGCAGTGGTGAAGAACCGCCCCCGCGAGGAAGAAGGGGAGTTGGTGAACTATTTGGTACGAAACGAGAAACAGAATAAAAGTTATGCACATGACAAAGAAGTGCCGGGCAGCAAAAAGGCAATCTTGCACTACCGGCTCATCGGCCAGTCGCAAAACTACTATTTGTTGGAGATAGACCTGAAGACCGGACGCCATCATCAGATTCGCTGCCAGTTGGCAAAGATGGGATGCCCCATCAAAGGCGACCTGAAATACGGTTCTCCCCGTTCCAACCCGGATGGCAGTATTTGCCTGCATGCACGCTATATCCGTTTTGTGCATCCGGTATCCAAGGAACAGATTGAGGTGGAAGCACCCGTTCCGGCCGGCAATTTATGGAATGGTTTTGAATTAACCTGAAATTTACTTATAACTAAGTTCAATGAAAAAAATCACGATTTTATCGGGCCTGCTGCTTCTGGTGGGATTGGCAGCCCAAGCACAAGAGAAAGTGACCGAGTACAACGTGCGTCCTGCCGTTGTGGTACGTACCCCTATCCAAGGCGACAGTATCAACTATAAAGGCGACAAGTTTGCTGTCAGCAATCTTTTGAAGACAAGTATCGACCTCGATTTTGACGGTCGTCCCTACGAACGCATGTCGGCCGATACCGCCGGTTATGTTACGGTGAAGAAGGCAGATAAAGACAACCTTTTCTATCTGTTTGCTACCAACCTGCGCGCCGAGCGCTTTATGAAGGCCAAACTGAATATCTCTTCGCCTTCCCGTTTCGAAGTGTTTGTAAACGGTGTGTCCAAGCAAACCAAGGAGACGGCAGAAGACAGCCTATCGAAGGTTCGTCCCACGGTTGTAGACCTGCGTATGGACCCGGAAGCCGATTATGAAATTGTCATCAAACTGCTCTCTACGGCCGACGATAAAATGGAGCCGGTGCTGAAGTGTGAGTTTGAGAAAGAAAAAGACTTTGCCGGTGTCGGCTGTCAGATGGGACCGGACTTGAAGAGGCGCCTCTCTTTATTCAATACCGCATTCGGCTGCCGTGTGAGTTGGGTCTCTCTTTCTCCCGACGGTAAATATCTGTTGACGCGCTATTCGGACAATTATTCCGTGAAACGCTCCAAGAGCCGTTGTGAACTGACCGAAGTAAAGACCGGCCGGATGATATTGCCCAACGCCGATGAAAAAATGCGCTGGATGCCCAGCAGTAGTAAATTGTACTACACAGTGCTTGGCGAAAAGCAGAATGACCTGGTTGTATTCGACCCTGCCACCATGCGTCAGGAAGTAGTACTCAAGAATGTTCCCGAAGGATACTTCACTTGGTCACCCCGGGAAGATTACCTGATTTACTCGTCCAGTGATGAAGGCGAAAAGGTGGAAGGACCTTTGAAGCGCATCCTGCATCCCGACGACCGTATCCCCGGCTCGCGTACCCGCCGTTATCTTACGAAGTACGATCTGACAAGCGGTCTTTCCGAACGTCTGACCTATGGCAGCCACAGTGTTTATCTGAACGACATCTCTCCCGATGGCAAGAAACTGCTGTGTTCCACCTCCAAATCGAATATCACCGAGTGTCCTTTCTCGCTTTCCTCTTTGTTCGAGATAGACTTGGCTACCTTGCAGGCCGACACCCTGGTCCTTTGGGATCCTTATCTGGGCGGTGGCCAATATTCTCCCGACGGCAAGCAACTGCTGCTCACCGGCGGCCCGGCTGCTTTCGGTGGCATCGGCAAGAACTGCGGTGACCACCCTATACCCAATGACTTCGATACGCAAGCGTTCATCATGGACTTGTCCACGAAGAAGATAACGCCTATTACCCGCGACTTCAATCCTACGGTATCTCCTTTGCAGTGGAACCGTGCAGACGGTTGTATTTATTTCAGTACTACCGATGAAGACTGCGTACACATCTACCGTTACACTCCGAAGACAGGACAGTATGAAATGCTGCCGCTCAAGGAAGATGTAATTAGCTCCTTTACCGTGGCAGAGGATAACCCGTCGGTAGCGGCTTACGTGGGTGGTGGAAATACCAGCGTCGGTGTTGCCTACACTTACGACGCAAAGAAGAAAGTGTCTACCCTGCTTGCCAATCCGATGCAGCCTGTGCTGGACAAGATAGAGCTGGGCAAGATGGACGAATGGAACTTTACGGCATCAGACGGTACCGAGATTAAGGGTATGATATGCCTGCCCCCTTCGTTCGACCCGAATAAGAAATATCCGCTGATCGTTTATTATTATGGAGGAACAACACCTACCACTCGCGGTATCACGTCTCCCTATTCCGCACAGCTGTTTGCTTCACGCGACTATGTGGTTTATGTCATCCAGCCCAGCGGAACTATTGGTTACGGTCAGGAATTCTCTGCCCGCCACGTCAATGCCTGGGGTGACTATACGGCCGACAATATTATAGAAGGAACCAAGAAGTTCTGTGCTGCCCATCCGTTTGTCAACGAGAAGCGTATTGGTTGTCTCGGTGCTTCCTACGGTGGATTCATGACGATGTATTTGCAGACGAAGACCGATATGTTTGCCGCCGCCGCTTCTCATGCCGGCATCAGTGATGTGACGAGCTATTGGGGCGAAGGTTATTGGGGATATTCTTATAACTCCGTTGCCGCTGCTGGCAGCTATCCCTGGAACAACCCGGATTTGTTTACCAAACACGGAGCATTGTTCAATGCAGATAAAATCAAGACGCCGCTGCTGTTGCTGCAAGGTACGGTCGATACCAATGTGCCCCTTGGCGAGAGCATCCAGATGTACAATGCATTGAAGATATTGGGTAAGACAGTGGAATATATTCAGGTAGATGGTGAGAACCACTTTATCAGCGATTATCCCAAGCGTGAGTTGTGGCAAAATTCCATTATGGCATGGTTTGCCCGCTGGTTGCAGGATAGTCCGGAGTGGTGGAACGACCTTTATCCGGAAAGACATTGGTAATCCGATTCCTCCCGAAATAGAATGGACAATAGGCTGCGAAACTGTTTGATGTTTCGCAGCCTATTCTGTTTTGTAACGTGTTTATAATGAAAAGGGTACTGCTTTATTCTTGCTTTATGTATTGTAAAGTGCTGCTTTATTACTAATAAAGTAGTACTTTAATACTACTAAAGCATTACTTTATTATTAGTAAAGTAATGCCTCGAAGGGATCAGTCGCAAAACCTGGTGGATATCTTTCTATGAGTTATGTGATGCTTACTATTATTCATAGCGATATAGAAATGAATGAAATGATAAACATGAGTATCTCAAATTCTCCCGCCTGAAAGGGGGAGTACCCCGTAGGGGGGAGGGGGGCTCACATAAGCAGAGAGTAACTTTGCAATATATAAGTCCCTTCGGATGTAAGACCCCTCCGCCCTACGGGCACCTCCCCTTTCAGGCGGAGGAGTTTGAGATACTCTTGCTCATATCCCTGTGAGAAGTGAATGAAATGTCAACCAGTAGTAGCTCAAAACACCAGGTTTCGCGGCTGATCCCTTCGAAGTAGATGAAGAAAAACGGATTGCCTTCTTGCTGATAATAAGTGGTGAAATAAAAAAAGCCGTTCCCCAGAATAGACAAGGAGGGAACGGCTTTTTGTTGTAGTGTGCTTACTGTTATTTAGCCACTTGAGTTGTGTCAGGCACGTTCTTGACAGTTTGCGTAGAATCTGTAATTACAGTGTCGTTCGACAAGGTTGTTGTTTCAGACTTCTGTTGTGCAGATGTCTTCGCTTGTGCCAAGAACGAACCGCCACAAACAAACATAAACAGGGCTGCTACTAATACTAATTTTTTCATAATTTCATTTGCTTTAGGTTGATGTATATATTGTCCAATTAAAGTTTCTGAGTGATTTTGTGTGGCGTTTGACGTTCACGCCTAATATAGCTCAAATGACGTGCCAAAGTAGGGACTTTGTTGCTAAGTAGTTGATAAATAGGAATTAGATATGCCAGCGTAATGTGTGGCACAGTGTGGAAAAGTGTGGAATGTGTGGAACAGAGTGTGGAATTATTCCACACTTCTCAGTCGAAGATGTTGTAGAGTTTGAGTTTGTTGTATAGCGTCTTCCGGTCGATGCCCAGCAGTTGTGCGGCGCGGCTCTTATTGTAGTTTGTCTGCCGCAAGGCTTCGAGGATTTGATGTTTCTCGGCTTCTTCGTTGCGGAGGGGCATGCCTATGGGTGCCGGAGCAGGCTCTTTCAAGTCACTCAGTTCGTCTATGGTGATGAATTTGCCTTGTGCCAGCAAGGTGGCGCGGCGTACCATGTTCTTCATCTGCCGCAGATTTCCCGGCCAATGATACTCTTGCAAAGCCCTGGATGCTTTCTCGTCGAAACCTATCACCTGTTTGTCCATCTCGCGATTTGCCTGGTCCAGGAAGAAGTTGGCAAAGAGCAGGATGTCTTCGTGGCGGTCTTTCAGCGGCGGCATGCGCAGTGTGAACTCGTTGATGCGGTGGTATAAATCTTCGCGGAACGTACCTTTTTCGATGGCTTGCTCCAGGTTTTCGTTGGTGGCGGATACCAGGCGTACGTCCACACTGATTTCCTTGTTCGAGCCTACGGGGCGTATCTGCCGCTCCTGCAAGGCGCGGAGCAACTGTATCTGTACTTCATAACTCAGGTTTCCTATCTCGTCGAGGAAGATAGTACCTCCGTTGGCCTCGACAAAAGCACCCGTCTTGTCGGTCAGCGCACCGGTGAAGGCGCCTTTCACGTGGCCGAAGAACTCGGAAGCTGCCAGCTCTTTGGGGATGGCCCCGCAGTCTATGGCAACAAACGGCTGCTGGGCACGTTTGCTGAGTTGATGGATGCGATGGGCTACATATTCTTTACCCGTACCGCTGGCCCCGTTGATGAGAACGGACATGTTGGTAGGAGCAACAAGTTTTACATAATTATAGAGCTGCCGTGCGGCGTCGCTCTCTCCTTCCAGGAAATCGGAAGCGAGATGTGTGCCTTCTGCACTCTTTTGGGATGAATCATTGCTGCACTCCGAACGCATCATCTGTTTGGCGGCAACAGATGATGCTTTGAAAGCTTCATCCATTTTCTTCAACAGTTCGTCCGGGTTCACCGGCTTGGCTATGTAGTCGCAGGCGCCCAGTTTCATGGCTTGCACGGCCGATTGTATATCGGCATATCCCGTCATGATGATGAGCGGAATAGACTGGCCGCGTTCTCCGAGCCACTTCAGCAGATCGATGCCGTCGCGGTCGGGCAGACGCAGATCAGACAGTATCAGGTCCACACTTTCCGCTTCGATATGCTTTTGCGCACGGGCAATGCTGCTGGCAGAGGACACTTGGAAACCTTTCTTTCCGAGCCATGTCTTCAGCATCATGCCGTAAGTAATATCATCTTCTACGATTAGTATGGACTTCATAGTCTTTGCTTTTTATCTCTTTTATGAGACAAAGGTAAGTGCTTTTGTCCGATTTTAGTATATTTGCAAACTTAAATTAAATGAAAAAGAAATATGAAGAGGAATCTTATTGTATTATTAACCATACTGGCTTGTGGCTTGACAGCCTGCAAGTCGGGACAAAAGAAAGATGGAAACATGGAACAAGAAACGAAGTTGAAGATTGAAACAAGTGCGGGTGATATCGTTGTAAAACTGTATAACGAGACACCGAAACATCGTGATAACTTTATCAAACTGGCTGAGAACGGCACTTACGAAGGTACGCTGTTCCACCGCGTCATCAAGGACTTCATGATTCAGGCAGGTGACCCTGAGTCGAAGAATGCTCCGAAGGGCAAGATGCTGGGTTCGGGCGATGTGGGCTATACCATTCCTGCCGAGTTTGTTTATCCGAAGTACTTTCATAAGAAAGGTGTGCTCTCTGCGGCACGTATGGGCGATGATGTGAATCCGAAGAAAGAATCATCCGGTTGCCAGTTCTACATTGTGACGGGAAAGGTGTACAATGACTCTACGCTTCTCGGTATGGAGCAGCGTATGAACCAGAACCGTTTGAATGATGCTTTCAATGCGTTGGCACAGAAGCACATGAAGGAAATCTACAAGATGCGTAAGGACAACGATCAGGATGGGCTGATGAATCTGCAAGACTCGCTGATAGCACAGGCTGAGGCGCAAGTGGCGGGAGAACCTGAGTTCCACTTTACGCCGGAGCAGGTGAAGGCTTATACCACTGTAGGCGGTACTCCGCATCTGGACGGTGCATATACCGTATTCGGCGAGGTGCTGGAAGGCATGGATGTGGTCGATAAGATCCAGCAGGTGAAGACTGACCGCAGTGACCGTCCCGAAGAGGATGTGGTTATCAAGAAGGTAACTGTGATAAAGTAAATGAAGATTAATAAACTAACCTTAGACAACGGTCTGCGGCTGGTGCACCATGAGGACACCAGTACGCAGATGGTTGCGCTGAACATTGTTTACGACGTGGGTGCCCGCGATGAACATCCCGACCACACTGGCTTTGCACATCTGTTTGAGCATCTCATGTTCGGCGGTTCGGTACATATCCCCGATTACGACGCCCCCTTGCAGCAGGCGGGAGGAGAGAATAACGCCTGGACAAACAATGATATAACCAATTACTACCTCACCGTTCCCCGTTCCAACGTAGAAACCGGCTTCTGGCTGGAGTCCGACCGTATGCTGGAACTGGCCTTCAGCGAGCAAAGCCTCGAAGTGCAGCGCGGCGTGGTGATGGAAGAATTCAAGCAACGCTGCCTGAATCAGCCTTACGGAGATGTAGGACACTTGATGCGCCCTTTGGCCTATCAGGTGCATCCCTATCGCTGGCCCACCATCGGCAAGGAACTTTCGCACATAGCCAATGCCACGCTGGACGAAGTGAAGGATTTCTTCTTCCGCTTCTATGCCCCTAACAATGCAGTATTGGCTGTCACCGGAAACATTTCGTGGGAGGAAACTGTTAGGCTGACTGAGAAATGGTTCGCTCCTGTTCCCCGGAGAGATGTTCCCGTGAGGCAGTTGCCGCAGGAACCGGTGCAGACGGAGGAACGGCGGCTGATGGTGGAACGTAATGTCCCGCTCGATTCTCTGTTCATGGCTTTTCACATGTGCGGCCGCGAAGAAGAAGATTATTATGCATTCGATATTCTGTCGGACATTCTCAGCAACGGACGTTCCAGCCGGCTGAACCGCAAACTGGTGCAGGAGCAGAAGCTCTTTGCCAGTCTCGATGCCTATATTTCGGGTACGCGGGATGCGGGGTTGTTGCAGTTTAGCGGCAAACCGTCCGCAGGTGTGTCGCTGGAGCAGGCCGAGGCAGGCATCCGCCGGGAGTTGGAGGAGCTGAAGCAGGAACTTGTAGGAGAGCAGGAACTGGAAAAGGTAAAGAACAAGTTTGAATCTACCCAGATATTCGGCAACATCAACTACTTGAATGTAGCCACAAACCTTGCCTGGTATGAACTGACGGGGCAGGCGGAAGACATTGACCGTGAAGTGGAAAAATATCGTTCCGTAACGGCCGAACAGCTTCACACGGTGGCGCAGCGGACTTTCCGGGAGGAGAACAGCGCAGTGCTGTATTATATGAAAAGTAAATGAATAAACTGATACAGACATACGGAGGGCATTACAAAGCCCTGTTCCTTTTGGGGTTGCCTATCGTTATAGGTCAGCTGGGTGTCATCATCCTCGGTTTTGCCGATACGCTGATGATAGGGCATCACAGCACTGCCGAACTGGGCGCCGCCTCTTTCGTGAACAATCTTTTTACCCTTTGCATCATTTTCAGTACCGGCTTCAGTTACGGGCTGACCCCGATTGTAGGCGGTTACTACGGAAACCGCCGTTTCCCCGAAGCCGGACAAGCTTTGCGGTGCAGCCTGGTTGCCAATGTCCTGGTAGCCGTATTGCTTACCCTCGTTATGACTGTTCTCTATTTCAATGTAGAACACCTGGGGCAGCCCGAAGAACTGATGCCATTAATTAAACCTTACTATCTGGTGTTGCTTGCCTCGCTGGTATTTGTCATGTTGTTCAACGGCTTCAAGCAGTTCACGGACGGCATCACCGATACCAAGACCGCCATGTGGATTCTGCTTGGAGGAAACGCACTGAACATTGTAGGAAACTATATCCTTATCAACGGAAAGCTCGGTTTGCCTGAAATGGGACTGCTTGGTGCCGGCATCAGTACACTCTTCTCGCGTATCGTCATGGTGGTGGTCTTTGCGGCGATTGTGTTCCGCAGCCGACGTTTCATCCGCTATAAGATTGGCTTTATGCGCTTGGGGTGGTCTACGCCGATGTTCAAACGACTCAATGCGCTGGGCTGGCCCGTCGGCCTGCAGATGGGGATGGAGACGGCTTCTTTCAGTCTCAGCACCATCATGGTGGGATGGCTGGGGACGCTGGCGCTTGCCTCGCATCAGATTATGCTGACTATTTCGCAATTCACCTTTATGATGTTCTACGGTATGGGGGCTGCGGTGGCGGTTCGCGTCAGCAACTTCAAGGGGCAGAACGATATACAGAATGTGCGCCGTTCGGCATACGCCGGTTTCCACATCATCCTCTGTATGGAGGTGGTGTTGCTGAGCATCGTCTTTGCGCTTCGCAGTCATGTGGGCGGCTGGTTTACGGACAATGTGGAGGTGTCGTCGCTGGTGGCTTCCCTGTTCTTCCCGTTCCTTATCTATCAGTTTGGCGACGGCTTGCAGATAAACTTTGCCAATGCCCTGCGCGGTATCTCGGATGTGAAACCGATGATGATTATAGCCTTTATATCCTATTTTATTATATCTTTGCCCGTAGGATATCTCTGCGGCTTTGTATTCGGCTGGGGGCTGGTAGGCGTCTGGATGGCTTTCCCGTTCGGACTGACCAGCGCGGGCCTGATGCTATGGCTGCGGTTCCGATATAAAACGAGATGAAGGAAGAAAAGAGTAACGTTTCCAGACTGAAGATTGCCGTCGGCTATACGTTATTACTGGCGGTATTGTTCTTTTCCCTGGTCTTTGTACACCGGGAAATGGAGAACCTTACGCGCTCCGATGACTATGATGTGCAGTGGACGGACAGCCTGCTGGCGCTTCTGCGCGAGAAAGATACGAATACCATCACCATGCTGCGCACGCTGAGCGAAGCGAACGAAAGCATGATTTCCACCAACGACATCGAGCAGATTATTGCCCGGCAAGATTCGGTCGTAACCCAGCAACGGGTGCAGCACCGCATCGTCAGCCATCGCGATACCGTCGTTACCAAACCCAAGAAGAAAGGCTTCTTCCGCCGGCTGGGCGAAGTGTTTGTGCCGCCCAAGAAAGATACTGCCATACAAGTAAAGACCTCCCTCGAATTTGCTACCGATACGGTGATCGAAGCCTACAATCCTACCGACTCTCTGCACGAGAAGCTCCGTGCCGTGGCTCAGCAGCAGAAGCAGGTGAGTTCTGTTATACAGCGTCGCAACCGCTACCTGCAACGTCTTGACCGAATGCTGACTGCGCGCATAGACAGCTTGCTGAAGGACTATGAAGAAGAAACCTTGGAGCGTGCCCGTGCCGAAGCAGAATACCGGCAGATAGTCCGCCGTCGTTCTGCCCGCATCATCGGCAGCATTGCCATAGGGGCGGTATTGCTCTCTGCGTTCTTCCTTATCATCATCGGGCGCGACGTCACCCGCAGCAACCGCTATCGCCGCGAACTGGAAGAAGCGCGCCGCCGTGCCGAAGACCTGCTTGCCACGCGCGAGAAGCTGATGCTTGCCATCACCCACGACTTCAAAGCCCCCCTCGGCTCCATCATGGGTTATGCCGACCTGCTTGCTCGCCTCACGGTGGACGAGCGCCAGCGCTTCTACCTGGATAATATGAAAACCTCTTCGGAGCATCTGCTGAAGCTGGTTGTAGACCTGCTCGACTTCCACCGCCTCGACCTGAACAAGGCGGAAGTCAACCGCGTCACCTTCCATCCTTCGCGTTTGCTGGAAGAGATACACGTCAGCTTCGAACCGTTGACGGCTGCCAAAGGACTGACTCTGAACTGCGATATCGCCCCCGAACTGTCGGGTACTTTCATCTGCGACCCGCTGCGTCTGCGGCAGATTATCAACAACCTGCTTTCCAATGCTGTGAAGTTTACCGACCAAGGCAGCGTCACGCTGACCGCACGCTATGAAGACCGTCGGCTGGTGGTGGCCGTAACCGATACAGGCAAAGGCATGGACCCTGCCGACCGTGAACGCATCTTCCAGGAGTTCACCCGTCTGCCCGGTGCGCAGGGCAAAGAAGGTTTCGGCTTGGGGCTTTCCATCGTACGCATGCTGGTGCAGCTGCTCGAAGGCGATATAGATGTGGATAGTGTACCGGGCAAGGGAAGTACCTTCACCGTACGGGTACCGCTATTCCCCGTAAAAGGAAGAGTCGCAGACCCCGCAACGCATACCGATACTGCCGCGCAAGAAGAAAGTCCGTGTTCTTCCGATGCCTCTGCGTCTTCCGCGGTTTCCCCTTCTCTCCGCGTCCTTCTTATCGATGACGACCGCATCCAGCTCACCCTCACCGCCGCCATGCTCCAGCAGAGCGGCATCGCTTCCGTTTCTTGCCTCCAGCTGGACGAACTGCTCGACGCCTTGCGTACCGATACCTTCGACGTACTCCTTACCGATGTGCAGATGCCCGCCATCAACGGCTTCGACCTGCTGCAACTGCTGCGTGCTTCGAACATTCCGCAAGCCCGCACTATCCCGATAATAGCCGTCACCGCCCGTAGCGACATGCAACGCGAGGAGTTCACCGCACACGGCTTTGCCGGTTGCCTGCACAAACCCTTCACGGTGCAGGAACTTCTTCGTGAAATGAATGTGGCAGGAGACGCTTTGCCGGTTGCCGGGAGCACTGTTCCCGACTCCCTTTCGGGCTATAATTTCTCTGCCCTTACTGCCTTTGCCGACGATGACCCCGAAGCGGCAAAGTCTATCACCGAGAGCTTTGTCTCCGAAACCCGCCTCAATGCCGAACGCCTGCTGAAGGCTATGGAAGCCCGGGACGTGGACGATATCGCTGCGGTATCCCACAAGATGATTCCGGTCTTTACCTTAGTAGGAGCTGCGGAACTCGTAGCGCTATTGAAAGAACTGGAAGCTTCCCGTGCCCTCCCGTTCTCCGAAGAGATGGGCTTGAAGGTACAGACGGCTCTTTCGCTGATAGATGATATGCTAGCGGTCATGCCTTGACATTATGGGGTGTAACATCAGTACTTAGCATAGATCACTTTAGGATTGAGGGAGGCTCACCTATATACTGAGTACCCTGAACTTCCCCATCTATTATCAAAAAACATCCCCATCTTTTACCCTAAAAGATCCGGATGTTTTAGAGGAAAAGATGGGGATGTTTTGGGACAAAAGACCCGGATGTTTTGGGCGCTCGGTATAGGAGTGTGAGGTGCTCAGTCCTAATGTGTGAAGTGCCCGGTCCCGGTGTGTGGGGGCTTAGTTCTTAGTCCTTAGGGATATGTCTCTTCGGCAATTGGGCGCAGACCTCTATTCGATAAACGGTTCTGCGAAGGTTATATTTGCTTTTTCTCCTTTTAGTCAACCAAATCTCATCAGAATTTGTTTACTTTGCAAAGCGGTTTAAGCGCTGACTATTGAATAAAGTTTTCATGAGAAAGAAATGGTTGAAAAGAGCACTTTGGGTGCTGCTTACTCCTATTATACTGTTCGTAATACTGATGGTATTGCTCTACGTGCCTCCCGTACAGAATTTTATACGGAAGCAGGCCACGGCAATGGCATCGGACGCCACGGGTATGGACATTTCCGTGGACCGTATCGACCTCCGTTTCCCCCTGAACCTGCTGGTGCGCGGCGCGCTGGTGGTGCAGCCTGCCGATAGCGTTGCGGGCGTGCAGCATCCCGACACTTTGCTGAGTATGGAAAGCCTGAACGTCCGTGTGCAGGCATGGCCCCTGCTGAAGGGGCGCGTCGAAGTAGACGACATCACCCTGAAACAAGTGGCCGTCAACTCCTCCAACCTGATAGAAGGCATGCAACTGAAAGGCGTCCTCGGACGTTTCTTTCTCGAAAGTCACGGCATAGACCTGAGTAAGGAAGACGCCATACTGAATAACATCGAACTTAGCGACACCCACGTACAGGTACTGCTTGCCGATACCACCGAGACTCCCAAAGATACTACCGAAACTGCCCTCAACTGGAAAGTTACTCTCCATGCCTTGACATTGAAGAACGTTTCCGTAGACCTGCAGATGCCTCTCGACTCCATGCGCCTGGCCGCCCATCTGGGCGATGCCAAGATTACCGATGCTGCCGCCGACCTGAAACACCAGTTCTACGGCTGGAAGAAGTTTCTGCTCTCCGGCACTTCTCTCAACTACGATACAGGCAGTACCCCTGTCGCTACCGACAGCATTGACGTGAAACCCGTCGAAGGCTTCGATCCTTCGCATATCGCCTTGCGCGACATCCGCATCGGCATTGATTCCGTGATGTACATGGGCAAGAATATGAATGCCGTCATCAGTGAATTCTCCATGAACGAACGTTCCGGTCTGAGTGTAAGTTCCTTGACCGGACGTCTCTTTGCCGACTCCACAGTCATCCGCATCCCCTCCCTGAAGTTGCTTACCCCGCATAGCGAGATGAACCTCACCGCGCAAACCTATTGGGAACTGATAAACATCCCTACTGCCGGTCGCCTGACTGCCCGTTTCAGCGCCCGCATCGGCAAGCAGGACGTACTGCTGTTTACCGGCGGACTACCCGAAACCTTTAAAGAAGCTTATCCGTTCCGCCCGCTTGTGATCCATGCCGGTACGGAAGGAAATCTGAAACAAATGCAAATCACCCGCTTCACTGCCGACCTGCCCGGAGCTTTCTCCCTGAGTGGCGGTGGTGAGTTTTGGAACCTGACCGATAGCCTGAAGCGCAGCGGCAGCATGGACTTTGAAATGCATACGCAGAACCTGAACTTCCTGACCGCACTCTCGGGTACCGTCCCCGACAATTCCCTCGTGATACCCGACAGCATGAACCTAGCTGCCCGCGTAGGATTGGACGGTCCGCAATGCACTGCCGCCCTGAAGTTGCAGGAGCAAGCAGGCACCCTGAATCTGGATGCTTCCTATAATCTCTCTACCGAAGCCTATCATGCCGACCTTGCCGTCAATGCCTTGCAGGTGCATCATTTCCTGCCCAAAGACTCCATCTACACCCTGAGCGCCCATGTTGCCGCCAAAGGGCAAGGCGTGGATATCGCCTCGCATAAAACCGTTGCCGCCCTGGAAGCCTCTTTGAAAGAACTGCAATACAGGCATTGGAACATTTCCGGTATAGACCTGCATGCCGGGTTGAAGTCTTCCGTCGCCACCGTCCGCCTGGCCAGTGACAACCCGTTGCTGAAGATGCAGGGAGATGCCGACATGCATCTCGACCGCCGCTACCTGGACGGTACGCTGAATGTAAACGTAGAAGAAGTGGACTTGCACAAATTAGGCCTCACTCCGCAACCGATGAAACATCCGTTTGCCTTTAATCTGGGGGCAGAAGCACGCCACGACTCCATCAAACTGAATCTGGATGCCGGCGACCTGAACATGCGCTTCCGCGCCCGGAGCACCTTGAAGAAACTGCTGACCCAGTCCGACGAATTCGTTGCCTTGCTGATGAAGCAGCTGAAGGAAAGCCGTCTGGACCATGCCGCCTTGCGGCGTGTGCTCCCCTCGGCAGGCATGCAGTTGACGGCAGGAAAGCAGAACCCTGTTAGCTACTTCCTGGCAACGAAAGATATCTCATTCCATGACTTCAACCTTCGTTTCGGCTTTACTCCCACACGGGGCATCAACGGCCGCACCGCTGTACACGGGTTGCGGATGGACTCCTTGCAACTCGATACCATCTTCTTCAGCGTAAGGCAGGATACAGCCCTCATGCGTCTGCAGGGCGGTGTCATCAACGGACCGAAGAATCCGCAGTTCGTATTCCGCAGCACATTGACAGGCGAAATACGCAACGAAGACGCAGAACTTACAGTGGACTACACGGACGGCAAAGGAAAAACCGGCGTGCTCTTCGGTGTCAATGCCCGTCCGCTGGTCGAAGGACACGGAAAAGGAAACGGGGTCTTGCTGAATCTAATACCTGCCGAGCCTATCATAGCCTATCGCAAATTCCACTTTGTGGACAACAGCAACTGGATTTACCTGCACAAGAACATGCGTGTCTATGCCAATATCGATATGGACAGTGACGACGGCCTCTGCTTCCGCATGCAGTCCGACCGGAAAGATACCGTCTCCCTGCAGAATATAAATGTAGAATTGAGCCGCCTGCGGCTGGACGAGTTGACGGATGTGCTTCCCTACATGCCGCGGCTTACCGGATTACTCTCCGCCGAAGCCAACTATATACAGACAGCCACTTCCCTGCAGGTATCTGCCGAAGCCAATATCGACAAGCTGACTTATGAACGCCAGCCTGTTGGGGATATCGGCTTGGGAGCTACATGGCTACCGGGTGATAAAAATACACACTATCTCAATACCTACTTCACCTTCGATGACGAGGAGGTACTGACTGCCGACGGCATCCTGACGCAGAAGAACGGCAAAGATACGCTGGAAGTAACCACCCGTCTGGAACATTTCCCGTTGAAGATGGCCAATGCCTTTATCCCCGATCAGGTGGTGGCATTCACCGGAGACATTGACGGCGGACTGTATATTTACGGTTCCATGGACAAACCGAAGATGCACGGTGATATTGCGCTGGACAGTGTGTCAGTCTTTGCCCGCCAGGCAGGTGCGCGTTATTGGTTCGACAACCGTCCCGTGCAGATAAAGGATAACCAACTGATATTTGACAAGTTTGCCATCTATACCACCAGTAAGAATCCGTTTACGATTGACGGAAACATTGACTTCCGCAATATGGAACGCCCCACTGCCAACCTTAATCTGCTGGCCGAGAACTATACCCTGCTCGATGCCCCCCGTACCCGCGAGAGTCTGGTCTACGGAAAAGTCTTCGTCGACCTTCGTGCTACCGTGCGTGGCCCGCTCGACGGACTGACCATGCGCGGAAACATGAACCTGCTGGGCAATACGAACGTAACCTACGTGCTGACCGATTCTCCGTTGACGGTAGAAGACCGCCTCGAAGGATTGGTTACCTTTACTTCCTTCACCGATACCACTTCGGTGAAAGAAGACGATGGTCCGGCCATGTCCTTGGGTGGTCTGGAAATGTACATGTCCGTCCACATCGACGATGCGGTGCGCCTGCGTGCCGACCTGAGTCCCGACCGCAGTAAGTTCATCGAACTGGAAGGCGGCGGCGACCTGAACCTGCAATACACTCCGCAAGGTGATATGAACCTGACCGGACGCTATACCCTTTCGGGTGGTGTCATGAAGTATTCATTACCCATCATCCCGCTGAAGGAATTCCAGTTCAACCCCGGCAGTTATGTAGACTGGCGCGGCAACATCATGAACCCCGTGTTGAGTCTGAAAGCCACGGAACGCATGCGTGCCTCTGTTGCCGACGGTGACGGAGACGGTTCGCGCATGGTGAACTTCGACGTCTCCATCTCCATCAAGAACCGCCTCGATTCGCCCGACCTGATCTTCGACCTCTCTGCTCCCGAAGATGCCACTGTAGAGAATGAGTTGCAGGCGATGGGTGCGGAAGAACGCAGCAAGCAGGCCATTGCCATGCTTGCCACCGGCATCTATCTGAACAGTGGCGCCAAAGGCGGAGGCCTGACGATGGGTGCTGCCCTGAACAGTGTGCTGCAGAGCCAGATTAATTCTCTTGCCGGAGGTATAAAGGGTGCCAACATCAGCGTCGGGGTAGAAGACCGCACCTCTGCCGAGACCGGTGATACGCAGAAAGATTTCAGCTTCCGCTATTCACAACGTTTCTTCAACGACCGTGTGCAGATAGTGATTGGAGGAAAGGTTTCCACCGGTGCCAATGCAACGAATGATGCAGAATCTTTCATCGACAATATCTCGTTGGAGTATCGTCTTGATACGTCGGGTACCCGCTATGTGCGCGTATTCCATAACAAGAACTACGAAAGCGTGCTCGATGGGGAGATTACCGAAACGGGTGTCGGCCTCGTACTCCGCCGTAAGATGGATCGCCTGAGTGAGCTTTTCATCTTCAGGAAGAAAAAGAAAACTGTGGAGGAGGAACAATGATAAAGTGAATAGCGATATGAGACGATTGATACTATATATAATAGGTATGCTATTTCTGGCAGGATGCTCCACCACCAAGCACTTGCCCGAAGGGGAGATACTTTATACCGGTCAGAAACCGATGATTGTATTGAACCGCAGTGAGACTGCCGTCGGCGAGGTGGCGATGGAAGAGGTGGAGGCTGCCCTTGCCACTGCACCGAACAACTCTTTGTTAGGAAGTTCCACCATTCGTTATCCTTTCCCCCTTGGCTTGTGGATATACAACGGTTTCCAGAAGTACGAGAAAGGCCTTGGCAAATGGATATTCAACCGGTTCGCCGCTACTCCGGTACTGCTGTCTACCGTGAACCCTGATATTCGTCAGAAGGCTGCTACCAACTTGCTGCGCGATTATGGCTACTTCAACGGCACGGTGAGCCACCAGACCTTTATAGACCCGAAGGACTCTTTGAAAGCTAAACTGCAATATACAGTGAACATGCGCAATCCTTATTTCATAGATACGGTGTATTACCGTGGCTTCAACCAGCGTACTACGCGTATCATGGAGCTGGGGCGGAGACATTCGCTTATCAGTCCGGGCGAACAGTTCAACGTAACCGATCTCGACGGGGAACGTACCCGTATCAGTACCTTGTTGCGCAATGTGGGTTGCTACTATTTCCGTCCCGACTATCTGACTTACCAGGCGGACACAACGATGGTGCCCGGAGGACACGTCTATATGCGCCTGATTCCTATCCCAAATATGCCGGAAGTTGCCGAGAAGCCCTTCTATGTAGGCAATCGTTCTTTCTATCTTCTTGGCAAGCAGGGAGAAGAACCGAATGACAGCATCGACTACAAAGGACTTTCTATTCACTATTACAATAAGTTGGGCGTACGTCCGAATATGCTTTACCGCTGGCTGAACTATCAAGGCTATCGCCGGAAACGCCAGGTGCAGGACAGTGCAGGTATCTCCCGCCAGCGTTCCATGCAGAGCATGTACAGTTTGTATCGTCAGACTCGCGTGCAGGAGCGCCTCGCCAATGTCGGCATTTTCCGGTATGCCGAGATGCAATATGTGCCGCGCGACACGGCGTTTGTTTCCGATACGCTCGATATGAGGATCGTTGCCGCCCTCGACAAACCATACGATGCCGAACTGGACTTTAACGTCACCATGAAGAGTAACAACCAGACGGGGCCGGGTGCTGCCTTCACCGTGACCAAGAACAATGTCTTTGGCGGTGGCGAGAGCTGGAATGTCAAAGTGAACGGCTCCTACGAATGGCAGACAGGCAAAGACCGCTCTTCCCTGATGAACAGTTATGAGATGGGTGTCTCTACCTCGCTCATGTTCCCGCGCATCGTCTTTCCCCGTATGGGCGACCGCGAATACGACTTCCCGGCAACAACGACTTTCCGCCTGTACATCGACCAGATGAACCGTGCCAAGTATTACAAGCTGCTGGCTTTCGGTGGAAATGCTACATACGATTTCCAACCTAAGCCTACCGTGAAGCATAGTATTACTCCTTTCCGGTTGACGTTTAACGTGCTGCGCAATCCTACGGCAGCGTTTGATACTCTGCAGGCTAAAAATCCGGCGCTTTATGTCAGTTTGCGTAACCAGTTTATTCCTGCTATGGAATATACTTATACGTATGACAATGCCTCCCTTCGTGGCAAGCGCAATCCCATCTGGTGGCAGACTACGGTTGCATCGGCTGGTAATATCACTTCTGCCATTTATCGTATTTTCGGGAAGCCTTTCAGTGAAAAGGAGAAGAAACTGTTCGGTGTACCCTTTGCCCAGTTCCTGAAGTTGAATTCGGAGTTCCGGTACCATTATCGGATAGACAAGAACCAGATGATAGCTTCGCGCATTGCAGGTGGTGTAATCTGGTCTTATGGAAACATGAATGTTGCGCCTTATACCGAACAGTTCTATATCGGTGGTGCCAACAGTGTGCGGGCCTTCTCGGCGCGCAGTATCGGTCCTGGTGGCTATCCGCCCAATGATGGAGAGAAATACACTTATATCAATCATGTCGGTGATATCCGTATGGAGGCGAATATAGAATACCGCTTCCGCATTATCGGTGACTTGCATGGGGCGTTGTTCTTGGATGCCGGTAATGTGTGGCTGATGCGTAAGGATGAAAGTCGCCCGAACGGTGAGCTTACTTTGAGGAATTTCCCGAAGCAGATAGCTCTTGGCACGGGAACGGGCTTGCGCTACGACCTCGATTTCCTTGTTTTCCGTCTGGACCTGGGTATAGGTTTGCATGACCCGTATGATACCGGGAAATCGGGATACTACAATATTCCTAAGTTCAAAGATGGCCTGGCCTGGCATTTTGCTATTGGTTATCCGTTCTAAATGTACGTTTTTGAATGAATAGTGGTAAAGAATGAACTAAATCTCCCTCTTATGAGACGTAAATTTTAGTACATTTGCAACCGTAATCAATGTGATACACTAACCTTTTTAAATAATAACTAATATGAAACCAACTTTATTCTTACTGGCAGCCGGTATGGGCAGCCGTTACGGTGGCTTGAAACAATTGGACGGACTGGGTCCCAATGGCGAAACTATTATGGATTACTCTATTTACGATGCTATCAATGCCGGTTTCGGTAAGCTCGTTTTCGTTATCCGCAAAGACTTTGAGCAGGACTTCCGCGATAAGATTATTTCTAAATACGAAGGTCACATCCCGTGCGAACTGGTGTTCCAGTCTATCGACGACCTTCCCGAAGGCTTCACTTGCCCCGAAGGCCGTACTAAACCGTGGGGAACCAACCATGCCGTAATGATGGGTGCCGACGTTATCCACGAACCGTTTGCAGTTATCAACTGCGACGACTTCTACGGTCGCGATTCTTTCCAGACGATGGGTAAATTCCTTTCTGCACTGCCCGAGGGCTCAAAGAACGTTTATTCTATGGTAGGTTTCCGTATCGGCAATACGTTGAGCGAAAGCGGTACTGTATCTCGCGGTCTTTGCGGAACAGATGCCAACAATCTGCTGACTTCTGTTGTAGAGCGTACCAAGATTCAACGCATGGACGGTGAAGTGAAGTATATCGACGATAACGGTGAATGGACAGCTACTCCCGAAACAACTCCGGTGAGCATGAACTTCTGGGGCTTTACTCCCGATTACTTTGCATATAGCGAAGAATTCTTCAAGACTTTCCTCAGCGATCCCAAGAATATGGAGAACCTGAAGAGCGAATTCTTCATTCCGTTGATGGTTGATAAATTGATTACCGACGGTATCGCAACCTGTGAAGTGCTCGACACTACCAGCAAATGGTTTGGTGTTACTTATCCCGAAGACCGTCAGGATGTGGTAAATAAGATCCAGGCATTGGTGGATGCAGGTGAATATCCTGCCAAGTTGTTCTAAAGAATAAATCAGAGTCTGACCACCGCCTCGCATGCCTCGGCCACTGCCGGGTGGTGAGTGACGAAGATAAATGTTTTGCCTGCGCAGTTTCTGCGCAGGTTTTTTATTAGCTGGTGCTCCGTCTCGGGATCGAGGGCAGAGGTGGCTTCGTCCAGCAGCAGGATATTACCGGGACGAAGCAATGCACGGGCGATGGCTATGCGTTGGGCTTGCCCTTCGCTGAGGCCGCCGCCTTGCTCGTTGAGGGGAGAGTCTATTCCGTCAGGAAGCTGGAATACAAAATCAGCGGTGGCAGTGCGCAAGGCTTGGTGCATGGCTTCGTCAGTAGCTTGTGGATTGCCCATCAGCAGATTATCGCGGATGGTACCGCTGAAAAGAGTGTTGCCTTGGGGGACGTAGACAAAGTTGCTTCGGGTTTGCGGAGACACTTCAACAGTTGATAATTGACTGTTGATCATTGTGGATGAGGGCTGCGCTATAAGTATTATTTCCCCTTTTTGCGGGCTGGCAAGGGCGAGCAGCAGGCGGATGAGAGTTGTTTTGCCTCTGCCCGTTTCTCCTACTACAGCAGTGCAGCTTCCGGCAGGAAAACGACAGGAGAAATGACTGAAGACAGGGCGGTCGCCAGGGGTATAACCGAAGGTGACGTCTTTCAGCTCCAAATCCGGAGTAGTAGGGAAGAGGATGCTTTCGCCACTGGTTTCGGCAGGAAGAGCTTCGAGCTCCAGCAACCGGTCTATGGCGGTGAGGGCATTGACTACCGAGGGTATCAGGCGTGAGAGGTCGAGAACGGGACGTTGCACTTTTCCTACCAGTTGCAGGAAGGCAGTCATTGTACCGAAAGTAATGCTGCCTGTGCTGAGGCGTACGGCTCCCCAAAGAAATGCAATGAGATATCCTCCGGAAAAGGCGAAAGCAACGAACATGCGGGCAGTCAGCGAGAAGCGGGTGCGCCCCATGACCTGATTGCGAAGCACATCCTGTAAGTCATCGAGCTTGTCGATGTGGCGGTCGCTCTGTTCCAGGGTTTTGATTACTGTGCGGTGTTGCAGGCTCTCCTGGATGACGGACTGGATTCGGCTGTCGCTATGGCGTATATCATGCGTGTAGCGTTTCATGCGGCGCATGTAGAAGCGACTACCCAACAGGAAAACGGGAAGAATGGCCACAATAAGCCAAGGCAGTGAGGGATCGAGGAAGCAGAAGAAGAGGAAAGCAGCCAACAACTGTATGCTCGTGACGATAAATGCAGGTACCGAGGAAGTCAACAAACTGACAATGGCAGACGTATCCTGCTCCACGCGGTTCACTACATCGCCGGTATGAAAACGCTCCAACTCGTTCCAGCGGCTTTGCAGTAACCGGGAAAAGAGGCGGTGGCGCAATGCATTCCCCGTTTCTATCTGCATACGGGTGCTTATCCAGGTATCGGCGGCGCCGCAAAGAAGCTGTACTATGAGCAGGGCGATGGTAAGGATGGCTGCGTGCATCATGTTGCCGCCGGTTACTCCGGTTGCAATATCTATCACCTGCTTGGAGGCGTAGATAAAAGCAAGCGCAAAAGCTACTCCCAAGGTGCCGGTAAAGCAACTCAGCAGAATCCTTCCACGCTGTCCGGCGGAGACTTCCCAAATGTATTTCAGCTTTTTGCTTTGCATACTTTTTAATATGCCACTCCGGCTTCTTGCAGGTGCTTAATGAACTCTTCGGCATCTTTGTATGCCTGTTCCTCCGTCACGTCGTAGTGTTCGGTCAGTATCTGCACTAATCTGTCGGTGTCGAACTCCTGATGCTCAATCTCCGTCCACAGAAAGGCTGCGGTAGGGTTCAGGTTGATAATATTGCTGAAGTCGATGTTGGAGGAACCGTCTTGCATCACAATGCATTCTTCAGCTATCTTGTGTAGGAAAAGTCCTTCTTTGATTCTCATGATTCTGTAGTTTTATTAATTGTTTTTAGATTCGTCTGAATATTGCCAGTAACCAGCGGCGCAAGGGCTTTAGCTTCAGCCACCAGTAAGAATATCGCCTCCATGCCTTGCTCTGGGCAGAGTATCGCTTTTCTTTCCGTATGGCTTCTGTCATCAGCCCCATCACTTGGTCGATGGAAGTCTCTTCTGTCTGTGCAAGGTTACCGTCGCCTTGTAGTATCAAGGTGTCGTCTTTGCGACTGATGATGCGGTGAAAAACGATGCGCCCCGTTGTATCACGTGCCAGTACAGTGGCACCGGGTTGCAGGTCCTCTGGAGTAAAGCTGCCTAAAGTAACCCGGTCGCGGCGGTCCACCAGAAATGGGTTCATGCTGTTTCCCCGGACGATGATGGTCGCCGTATGCCCTTCTTCTATCAGTCGGGCTACTTCGGGAAGCAGTATTTCATTAGGGATGCTTTTCTTCATTGGAATTTATGACTGTGCAACTGTTCTTACCGGATGGCGTTCCATGCGAGTTCTGCTGCTGTTTTATCAGGCAGGCATTTCAGATGGAAAACCCGCGCGTGGGATGCAATGCAGGTTACTACCCGCACTACTTTTGCATACATCTCTTTATCTTGTCTCAGGTAAGAGCAGGAAGGCAACAAGGATGCAAAGGCGTGTACTGTTTTTTCTAAACGTATTTCGTTCTGCGGTGCCTGCTCCAGGCGGACAAATGCGCCGACAGGGGCAGATTCGTTCCGATAGCAGGGTGTTTTCCCGCTCCATGGTGAGCCGTAGACTGTGATTTTGTCGGTGAGGCACTCTATATGTACTATCGGATTGTCGTCATTCAGCAGGTGACTGCCCTCGATATGTTCCAACCATAACGAAGTATGTGTGCTTTTCCCTGTACCGCTTTTCCCGAGGAAAATATATCCTTTGTCCTTGTTCACTACTACCGAAGCATGCATCAGCAAGGTACAGTGTTGTATGGCATTAAAGGCATAGAGCATCATCAGGAAGTTGTTGAGGATAAAACTTTTTGTATTTCTCTGTTCGGCACTTTCCTCTGTAGCTTTGCTGCCGGTGGACAGGTATGCGGTGCAATGATGGAAATTGTCGGTACACTCCATGCAGTAAGGAACTTCTGCATTTCGTGGCGTAATGGCTACAAGGTATGCCTTGTCTGCCAGTGGGCGGATGACGCAGTGTGCGTCTTCCCAGTCAAAGCCGATGTCAGCAGCGTTGTTATCTGCCGGCATTGCTTTATGTGCATCTTCCAGATAGAGCTCGAAGATGGGCTGTTCATTTGTCTGCATCGATTCGACAAATGGTGAGAGCGCAGGTAGTGTTTCCGCAATGTCTATGGTAGAACCGTTGGCAATGCGGAATATATGCGGACCGACGCGATATGTCAGAAAAGGCTTGTCCATGAGGTTGTTTGTTTGTCTTGCTTTATAGCCTATTATTAAACTATTGAGGCAAATATAGTGAATTATTGGTGACTTATTGTTAAGTTAGAGTAATTGTCACGACAGAATATCCTCCACGATAGATAGTTTCAACGTATTTGTAATTATTAAAGGGCATTAATTTCTTCAGCACTTAATCCGGTGATTTGAGAAATGAGTGTACAAGCTATCCCTGCTTCTTTCATTTTACGGGCATTGTTCAAGCGCTCTTCTGCTTTTCCCCTTTTTTCACCAATTTCTATTCCTTTCTCTATTCCTTCTTTTTCCGCAGCATCCAATACACACAAATTTGTGCGGTACACATTCACGCTATTCTGATAGCGTTCCTGCTCCTCTTTGCTAAGAGAAGCTACATCGACAATGTCTTCCAGTTTTTCGAAGACTGCCTTGCGTGCCTTGAACGGCATTCGTTTCAGTGTCTCCATATTCTTCAATGTATATATCCAACGTTCAAAATCTGTTTCACATTCCTCCTCTTCCTTATCGAATAGAGGTAACGCAATAAATATCGGCCGTATCCGGTCGCAGAACAACTCGCCCGTATCACGGTCGGCAAGAATCACATCCGTACGGAACTTAACGTTCTCACTGAACAGAAAGTTCATAAAGAACACACCGTACACTGCCTTTACGCTAAACTTCCATTCCGTACCAGGCTTTGCCTGCTGCACAATGGCATTGGACAAATAATAAAGCGCCCGTTCCTTAAAATTCGTTTGCGACTTGTTTTGCATCTCCACAATGATCTTTTCACCAGTGTCCGTACTGCAATAAATGTCGTAAATCAGTCCTCGTCCCTCATCGTATTGAGGCAGTTGTTCGTTATTCAAAAATGTGAGATCTGTTATCACCCGTTCCCCTACCAGCAAGTCATTTAAGAAGTCTATCAATAAGTCTTTTGATATTTCTTGGCCGAATATTTTCTTGAAACCGTAGTCGGTAAACGGATTTATAAATCTACCCATGTTTTGCGTGCTTTAATGTTTCTGCAAATATAGGTAATTTGTTTGAGAACCTGAATTGAAACGGGTTTGTTTTTTCTTTGTTCAATCCGCTGCGAAGGATAAATGGGTATTTATAGTAAGATACTCCTTTCTGATTTTGTTCTATTTCTCTTCTAATTCGTCCCTTCTCCCTGTCTTCTTCTTGTCTATAGAGTGGGAATTTACAAGAACCGGATAAGACTCGGGTAAGAACCGGGTAGGAAGAAGGTAGGAATCGGGCATAATTGTTCTAAAACTCCGTTTATGCCTTGCGGATATGTATTCGCACAGCGCGAATACATATTCAAGCCTTGTGAATATCCGTTCGCAAGGCTTGAACAGAGAATGTTTACTGGAAAGAAGAAGTTCTACCTTGTTTGCGGTTAAAAATATGATTTAAGCCGCAAAATTTGCGGCTTATTGGCAGATGGTAGCCGCATCATCATCTGACTTCTTTCTCCTTGCGATAATCGATGGGCGAAATTCCTGCCCGGCGTTTAAAGAACTTGCCGAAGGAAGATTGGTCGGAGAAGTGCAGGGTGGCGGTGATCTCTTGTATGGAGAGTTGCGAGCAGGTCAGCAGATTGCGGGCATCGCTGTAGAGCATCTCGAAGATGAAGTCGCAGACGCTTTGTCCGGTAATGCGCTTTACGATTAAGGTGAGGTAATGGGCGGAGAGGTTCAGCTTGGAAGCATAAAAATCTACTTTGTGCTCTTGGCGGTAATGCTCCGTCAGCAGTTCGATGAAGGACTTGATGATGCTTTCATGGCGTGTCAGGTTGGGGTCATCGTTGCATTCGCTTCTTTGGTCGATGATGTTGCTCAGGTCGAGGTAGAAGGCGAAGAGGGTGTTTAGTATCATGTCTTTGTAGTGTCGGTGGGTGGTGTTGCTTATTGCCTGGTCGATGGCGGTTATTCTTGCGGTGAGGAGGGAGAAGTCTGTATCGCTCATAGCAAGTATAGGATTGTTGTATAGTTTTACGCCGTATCTTATCCGTTTGTAAATCATATCGGTAGAGTCCATATCTTCCATGAACTCTTTGCCGACCAGGAGGCAGAGGCAGTTGAAATCCGTACTGTAATCCTCGAAATAGAAGAGGTGGGAGGCAGAAAGTACAAGAGTGGTACGGGCGTCTACCGGATGTTGCTTGTGATTGATGTTTGCCCGGGCTGTTCCAGATAAAACCAAAATGCAGACTGCTGCCTTGAAAAATACGGGAGTAGACAGATGCCGGTCAACACCGTTGGCATTGACTTCCATGCAGTTTATCTTCCTGCGTATATCTTCTGTATTTCCTTCTACAAAGTCGCTGATGCTTTTGATGTGAACGGTTTGTTTCATGTCCTGATCTTCTGCTTGAATCTTTGCACAAAGGTACTTAAAACCTTTGGTTGGTACAAATAAAACCAATTTTGTTCAATTTGGAATTTCGGGCGGCAGGGCTTTTTGCCGACCTTTGCAGCCGGTTTTGGGAAGGGGCAAGTACGCTTGCGCGCGCTAAATTCCCATTTAGAAGAAACGTAATTATAATATATAATATAGGTATTAGTATGAGGAAAATAACGAAAGTCCTGTTCTTTCTTTTAGGAATGGGCAGTTCGGTCTGCGTCTCGGCTCAGACGATATCGAAGTGTGTGCTGAGCATCGAGCAGATGTTTGAACTGGCTGATAAGAATAGCCGCAGTATCCGGACCTTTGATCTGGCGGAAAAGGAAGCCGGGCAAGCAGTGAAAGTGGCAAAGAACGCTTTGTTGCCTTCAATCGACGTCTCTCTTTCTGCCAGCTATCTGGGTGATGCCTGGATTTCCGACCGTGACTTCTCGGATGGTGAGAATGCGCCTATGCCGCATTTTGGGAATAACTTCGCTATCGAAGCCTCACAGGTGCTCTATGCCGGCGGTGCCATCACAAGCAACATTGCTATTGCCAAGCTCCGTCAGCAAGTAGCTCAGTTGGATAAGGATAAGAATCGCCAGGATATCCATTTCTTGCTGGTAGGCAATTATTTGGAGCTATATAAATTATGCAATCAGGCCGAGGTGTATAAACAGAATATAGAACAAACCAAACGTCTGCTGGCTGACATCACGGCTAAAGAGAAAGAGGGTCTTGCCTTGAAGAACGATATCACCCGTTACGAACTTCAACTGAAATCGCTGGAGCTGGCGCTGACGCAGATTGAAAATACTCAGATTATCATCAACAACCAGCTTGTCACTACATTAGGACTACCGCAGGAAACGGTTATCGGCATTGATACCTGCATACTTGGCAATCTCCCGCTTGTCTCTCCGGAAATGGAATGGCAGGAAACCGCTGCCGGCCGGCTTCCGGCATTGAAGCAGGCGGAACTGGGCATCGAGCAGTCCCGGCATGGCGAGAAACTGGCAAAGTCGGAACGTTTACCCTCTGTAGCCTTGTTTGCTGCGAATCTGCTGGATGGGCCGATAACTATTGAGGTACCGCCCATTGACAAGAACCTGAATTATTGGTATGTCGGGGTAGGGGTGAAGTTCAACATTGCTTCTATCTATCAGTCGGGAAAGAACATCCGTCGGGCGAAGATTGCTACGCAGCGGGCTGTGGAAGGCAAACGCCTGCTCGAGGAGAATGTGCAGACCGAGGTCAAAGCGGCCTATGTGCGTTTTGGTGAGTCGTTCACCGTTTTCGACACGCAGATGAAGAGCCTGGAACTGGCCAATCAGAACTACGATGTTATCCGCAACCGTTATCTGCACGAACTGGCACTGATTACGGACATGCTTGATGCCAGCAACTCCAAACTGAGCGCTGAACTGCAAGTAGCGAACGCACGTATCAATATTCTTTTTAACTACTTCAAACTGAAGAAGTCAGTAGGAGACTTGTAATCCGAATTATTAATCAATTTAAATATAGAAAGCAATGAAGCACAAGACTAAGAAATTAATCTATAACATCGTCGTCATTACCCTTATTATAATAGGTATAGTTTGGGTGAGTTCCCGTTTTGTACATTTGGGTAATGTGGAATACACAGACAATGCGCAGGTAAAGCAACTCATCGTACCCGTGAACTCCCGTGTACAAGGTTTCATCAAAGAAATTCGTTTTGACGAAAACCAGGCGGTGCGCAAGGGCGACACGCTGGCTTTGATAGAGGATACTGAGTTTCGTTTCCGCCTGGCACAGGCAGAGGCTGATTATCAGAATGCCTTGTCCGGCAAGTCGGCCATGGCGACTACTATAAATACGACGCAGAACAATATCTCCGTATCGGATGCTACGATCGAAGAGGCTCGCATTCGCATGGAGAATGCAGAGCGGGAGTACATCCGCTATAAAAATCTCTTTGAACAGGAAGCTGTGACTCGCCAGCAATACGATGGTGTGAAGACAAATTACGATGCCCTGAAGGCGCGTTATGAGGTTTTGCTTCGTCAGAAGCATTCCACCACTTTGGTGAAGCAGGAGCAGACGCAACGCCTCGACCAGACTGTTGCCGGCATCCAGCTTGCCGAAGCTGCACGGGCATTGGCAAGGCTGAATCTCTCTTACACGGTTATCCTGGCTCCCTGCGACGGAACCACCGGGCGCAAGAATATCCAGGAAGGGCAGCTGATACAACCAGGGCAAACTCTTGTCGACGTGGTGGATGCTAATGACCGCTGGATAATAGCCAACTATAAGGAAACGCAAACGGCTCATATCCAAGTGGGGCAACCTGTAGAGATTGAGGTGGACGCCATCCCCGGTGTGACCTTCAGAGGAGTCGTGCAATCTCTGGCAAAAGCTACGGGAGCCAGCTTTTCGTTGCTTCCGCAAGATAACTCTGCAGGTAACTTTGTGAAAGTGGAGCAGCGCATCCCTGTCCGCATAGAGTTTGCTGCGGACAACCGTCCCGAGGACATGAAGCGGCTTTGTGCCGGTATGAATGTGGAGTGTGAAGTAATCTATTGATATCATGCACGAATCAGGACCTTTTTCAATTCCCGCTATCCGCGATTTCGTCCCGGAGAAATGGAAGCCGTGGATTATTATCTTTATGGTTATTGTCTTCCAGTTTTCGGGTGGCATCTATATGGCTGCAGCCGGCGAGATGGTTGGTTCGCTGGCACTGATGCAGGAGGACATTATGATGGCAGGTTATGCTTCTATGGTAGGCATGGCGCTGACGTTTGCCATCATGTTCCGCTTGAAGTTCCAGTTTACCTCGAAGGTGGCTTTCATGACGTGCTGCATTGCGCTTGTCATCTGCAATCTGATTTGTGTGCATACGGATTGTGTGCCGTTGCTGGTGGGGGTATGTTTCATTTCGGGCTTCTTTCGGATGTGGGCTACTTTTGAATGCAACTCGACGATACAATTGTGGCTTACGCCAAAGCGTGACCTTTCCATTTTTTTCTGCTTTATTTATCTGCTGGTGAATAGTTGCATTCAACTTTCGGGGCTTGCCACGATTTATGTTTCTTATTTTTCGAAATGGGAGTATATGCATTGGTTCATTATCGGGCTGCTGGGGTTGGTGATGCTGCTGGTGATGTTGCTTTTCCGCAATATCCGTGTGCTGCATCGTTTGCCTTTGTACGGCATCGACTGGTTGGGGGCGTTGCTGTGGGGACTGATTGTGCTCTGCATTATTTTCGTCTGCCTCTACGGCGATCATTACGATTGGTATGAGTCCGACTACATCGGTATGGCTACGTTGGCAGGTTTGGTTATATTGTTGCTCAATATCTGGCGTGCGTCGTTCATCCGGCATCCGTTCATCGCACTCCGTACCTTTCGTTATCGTATGGTGTGGTTGCCATTCCTTCTCTACATACTGATAGATTTCCTGCTTGCACCGTCACACTTGCTGGAGCATATTTATCTGGAAGGTATTCTTGGTTATGACTCGCTGAATACGGTTTCGTTGAATTGGGTAGTATTGCTTGGCATTGTGACGGGTGCCTTGTTCACCTATCAGACTTTTGCTTTGCGGAAATGGCGGTATAAGGTAATGACATTGATTGCTTTTACGTCCATCGTGGGGTATTTGATGATGTTTTATTTCACCATCGACTATAATCTGCCTAAATCGGCATTGGTGATACCTGTCTTCCTGCGTGGCTTCGGATATGTGATTATTGCCATCTGCTTTCTCACTTCGTTGTCGCGCGTACCGTTTGAGAATTTCTTTCAGGCAGTGAGCGTACAAGGATTTGTCAGTGCAGCATTCGGCGGTGTACTGGGTACGGCTGTCTTAAACGAAATATTGAAATTTACCGTAAGGCGGAATGCTATGCTGCTGGGAGCAAATCTCGATCATGTGAATCCACTTGCTGCGCACATTCCTCTCGGACAGTTGTACGGTGCTGTGCAGCAACAGGCGCTTATGGTGTCGATGAAAGAGATATTCGGCTGGCTGACGCTATTGGGATTATTCTGTATTCTGATGTTTCTGTTGAATGAAAGCAAGGTGCGTCCGCAGAATGCAATACACCCTACTTATAAAGCTATTCGGAGATTGATGAAGCGGGAGGCATGGCAGTCTACACACGAAGAGTGATCCCTCTTAAAAAGGCTACACCCTTTACCCCGGATGGTGTAGCCATCCGGAGCAAAGGGTGTAGCCCTGGCACCTAAAGGGTGTAGCCCTTCCGAAACGTCTGTGGAGTCATCCCTACGTGGTGCTTGAAGAACTTGTTGAAGAAGGCTGCATTGTTGAATCCCAGGCTCATGGCAATATCCTTCACCGGTGTGCTACTGGTGCGGAGTTGCGTCTTGGCATCCATAATAAGCGTATGGTTGATAATTTCCATCGCTGTTTGCCCCGACTCCTTCTTGACGAGTCGGCAGAGGGCAGCCGGTTGCATTTTCATTTCTTTAGCGTAGTAGTTCACTTGGTGTTCCCGGGTGTAGTCGGCATGTACCATCTGGAGGAAAGTACGGTATTGCTGGAAATGCTTGCTGCCTGGAAACTCCTTGACTTCAACTTGTTTCGGACAAAGTTCGGATACGCCTTGCAATGTAAGGCCTAACAACATTTGTAAAGTGGAGTGGCTTAATAAATTGCCCACTTCTTTATATAGGTGTGCTTGTAGTGTGAACATTTCTTCATAGAGTTGAAATGGAATTTTAGGTAAAGGTATAACGTTATTGTTTTCAATGAGATGAAGTTTTTCTACCATATTCTTTACCATATCGGCACTTTGTATGAGCTGCTGGGAATACATGATGATGTGCAGCAGTACATCGTCGGACATGGCTGTGATCTGGACTAACGAACCGGCCGGAATGGCTATAAGGTCGTTCGGGCCGATGCGGTATTGGTTTAGGTTTATAGTTATTTTCAGGACTCCTTTGCGGCACAAGGCAAAGATGCACGCCTGGGTACGATGCGATTGTTCTAATCGCTGTCTCAAGTCATTGGTGGTGACGTTGATGTAAGCAATGAAATCTGCACTTATGTCGAACTTGGGTATACTCATGTGTTAATCCTCTTTCAATTTACAAAATTGAAAGATATTGGCGTATATTCACAGAAAAAATCGTTAATTTCACTGCTGCGCATAGACTTTGTGTGTTAAATAAAATAAATATGTAAATAATGGAATATATAACAACATTAATAGAATGTTGTTTTTCTGTCGATAAGTTGTCTTATAAGTGTATTAGCCCGACCTTTGCTTGTCTATGCTTGCCATGTTGTGCGGTGCAGGTTTTTTAGGAGTTCTTGGATCTAAGTAATACGAATAAGCATTGATTTATGTACACTGGTACTTTTGTTATTTATCCTTTACTTATAGAAGATGTTAATCTTTATATAGTACTTATTATCATTTTGTTGGCTGTCATTGTCGGGCTGTGTATATATATTTTCCGTATGCATGCCAAGTTGTATCCTGAAGCTGAAAAGATGGTTAACGCGGTAGCGGAACAATTGTTCGATTCGTGGCCGGTGGGCATTGTCGTTGCCGATGCGAAAGGACGTATCGACCGCATTAACAAGCAGGCTGTTGAAGACCTGCAGCAAAAGCACGCGGAGGCTTTGATAGGCAAGGACCTTGCTTCTGTGCTGGAAGTGATACAAGATAAGGAAAATGTATTGCCCCGTTTCTTGCAGAAGATACAGGAAGGCAGGGAACCTGTGACGACATTCTCCGCCAATAGTTTTATCTGTGAGCCGCAGCGTAAAATACGTTTCCTGATAGAAGGCTCGCTGGCGGGTATCTATAGGGATAAAAAACTGTCCAGGGTGGTACTGTACTATCGGAATGTGCTTGAAGAACGTACCCGCACACGTCTGTTGAATATTGCTTTGAACCGGATGCAGATTTTCCAGTGGTCGTATGATATGGACAGGGATCTGATGGTTATTGATCCCCGCTACTTTGAATATTTGGGAATACCGACCAAGGACTATACGCTGACTACCGAAGAGTTTATCAACTATCTCCATCCCGATGATGTAGATACCGTTATCGGTGCTTTGGCTTCACAGTTGGAGGGCAAGCTGAATGAGAATCTGATACCTTATCGCTTGCGCCGGCAAGATGGAACTTACGAATGGTTCGAGGTACAGTCTACCTATGTAGGGCAATTGGCCGACTTGCCTTTTCGCGTCATCGGCATCTGCATGAGTACGCAAAAGTATAAGGATACGGAAGCCCGCCTGAATGAAGCTTTACAGAAAGCCCAGCGCAGCGACCAGTTGAAGAGTATGTTCCTTGCCAATATGAGCCATGAGATACGTACACCGCTCAATGCGATTGTGGGATTCTCCACTCTGCTGGCCTCCGAGGTGGAGGAGTTGAGTGCTGAAGAAATCAATGAATTTTCTTCTCTGATAGAAAAGAACAGTCAGCTGCTGATGGTCTTGATTTCGGATATTCTCGACTTGTCCAAGATTGAGTCGGATACAATGGAGTTTCATTTGCAGGATGTCTCCTTGGACATGGTGCTCAATGATATTGCTAAATCACAGAAGATGAATATGCCGAAGGGTGTGGAGATGATATTGGATTTGCCGGAATACCTTCCTTTGCTCCATACAGATCCGGCACGGCTGGGGCAGGTTGTGAACAACCTGATAAACAATGCTGTAAAGTTTACGCATGAAGGATGCATTTGCTTGGGATGCAGGCAGGAGTGCCCCGGCACGGTAGAGGTGTTTGTGAGAGATACCGGAAAAGGGATGTCGGAAGAGGTGCTCTCTCATATCTTCGAACGTTTCTATAAAGGAGATTCTTTTATCCAGGGCACAGGGCTGGGATTGCCTATCTGTAAAAATATTATCGAACATCTGAATGGCAATATAACGGTTGTTTCCAAAGAAAACGAAGGTACCTGTTTTACAGTGACGTTGCCGTTGGATGTGGCAGGATAGATGTATTGATAGATTTATCGTGTTTTTCTCATTATATACGGTTGGAATTCGTTATCTTTGCAGTCCTAAATGATAAAATCGCTGACACTATGATATCTGTAGAAGGACTGAAGGTAGAATTCAATGCTACGCCTCTGTTCGAAGACGTCTCTTACGTTATCAACAAGAAAGACCGCATTGCCCTGGTGGGTAAGAATGGTGCGGGCAAATCTACCATGCTCAAGATATTGGCTGGTTTACAGCAGCCTACGGCCGGCGTTATAGCCGTACCCCGCGAATGCACTATCGGCTATCTGCCCCAGGTGATGATACTCAGTGATGAGCGTACCGTGATGGAAGAGGCTGAGCTTGCTTTTGAGCATATCTTTGAGATGCAGGCCGATATAGAGCGTATGAACCAACAGCTTGCAGAGCGTACCGACTACGACAGTGAGGATTACCAGAAACTTATCGACCGCTTTACGCACGAGAATGAACGTTTCCTGATGATGGGCGGTACGAACTATCGTGCCGAAATAGAACGTACTCTTCAAGGGTTGGGCTTCAGCCGCGAAGATTTTGACCGTTCTACTTCCGAGTTTTCCGGTGGCTGGCGTATGCGTATCGAGCTTGCCAAGCTGCTGTTGCGCCGTCCCGATGTTCTGCTTCTGGACGAACCGACGAACCACCTCGATATCGAAAGTATTCAGTGGTTGGAAAACTTCCTTGCCACGCGTGCCAATGCAGTGGTGCTGGTGAGCCACGACCGTGCTTTCCTGAACAATGTCACCACCCGTACCATTGAAATCACTTGCGGGCGTATTTACGACTACAAAGTGAAGTACGATGAATTTGTCGTACTGCGCAAGGAGCGCCGGGAGCAGCAATTGCGTGCTTACGAGAATCAGCAAAAGCAGATAGAAGATACCGAAGCCTTCATTGAGCGTTTCCGCTATAAAGCTACCAAGGCCGTGCAGGTGCAGAGCCGCATCAAGCAGTTGGAGAAGATAGAGCGCATCGAAGTGGACGAGGAAGATAACTCGGCACTGAGATTGAAGTTTGTTTGCAGCAGCCGTAGTGGTAATTATCCTGTGATTTGTGAGGATGTGGCCAAGGCTTACGGCAGTCATGTAATCTTCCACGATGTGAATCTGACGATAAACCGCGGTGAGAAGATTGCCTTTGTAGGCAAGAACGGCGAGGGTAAATCTACCCTTGTGAAGTGTATCATGGACGAAATTACGGACTATACCGGCAAGCTGACTTTGGGACATAACGTACAGATCGGCTATTTCGCACAAAACCAGGCGCAACTGTTGGACGAGAACTTGACGGTGTTTGATACGATTGACCGTGTGGCCGTGGGAGATATCCGTACGAAGATACGCGATATCCTCGGTGCTTTCATGTTTGGCGGTGAGGCTTCGGACAAGAAAGTAAAGGTGTTGTCCGGTGGAGAACGTACTCGCCTTGCCATGATAAAACTGTTGCTCGAACCGGTAAACTTCCTGATTCTGGATGAACCTACGAATCATCTCGATATGCGTTCTAAGGACATACTGAAAGATGCGATACGTGATTTTGACGGTACTGTGATAATTGTGAGCCATGACCGTGATTTCCTGGACGGGCTGGCGACTAAAGTATATGAGTTTGGTGGCGGCTTGGTGAAAGAACACCTTGGCGGCATCTACGAATTTCTGCAAAAGAAGCAGATCGAGAACCTGAATGAATTGCAGAAAGCTCCGTCTCTCTCGGCTTCGCCTGTCGGCACTAAAGCTGCTGACACGGATGCACTGCCTTCGGAGAACAAATTGTCTTACGAAGCCCAGAAAGAACTTAATAAGAAACTGAAGAAGCTGGAACGCCGGGTGGCAGATTGCGAAGCGGAAATAGAACAGACCGAATCGGCCATCGCCATACTGGAATCCAGGATGGCTACCCCGGAAGGCGCTTCGGATATGTCTCTTTATGAACAACATCAGAAGCTGAAAACCCAGTTGGACCGAGTGATGGAGGAATGGGATGCGGCTTCGGTGGAACTGGAAGAACTTAAAAACGCGTGATGGAATAAGGGCGTTACTTTATGGTATCAATTTAATTAATATAAGTATGAGAGCATTTCATTTTTTACCCATCGCAGCATTCTGCCTGTTGGCAGCATCCTGCAGCACCGGCAAGAAGCAGGCAGAATTTACTGCCGGCATCCAGCTTGCCAATCTTGACACAACGGCTCTTCCCGGAACCGACTTTTATCAATATGCCTGTGGCGGTTGGATGCAGAACAATCCGATACCGGGCGAGTATTCACAGTATGGTTCCTTCACTATTCTTGCAGAAAACAACCGCAAGCAGATTCAGGAACTGATTGAAGAACTGTCTGCTACCCAGCACGAGGCAGGGAGCATAGCACAGAAGATAGGCGACCTCTACAAAATTGTAATGGACAGCGTGAAACTGAATAAGGAGGGCGTGGCTCCAATTAAGGCTGAACTCGACCAACTGGCAGCTCTGAAAGATACCAAAGAACTTTATGCCTTGCTTGGAAACTTGCAGAAAAAGGGCATTGTATCCTACTTTTATGTCGGTGTAGGTGCCGATGATATGAACAGCGACATGAATGCTGTGCAGTCTTATCAGACGGGCTTGAGTATGGGTGAACGCGAATATTATCTGGAAAACGACGAAGCTACTTCTAAAATCCGCGATGCCTTCCGTACGCATGTACAGAAGATGTATCAGTTGGCAGGCTTTGATGAGGCTACTGCCAAGAAGGGCATGGAGGTAGTGATGGATGTGGAAACACGTCTTGCTAAAGCATTCCGTTCCCGTACGGAGTTGCGCGATCCTCATGCTAACTATAACAAGATGAGCATGGAAGAGTTGAAGAAGAATTATCCCACTTTCGACTGGGATGCTTATCTGTCTGCTTTGGGATTAAAGGATGTAAAAGAAATTATTGTAGGCCAGCCTGCTTCCTTGAAAGCTGCTGCCGATATTCTGAATACTTTGCCCATCGAACAACAAAGCCTCTATTTGCAATGGAAGTTGATCGATGCTGCTGCAAGTTGCTTGAATGATGCAATGGCTGAACAGAACTTCGATTTTTATGATCGCACCATGAGCGGTACTCAGGAAATGCAACCACGCTGGAAGAGAGCTGTCGGTACTGTAAGCTCTGCTTTGGGTGAAGCTGTCGGCCAAATGTATGTGGAGAAATATTTCCCAGCAGCTGCCAAAGAACGTATGGTGACTTTGGTGAAGAACCTGCAGGAAAGTTTGGGAGAACGTATTCAAAACTTGAGCTGGATGGGAGATTCCACCAAAGTGAAAGCATTGGAAAAACTGGCTACCTTCCACGTGAAAATCGGATATCCTGATAAATGGAAAGACTACTCTACGCTGGAAGTCAAAGATGATTCTTACTGGGCAAATGCCGAACGTGCCAATGAGTGGAATCATGCCGAGATGATTGCCAAAGCCGGCAAACCGGTAGACAAAGATGAATGGTTCATGACTCCGCAGACCGTGAATGCTTATTATAATCCTACTACCAATGAGATCTGTTTCCCCGCCGGTATCCTGCAATATCCGTTCTTCGATATGAATGCGGACGATGCATTCAACTACGGTGCTATCGGTGTTGTTATCGGACATGAAATGACGCATGGATTCGATGACCAGGGTCGCCAATACGATAAAGACGGCAATCTGAAAGATTGGTGGACGGAAGAAGATGCCAAGAGGTTTGATGAGCGTGCACAGGTAATGGTGAATTTCTTTGATAGCATTGAAGTTGCACCGGGAGTATACGGAAACGGACGTATGACATTAGGCGAAAACATCGCGGACCATGGTGGTTTGCAGGTGTCTTACCAGGCATTCAAGAAAGCCACTGCCGCCGCTCCGTTGCAAGATAAAGACGGCTTCACACCCGAACAGCGTTTCTTCCTGGCCTACGCAGGCGTATGGGCCAACAATATCCGTCCCGAAGAGGTATTGAACCGTACGAAGAGTGATGTTCATTCACTGGGCAAGTGGCGTGTAGACGGTGCTCTGCCACAAATCGGTGCTTGGTACGAAGCATTCAATATTACGGAAAAAGATCCAATGTTCTTGCCGGTAGAAAAACGAGTTTCTATCTGGTAAGCAGAAAACGATACTGCTTTTAAGAGAGGGTGTCAAAGCTAATTTCGGCTTCGGCACCCTCTCTCTTTTTATCATCTTTCCCTGCCTTTTTTAATTATACCTAATTTATTGTGTATGAATGTATGTGCGAATAAACAAAATTTGTAACTTTGCGCATCAAATTCTAATATACGCATACTTTTAATACGCAAATCCATGTCTGAAACAAAAAGAATCAAAACAGCTCTGGTATCCGTCTACCATAAGGAAGGTTTGGACGAAATCATAACCAAACTGCACGAAGAAGGTGTAGAGTTCCTGTCGACCGGTGGAACCCGTCAATTTATAGAATCTTTAGGTTATCCCTGCAAGGCGGTGGAAGACCTTACTACATACCCTTCCATCCTGGGTGGCCGTGTAAAGACCCTGCATCCGAAAATATTCGGAGGTATTCTCTGCCGCCGCGGACTGGAACAAGACATGCAACAAATTGCCAAATATGAAATTCCCGAAATAGACCTCGTTATCGTCGACTTATACCCGTTTGAAGCAACCGTTGCCAGCGGTGCCGACGAACCGGCCATCATCGAGAAGATCGATATAGGCGGTATCTCACTGATTCGTGCCGCTGCCAAGAATTACAACGATGTGGTGATCGTCGCTTCGCAAGCCCAGTATCAGCCGCTCCGCGATATGCTGATGGAGCATGGTGCCGTTACTTCCCTCGAAGAACGCCGCTGGTTTGCCAAAGAGGCTTTCTCTGTTTCCTCTCACTACGACTCGGCTATCTTCAACTACTTCGATGGTGAAGAAGGCTCTGCTTTCCGTTGCTCTGCCAATAATCAGAAGACTTTGCGTTACGGTGAAAACCCGCATCAGAAAGGTTATTTCTATGGCAACATCGACACCATGTTCGATCAGATTCATGGTAAGGAAATCTCTTACAATAATTTGCTGGATATCAACGCTGCCGTTGATTTGATAGACGAATTCGACGATCTGACCTTTGCCATACTGAAACATAACAACGCTTGCGGCCTGGCTTCCCGCCTTACGGTGCTGGATGCTTGGAACGATGCACTTGCCGGAGACCCGGTATCGGCTTTCGGTGGTGTGCTTATCACCAACGGCGTGATAGACAAAGAGGCTGCCGAAGAGATCAACAAGATATTCTTTGAGGTGATCATTGCTCCTGACTATGATGTGGATGCACTGGAAATCCTCGGTCAGAAGAAGAACCGTATTATTCTGGTTCGCAAGCAGGCTGCCCTGCCCAAGAAGCAATTCCGTTCTTTGCTGAACGGTGTGCTGGTACAGGACCGCGACCTCAAGGTAGAAACTCCCGAAGAACTGAAGACCGTAACTACCAAAGCTCCTACGGCTGAAGAAATAGAAGACATGCTCTTTGCCAACAAGATTGTGAAGAACAGCAAGTCCAATGCGATTGTACTGGCAAAAGGCAAGCAATTGCTGGCAAGCGGTGTAGGCCAGACCAGCCGCGTAGATGCCTTGAAGCAAGCCATCGAGAAAGCCAAGAACTTCGGCTTCGACCTGAATGGCGCCGTAATGGCCAGCGATGCTTTCTTCCCCTTCCCCGATTGTGTGGAGATTGCAGGCAACGAAGGCATAACTGCCGTTATCCAGCCGGGCGGAAGCATCAAAGATGAACTTTCGTTTGAGTATTGCAACGAGCATGACATGGCAATGGTAATTACCGGATTCCGTCATTTTAAACATTAATATTCAATTAAACAATGGGATTATTCTCTTTCACACAAGAAATAGCGATGGACCTTGGCACAGCCAATACCATCATCACCACAAACGGTAAGATTGTGGTGGATGAGCCTTCGGTAGTGGCGCTGGATCGTCGTACTGACAAGATGATTGCCGTGGGCGACAAGGCAAAGATGATGCACGAAAAGACCCACGAAAACATACGTACCATCCGTCCGCTGCGCGACGGTGTAATTGCCGACTTCTATGCTTGCGAGCAGATGATACGCGGACTTATCAAGATGGTGAACAACCGTAACCGTCTCTTCTCTCCTTCACTCCGTATGGTAATCGGTGTTCCTTCGGGAAGTACCGAAGTAGAGCTGCGTGCTGTACGCGACTCTGCCGAACATGCCGGCGGACGTGATGTTTACCTGATTTTCGAACCCATGGCTGCTGCCATCGGTATCGGCATCGACGTAGAGGCACCGGAGGGTAACATGATTGTAGATATAGGTGGTGGTTCAACTGAAATTGCCGTTATCTCCTTGGGAGGTATCGTGGCAAACAACTCCATCCGCATTGCCGGTGACGACCTGACTGCCGATATTCAGGAGTACATGAGCCGTCAGCACAATGTAAAGGTCAGCGAACGTATGGCCGAACGTATTAAAATCAATGTAGGTGCTGCCTTGACCGAACTGGGTGAAGATGCTCCCGAAGATTACATCGTTCATGGTCCGAACCGTATTACGGCATTGCCCATGGAAGTGCCGGTATGCTATCAGGAAGTGGCTCACTGTCTGGAAAAGTCTATCTCCAAGATTGAGACGGCTATCCTGAATGCACTGGAGAACACACCTCCCGAACTGTATGCCGACATTGTACACAATGGCATCTATCTGGCAGGTGGCGGTGCTCTGCTCCGCGGACTGGACAAGCGTCTGACAGACAAAATCAACATACCGTTCCACATTGCGGAAGACCCCTTGCATGCTGTTGCCAAAGGTACGGGCGTAGCATTGAAGAACGTCGACCGCTTCTCATTCCTGATGAGATAATACCGGCGTATGCGAAATTTACTGAACTTCCTTATTAAATACAATTACTGGTTCCTCTTTCTGCTGTTAGAGGTGGCCAGTTTTGTTTTATTGTTTCGCTTCAACCATTATCAGCAGAGTGTGTATTTCACTTCTGCCAACGGAGTGGCGGGGAAGGTTTATGAGATTTCGGGCGGCATCAGTTCTTATTTCCACTTGAAGTCCGTCAACGAAGATTTGCTGGACCGCAACATGTGGCTGGAACAGCGGGTAGCTTCTCTGGAGAACACATTGAAGGAGAAGGGAGTGGACTCTGCAAGGCTTTATAGCCTGGAGCGGCTTGCTACCGACCAGTATCGGATATTCAAGGCGAACGTCATAAAGAATAGTCTGAACCGGGCAGACAACTACATTACCCTGGACCGTGGCACTTCGACAGGTATCCGTCCCGAGATGGGGGTGGTGGATGCCAATGGCGTGGTAGGTATTGTGTATAAAACCTCTCCCAATTATTCACTGGTCATTCCGTTGCTGAACAGTAAGTCCAGTATCAGTTGCAAGATTGTGGGCAGTGATTATTTCGGTTATCTGAAGTGGGAGGGAGGCGATTCGCGTTTCGCTTATCTGAAGGACTTGCCCCGTCATGCCGAATTCAACCTGGGAGACACGGTGGTGACCAGTGGTTATTCTACGGTATTTCCCGAAGGTGTTTTGGTAGGTACGGTAGATGATATGTCCGACTCGCACGACGGGCTTTCGTACCTGTTGAAGATAAAGCTGGCTACGGACTTTGGAAAGGTGAGTAATGTGCGCGTCATATCGCGTAGCGGACAAGAGGAGCAGAAGGCGCTGGAAAATGACAAAGATTTGAAGTGATAAGTAATTTCAGTTGAAAACAGTAAAATCTAAAAGAAATTGGTAATCAATTATCTGCATAAAATAGGGTGGTTTATTGGTTTGGTACTGTTGCAAGTGCTGATACTGAACAATGTGCATATAGCAGGATATGCCACTCCGTTTCTATACATTTACCTGATATTGAAATTCGAATCGGACACTCCCCGCAATGCATTGATGCTATGGGCATTCTGCCTGGGACTGGCGGTGGATGTCTTCTCGGACACTCCGGGCATGAATGCGGCGGCTACGGTGTTGCTGGCTTTCCTGCGTCCCACTTTCCTGCGGCTGTTCGTGCCTCGCGATACACTGGAAAGCATTGTGCCCTCTATTCGTACAATGGGTGTTTCTCCTTTCTTGAAATACCTGGTTGTCAGTGTCTTTGTGCATCATGGAGTGTTGCTTACCATTGAATTCTTCTCCTTTGCCCACATGGGCACGCTGCTGCTGAGAATTGTGGCAAGCACGTTGCTCACCGTAGTCTGCATCATGGCGGTGGAGGGGATGAGGAAGAAGTGATAGGGTGATAAAGTGATAGAGTGATAGGATGATAAAGTGATTGATGGGGGTTGAGTAATGGCAAAAGATTATGTACTGGAGAAGCGTAAATATGTGATAGGGGCGGCGGCTGTGGTCATCGTCCTCCTTTACATGCTCCGGTTGTTCGACTTGCAAATCATGACGGATGATTACAAAAAGAATGCGGACAGTAATGCTTTTCTGAATAAGATACAGTACCCTTCGCGAGGGGCTATCTACGACCGCAACGGCAAGTTGCTGGTCTTCAATCAACCGGCTTACGACATTACTTTTGTGCCGCGGGAAGTGACACAACTGGATACACTCGACTTCTGCAACGCTCTGAACATCACTATGGAGCAGTTCGAGAAGCGGATGAAGGACGTCAGGAACCGCTGGATGAACCCCGGTTATTCAAAATACACGCATCAGACGTTTATGACGCAACTCTCTGCCGAAGAGTGCGGGGTGTTTCAGGAGAAACTCTTCAAGTTCCCCGGCTTCTACATCCAGCGGCGTACCATCCGGCAATATACCTACAACTCTGCCGGACATGCATTGGGAGATATCGGCGAGGTGTCCAAGCGGGAAATCGAAAATGACGATTACTACATCCGTGGTGACTATATCGGCAAGCAAGGTATCGAGAAATCCTACGAAAAGTATCTTCGTGGAGAAAAGGGGGTAGAGATACTGCTTCGCGATGCACATGGGCGCATTCAAGGGCGCTATATGGACGGGCAACTGGACCGTCCTTCCGTGCCGGGCAAGAACCTGACCTTGGGGCTCGACATCGAACTGCAGATGCTGGGCGAGCGTCTGCTGAAGAACAAAATCGGTGCAATCGTAGCCATCGAACCGGCCACGGGAGAGATTCTCTGCATGGTTTCCTCACCCTCCTTCGACCCTCATCTGATGATCGGACGTCAGCGGGGCAAGAATCACCGTCTGTTGCAGATGGACAAGCGGAAGCCTTTGCTGAACCGTGCTATTATGGGGGCATATCCACCGGGGTCTACTTTCAAGACTGCCCAGGCGCTGACCTTCCTTCAGGAGGGGATTATCCATGAAGACTATCCGGCTTTCCCTTGTGCGCATGGATTCAACTACGGAAGCCTGCATGTGGGGTGTCACGGGCACGGTTCGCCATTGTCATTGATACCCGCCATTGCCACGTCTTGCAACTCTTATTTCTGCTGGGGACTGTTCCGTATGTTCGGTGACAAGAAATATGGTTCGCCGCAGAATGCCATTACGGTGTGGAAAGACCACATGGTGTCACAAGGCTTCGGCTATAAACTCGGTGTAGACCTTCCGGGTGAGCAGCGTGGTTTTATTCCGAATGCCAAATTCTATGATAAACCCTACCGGGGTTCCTGGAACGGACTGACGGTTATCAGTATTGCCATCGGGCAGGGCGAGATTACCGCCACCCCGCTGCAGATAGCCAATCTGGGAGCAACCATTGCCAACCGCGGGCACTTCATCACGCCGCATATCGTAAAGGAGATACAGGACAATGAACTGGACAGCCTCTACCGCACGCCGCGCTATCCCACCATCGACCGCGAATATTACGAAGAAGTGGTGAAAGGCATGCGCGCTGCCGTCACCGGAAGTACGGGTAGTGCCACTTGCCGCCTGGTGGGTACTTTCCTGCCCGGCGTGGAGGCATGCGGAAAGACGGGTACGGCGCAGAACCGTGGGAAGGACCATTCCGTCTTCATGGGGTTTGCACCGATGAACGATCCGAAGATAGCCATTGCGGTATATGTGGAGAACGGTGGTTTCGGGGCGACTTATGGGGTGCCTATCGGTGCCATTATGATGGACCAGTACTTGCATGGAAAGCTGTCGCCGGAGAATGAGGTACGTGCAGAGGAATATAGCAACCGGGTAATCCTCTATGGCGACGAAGAACGATAATAAACAATTGACAGTTGATAATTGACAATTAACAATTAAATAGTAGATAAACAGATGCGTAGAGATAGTATATGGAAATCATTGGATTGGGTGACGATTGTCGTTTACCTGATACTGATTGTATTCGGCTGGTTCAGCATCTGCGGGGCAAGTTACGATTACGGCGACCGTGACTTCCTGGACTTCTCGACCCGTGCCGGCAAGCAGTTTGTCTGGATTATATGTTCCTTCGGCCTTGGTTTCGTACTGCTGATGCTGGACGATACTATCTATGATATGTTTGCATACCTTATATATATAGGGCTGATGCTTCTGTTGCTTGTCACCATATTCATTGCGCCCGATACGAAAGGGTCGCGTTCGTGGCTCATCCTGGGGCCGGTGAGTTTGCAGCCGGCGGAGTTTGCCAAGTTTGCCACGGCCCTGGCGCTGGCCAAGTATATGAGTGCCTATTCCTTCACGATGAAGAACTGGAAGAATGCCGTTATGCTGGCGTTCCTCATTCTGCTGCCTATGCTGCTGATTATCATGCAGCGGGAGACCGGTTCGGCGTTAGTGTATGCTGCCTTCTTTCTGATGCTCTATCGGGAAGGTATGCCGGGAGTAGTGCTGTTCTCCGGCATTTGTGCGGTGGTCTATTTTGTGGTGGGCATCCGCTTCGATGAGGTGATGATTGCAGATACTCCGACGCCTATCGGTGAGTTTGCGGTACTGCTGATGGTGCTGCTGTTTGCCGGGGGCATGGTGTGGGTATACAAGAAACGTTGGGGGCCTACGCGGAATATTATAGGCGGGTCGTTGGCCGTGTTGCTCGTTGCCTATCTGATTTCGGAGTATGCGGTTCCTTTCAATTTGGTGTGGGTGCAGTGGGGGCTGTGCGTGGTGGTGATCGGCTATCTTATTTTCCTTTCGCTGAGCGAGCGCAGTTCTACGTACTTGCTGGTGGGGCTGTTCGCTCTTGGTTCGATAGGGTTTCTTTATTCCAGTGATTATTTCTTTAATAAAGTGCTGGAGCCGCATCAGCAGATACGTATCGAGGTGGTGCTGGGTATGGAAGAGGACTTGGCAGGTGCCGGATATAACGTCAACCAATCCAAGATTGCCATCGGTTCCGGCGGACTGACCGGCAAGGGCTTTCTGAACGGTACGCAGACGAAGCTGAAGTATGTGCCGGAACAAGATACGGACTTTATCTTCTGTACGGTGGGCGAGGAGGAAGGCTTCATAGGTTCCGCGGCTGTATTGCTGCTGTTCCTTATCCTGATATTGCGTCTTGTTGCCGTGGCGGAGCGGCAGCCTTCTACCTTCGGGCGGGTGTATGGGTATTCGGTACTCAGCATTTTCCTGTTCCATCTCTTCATTAATATCGGCATGGTGCTGGGGCTGACGCCGGTTATCGGCATTCCGTTGCCTTTCTTCAGTTATGGCGGGTCTTCACTTTGGGGCTTTACCATCTTGCTCTTTATCTTCCTGCGGATTGATGCAGGGCGTAATCGTAGAATCTAAAGGACTTGATTTCTTTTCTTATGGAGGCACTCCCGTTTCCATATAGGGGAACGCGCGTTCCCATAAGGAGAAACTGGCGTTCCCATTAGGAGAAACGCTCGTTCCCATTAGGAGAAACTGCCGTTTCCGCGGGCAGAAACGCTCGTTTCCTACCGTAGGAAACTGTAATGGCTTTATTTACAGAGGTTTCTATCGATCTAATTTGATGCCGATATCATTGATTCCGGGCAGTGTTTCGTCCGGTAGGGTGTAGGCTACTTTGAAGAGATATGTACCCGGCTTGTCTATTTGTACGCTTCCTGCCGGAAATGCAGATTGGTACAGGCCGCCCCAGCCGTCTCCTTTCCATATACCTTCTTTATCTGCCAGGATGAGTTGCAGGGTGTCTGCAGGGAGACTCTTTCCGTCGGGGGCAGTACAACTGACGGAGAGGTTGATGTTTTGATAAGGATAGTTGTTCCGGTTTCGGATTTCGACGGACAGCTTGTAGTAAGTAAGTGAATCGGGGACTTCTGCACTGAAGCAGAGTGTATCTTCCCGCTGCCAACCTTCGGTGGGGATGGATTGGAAGACATGATACACTGTCTGCTCGTTGCAAGCACTCAATGCACTTGCAACGAACAGCAGGATAATACTTTTCAGACCAAAGTTTCTATTCTTGAGCAGGCTTCTCATTGGGGGCTGGTCTTTCTCCTTGAGGTTTGGGATTGTTATTGCGCGGAGGACGGCGGTTGTTGTTCCGTTGCGAACGTTCGCCACCTTGTCGCGGCTCTCGTCTCTGTTCTCCTTGTCTTGGCTCCCTTGGTTCTCTTGGCTCTCTTGCTTCCCTCGGTTCCCTTTGTGCTCTCGGTTCCCTCGGTTCTTTTTGCTCTCTTGGCCTGGATTGCTGCTCGCCTCCTTGCGGACGGTCTGGATTGCTTTTCTTCTTTTTCTTATTGCGGTTGCCGTTGCTGCTATTGTTTCCGCCATTATTTTCACCACTGTTTCTGCCTCTGCCGCGGCTGCGGTCGAAGCGGGTGAGGCTTTCCTGTTCCAGCAGGTCTATCGGCTTCTTGGGTTCGGGACGCTGGGTTTCTTCGGTCAGACTGTCGGGCTTGATGCCGCGTTTGTTCTGTCCGATAATCTCGAAGGCACGCCGGCTGCTGATGGTTACCAGGTTGGCAGGTATGTTTTTGTCGCTTGAGTAGGTAATCTGGTTACTTAGGATATCGGCTTTGAAGAAGTAGAAGACGCCGTCTTTGGTTTCCAGCTCTATCTCACGGGAAGGCAGACGCTTTTGTGCTTCCACATAGCAGTCTACTTCGTAGTTGAGGCAGCATTTCAGTTTGGCACATTGTCCGGCCAGCTTCTGCGGGTTCAGTGAAATGTCCTGGAAGCGGGCGGCGCTGGTAGATACCGATACGAATGAAGTCATCCAGGTGGCGCAGCATAGCTCGCGGCCGCAGGGACCGATACCGCCGATGCGTCCCGCTTCCTGGCGGGCGCCGATCTGCTTCATTTCGATACGCACATGGAAGGCTTCGGCCAGCACCTTGATCAGTTGGCGGAAGTCTACACGCTCGTCGGCAATATAGTAGAAGATGGCTTTGTTGCCGTCTCCCTGATACTCTACGTCTCCGATCTTCATGTTGAGATTCAGGTTCAGGGCTATCTGGCGGGCGCGTATCATGGTGGAGTGCTCGCGGGCTTTGGCTTCGTTGTACTTGTCCATGTCCACCGGTTTTGCTTTGCGGTAGATGCGCTTGATATCTGTTTCCGACTTGATGTTGGCTTTCCGCATTTGCAGCGGCACGAGTCGGCCCGTCAGCGTCACCACACCGATGTCGTGTCCGGGAGTAGCTTCTACGGCAACGATGTCGCCTTTCTCTACGGGTATCTTATTGCTGTTGCGGTAATATCCCTTGCGGGTGTTCTTGAACTGCACTTCCACCAGGTCGCTTTCATCGGCATTGCCCGGTATGTCGGCCAGCCAGTCGTAGGTGTTCAGTTGCTTGTCCTGCCTGCCGCAACTTTTGCAGCAGAGACATCCGCTTCCGTTATGTAGTTTGAATTCCATTTCTTTATATCTATTGTTTTAATAATACAATCATTTTCAGTGAGAAGTCGAAGAATACCATGCGGGCATTCACGTTCTGCTCAATGTGTCTTTGGGCTTCGCTCAACTCGTCCATGATGCCCATCACGTTCCGTTCGTTGACGAAGGGGGCGAAGCGGGTGGCGAAGTTCTGTTCGGGTAGCGTCATGTAGTTCATCTCTTTGCAGTGCAGGTTGTAGATGAAGTTCTCGCGTATCATGCGCTGGCAGTACTCCAGGAAGTTCTTCTGCCGTTCGCGTCCCATGCCGGCCAGTTGCTCGCTCCATTGTTTCATTTCCCGTATCTTGCGCTGGTAGGAGAGGCGCATCAGGCTGACGAACAGGTTGAAGAACAGTTCGTTCTCTTCGTTCAGGTGGATGGTCTCCAATGCTTTGATGAAGTTGCCGTTTGCCAGGTGGGCAATGGCTTCGCTGTCTGCGGGCTGTACGCCGAACTTCTGCTGCAAGGCTGCGGCCACGTCCGCTTCTTCTATCTTGGGGATATTGAACCGCTGCGTACGGCTGAGGATGGTGGGCAGTATCATTTCGGGAGCTTCGGAGACGAGCAGGAATACGGTCTTCTCGGGGGGCTCTTCCAACAGCTTGAGCAGCTTGTTGGCACAAACTTCGTGCATCTTCTCCGGCAGCCACACGATGGTTATTTTATAGCCGCCTTCGCTGGATTTCAGGCTGAGCTTGCGCGTTATCTCGTCACTTTCTTTGGCATAGATGATGGCTTGCCCGTTCTCGGCGTCCATTTCGTTCAGCCAGTGGTTGAGGCCGAAATAAGGGCTGCCCAGCACCAGGTGCCGCCAGTTGGTGATGTAATCGTCGCATACTTCCTTCTTTCCCTTGGCGCTTTTTACAATCGGGAATACGAAATGTACGTCGGGGTGCACCAGCTTGTTCCACTTCACACAAGAGGGACACGTGCCGCAAGCATCTGTCTCCGTGCGGTTGGGGCAGCAAATGTAACGGGCATAAGCCAGTACCAGCGGGAGTTTGCCCACGCCAGCCGGACCGCAGAACAGTTGTGCATGCGGGATGCGACCTTCCTGCACTTCTTGTATCAGCCTTTGTTTGGCTGCTTCTTGTCCTATTACATCTTTAAATCCTATCACGATTTTTGTTTTCTGTTTAATAAATCTGTTTGGCAACTTCCTTGATGCTGTCTGTGGCTCCTACGGAATAGAAGTGCAGACTGGGCACACCGTGCGCTATGAGCTCTTTGCATTGTTGCACGCACCATTCGATGCCTACCTGCTGTGCTTCCGCATCGGTCTTGCATTTCATGGCTTCTATTGTCAGCTCCTCGGGCAGGTCTACCTTGAAAGTTTTGGGTATCATGCTGAGTTGCGACAGTTTCTTGAAAGGCTTGATGCCCGGTATGATGGGAATGGTGACGCCGGCTTGGCGGGCACGCTCCACGAAGTCGAAATATTTCCGGTTATCGTAGAAGAGTTGGGTTACTGCGTATTCCGCACCCATCTCCATTTTCTTTTTCAGCCAGTAGATGTCTGTATCGATGTTTGGAGCCTCCTCATGCTTTTCCGGGTAGCAGGCCACGCCATAAGAGAACGGCGTATTGGTGACCTTCATCTCGGAGCCGTCGACGAAAATACCTTTATTGAAGTTGTTGATTTGTTCTTGCAGTTCGATGGCGTGGTAATAACCGTCGCCTTCGGGAGTAAACACGGACTCGTGTTTGGCTTTGTCTCCACGCAGCACCAGCAGGTCGGTGATGTTGAGGAATTGCAGGTCGAGCAGTACGTATTCGGTCTCTTCGCGGCTGAAACCGCTGCAAAGGATGTGGGGCACTACTGTGATATCGTACTTGTTTTGAATGGCGGCAGCTACGGCAACCGTACCGGGGCGGCGGCGCAAGCGGTTTCGCCGGAACAATCCGTTGCCCAGATCCTGGTACACATATTCGCTGCGGTGCGTGGTGATATTGATGTATTTGGGATCGAATTCCCGTAATGTATCTATGGTTTGATACAGCTTTTCGATGCCGGTTCCTTTCAGCGGCGGCAGTATTTCAAAGGAAAAAGCTGTTTTTTCGTTACTGTTTATCAGGTCGATTACTCTCATTTCTTTTTCGTTATCTTTGTCCGATTGGCAAGAAACTTGCACATTGGGAACAAAAATACGAAAAAGAAATGAAAAACGCCGAAATTGATGGTTATTCTTTTATACAGCGGATGGAAAGAGCCTTATAATAGTCTTTATTGCTGACATGTGCCGTGCTTTGAACGAACTCATTGCTTTCACCGAGAAAGTACACTGTTTTCTCTGAAAGCGTATTCTTTGCCTTGTCCCAACTCCAGAAAGCTGTCATCTTGTAAGGGCTGTTATGCTCTTTATTATACCACATCCCTACAGGGAAAGCACTAAACTGCGCATAGTTATTAACAGGAACTACTTCTCCTGATATCATTGTCTGCCATTCTCCGGCTTTAAGTAGGGCGGCATCACCGATGTATTTCTTTAGTTCTTCCCAGTCATTGTCCGATGGAATCTTCCAGCCGTCGGGTGTCAGTTCACCTCCTAATATGGCTTCTCCATTGTAAAAATAAATATTGTATTTATCCGGTTTATAATATCCGGCTTTGTCTTTCCCCAGATCGATCTGTTTTTTCAGTGCGGTTCCGTCCTGATAGGTTGTTGCACGCAGTTCTTCTCTCATCCAATATTGTCTTCCGATTTTGGTGATGGGATATTCATCGGCTATTCCTTTTCTGATATCCAGCAGGGTGTGGCTGGCAATATTTACTTTGACAGCATTTTTCGGTTTCTTCAGGGACAGATTGTGGGCGTCGTCTATGTAAAACTTGTCTATGGAGGTGGCATCTCCTTCAGTGTAAGTGAATCCATAGTCGTCCGTATTCCAGCTGATTTTTCCTCCACAAATCATGTCGTTGCGGTCTGTAAGTTGCAGAATGATTCCGTTACTCAAATCGGTCTTTTCGTTCTCTGTCACCGGATAGGCAACGATGGCTCTGGAAGTCAGCGGGTCGGTAAGGTATTCTTTGCAGACTTCGGCTACGGGTGTTCCTTCATGATAAATTCTGTAGACGTTGGATTGGGAAAAAGAAAGTGCTGAGATATGTACAGCGGTATAATCTTCTGTATTATCGGTTTCCATCGGGTCTATGTTTGTCCATTCTTTGATTTTCCCGGCAAAGCTGCTCAGTACATTGCTGTTGCTTTGCATGGTCGATATGTTGATGGGGCATTGCATGCTGCTTCCCATTTCTACACTTGGTATTGCGCAACTGTATATACGTCCGTTCCACTCCATGATGAACGACTGTCCGTCGCCGTCTATGGCTTGTGGTATGATGATGATTTCTTTTCCGACAAGTTTGCCGTCTTTATCGGTTTTCCAGTCTCCGGAAGCTACGATGTCTTTGGTGCCTTCCAGGTTGCTGAATGTTCCGTCTTCCAGGTTGTAGTTGGCGGATGTCTTGAGTCCGGTTGCTACGATTCTCGGGTTGGCTTTCAATAAATTATCAGCGGTGTTGCTTGCGTCGGGAGTCAGGGTGATGGTCAGTTTGGACAGCTTATGTTGGAATTCCAGTGTTACGGCTTTTGATTTATTGGTGATTCCCCCTGTCTTTGCGATTAGGAAATCGCTTTGTGAACGGTTCTTGTCACTGCTTTGGTCTATCTGCACAGATACGGGTATAAGGGAACTTCCGGCAGGAACTCCATCGGGCTGGTAGGGGTAATAGCTTATAAAGTCCAGCGCTACGTCACCTTCCGGATAAAAAACGGCTTTCTTTGGTGTGAGAGTGCTACCTTCTGTATATTCTAATGCCAGGTTGTCGATATATCGTTTTCCTTTGATGGAGCCGGAGGCAGTAGTTGCGAAGAGTCCCATCTTGTCTCCTTTCTCAAAAGTAGTATTAGTGACTCTTGTCGTTTCTTTCTCCATTTTGATGGAGAAGGTGATGGGAGTAGTCCCCTCTGCTACGTCTATCTCTGCATCTTCGTCGATACTGTTTACACAAGCTGCATTCCAAAAGGCCATGCAGCTGAATAGGGTTGTAAGGATCACCCCTTTTGATGAAATAGTTTTCATAATATTATTTTTATGGGTTGATGGCATCGCCACTTACCCGGTTAGTCTTCAATATGTTGTGTGTTGAGAATGTGGATAAAGCAGGGCTATAATTCGTATGGAAAAGTTGTTTACGCTTTTGGACGCTAATTACTGATGCCACGCTTGGCTTCACGGTGCTTTTTAATCTTATTTCTTTGCACTGTTTGTTTAAAACGGTCGCAAATGTAATTAAAAGTGTTAAAAGGAGAAGACTAAATCAATAAAAACTTTTATAAAATATTTATCCCGCTCTGATTTTTTGGCTAACTTTACACGCTAAAATCGTAGTCAGTAACAAGTTAAACCATAGATATAAACTCATGCCTTTAAATTTACCTGATAAACTTCCTGCCATAGAGTTGCTGAAAGAAGAGAATATTTTTGTCATAGACAACTCTCGTGCAACCCAACAAGACATTCGTCCGCTGCGTATCGTTATCCTGAACTTGATGCCGTTGAAGATTACAACGGAAACGGACTTGGTACGTTTGCTTTCCAATACTCCGCTTCAGGTGGAGATATCGTTCATGAAGATAAAGAGCCATACCTCCAAGAATACTCCGATAGAACACATGAAAACGTTCTATACGGATTTTGAGAAAATGCGTCACGAGAAGTACGACGGCATGATTATTACCGGCGCCCCGGTGGAGCAGATGGACTTTGAAGAAGTTACCTACTGGGATGAGATTAAGGAAATCTTTGACTGGGCGCGGACGCACGTCACCTCTACTCTTTATATCTGCTGGGCGGCACAGGCCGGACTTTACCATCATTATGGAGTATCCAAGTATGCTTTGGACAAAAAGATGTTCGGTATCTTCGAGCATCGCACCTTGCTGCCTTTGCATGCCATTTTCCGCGGGTTCGACGATGTCTTCTATGTGCCTCATAGCCGCCATACGGAAGTGAGAAGGGAAGATATTCTGAAAGTTCCCGAACTGACACTGCTTTCCGAATCGAAGGAAGCGGGCGTATATATGGCAGTGGCGCGTGGCGGACGCGAATTCTTTGTGACCGGCCATTCGGAGTATTCTCCGCTGACGCTGGATGGAGAGTACCGTCGTGACTTGGATAAAGGCTTGCCCATCGAGATACCACGTAATTATTATGTGGATGATGATCCGGAAAAAGGAGTGCTGGTGCGCTGGCGTGCCCATGCCAATTTATTGTTCTCCAACTGGCTGAACTACTTTGTATATCAGGAGACGCCGTATAATATTAACGATATAGAATAATGAATCTGCCTCAGATATGATAAAGCAGCGTAAAATAGAACTGTTGGCTCCTGCCAAGAACCTGGAATGTGGTATCGAAGCCGTCAATCATGGGGCGGATGCGGTGTATATCGGTGCGCCTAAATTCGGTGCGCGTGCTGCTGCCGGCAATTCTTTGGAAGATATAACTGCTTTGGTGGTGCATGCGCATTTGTATAATGTCCGCATTTATGTTACTGTCAACACCGTCTTGAAAGAAGAGGAACTGGCGGAAACGGAAAAGATGATCTGGGCTTTGTACCGTGCAGGAGTCGATGCACTGATTGTGCAGGATATGGGAATTACGCGCCTGAGCTTGCCGCCGATTCCACTCCATGCCAGTACGCAGATGGATAACCGTACCCCGGAGAAGGTTCGTTTCCTGGCCGATGCAGGTTTTCGCCAGGTAGTGTTGGCGCGCGAACTTTCGTTGCAGGAGATACGTGGCATTCATGAAGCTTGTCCCGAGATGCCGCTCGAGGTGTTTGTGCACGGAGCGCTTTGCGTAAGCTATAGTGGACAGTGTTATGTCAGCCAGGCTTGCTTCGGGCGGAGTGCCAACCGGGGAGAGTGTGCCCAGTTCTGCCGGTTACCCTTCAGTTTGGTAGATGCCGATGGGAAGACGATTGTGCGAGACAAACATCTGCTTTCCCTGAAAGACCTCAATCAGAGTGAAATACTGGAGGAATTGCTGGATGCCGGAGCTACTTCCTTGAAAATAGAAGGCCGCTTGAAAGATGTTTCTTATGTGAAGAACGTGACCGCTGCCTACCGCCAAAAGCTGGATGCCATCTTTGCCCGCCGCAAAGAGTACGTCCGTGCTTCCTCCGGTACTTGTTCTTTTGATTTCAAGCCCCAGTTGGATAAGAGTTTCAGTCGTGGCTTCACCCATTATTTCCTGCAAGGCCGCGGGCCGGAGATTACTTCATTCGACACTCCCAAGTCTTTGGGCGAAGAGATGGGGACAATGAAGGAACAGCGCGGCAACTATCTTACAGTGGCCGGTGTGAAGCCTTTTCATAATGGAGATGGTGTTTGCTTCCTGGATGAACAGGGCCGTCTGCAAGGTTTCCGTATCAACCGGGTAGATGGCAATAAACTTTATCCGGCAGGAGAAATGCCTCGTATCAAGCCTCGTACCCGCCTTTATCGTAATTTCGATCAGGAGTTTGAGCGTCTCCTTGCCCGTAAGTCTTCCGAACGTAAAATCGGAGTCTGCTGGGAATTGGCAGATACTTCTTTCGGTTTCAGTCTGACGATTACGGATGAGGATGACAATCGAGTAACACTTTCCTTTCCTTATGCAAAGGAATTGGCACGTACTCCACAGGCCGATAACCTGCGAAATCAGTTGGCAAAGTTGGGCAATACTCCGTTTGAGATAGCGACGGCTTTGTCGGAAGATGCTTCCGGCATCGTTTTATGTCTTTCTCAGAACTGGTTTCTGCCTGCATCTGTTGTGGCCGATTGGCGGCGTCAGGCTATTGACAAGCTGGTGGCTGCACGGCGTATCACTTATCACCGCGAACTGGTTGCCTGGAAACAGACCGGCCATGCATTTCCCGCAAAGACTTTGACTTATCTGGGCAATGTTACGAATAGCGCTGCCCGGAGTTTCTATCAACAGCACGGACTGTCGTCCATAGCTCCTGCTTATGAAGAGCAGGCAGTTCCCAATGCTGTGCTCATGTTCTGCAAGCATTGCTTACGTTTCAGTATGGGATGGTGTCCCACACACCAGAAGGGACACTCGCCTTATCGGGAGCCTTATTATCTGGTAGGGACGGACGGCAAGCGTTTCCGCTTGTCTTTTGATTGCAAGAATTGTCAGATGAAGGTCATAGATAATGAAGAATAAAGATGGAGAATGAAGAGTTGAAAGCGAGTGGAGCCTGTCATTCTGAACGCAGTGAAGAATCTCTTCTCTTTGGGCATATCCGGTGGAAGGGATTCTTCACTGTGTTCAGGATGACGGGAGGAACTGCCCTTAAAGCTTTTCATTTCCTTCTTCTTTTGGCATTGATATTTCTTTCTTCCTGCCATTATCCCCGTCCCAATCTGGATGCGGAGGACTTGAATCAGGAGACGCGCGATTCACTCACCTACCTCTATGAGCGGCATTATACCTGGAATACGAATCTGGAATTGCATGTCGATTCCATTAATCTTGCCTGCCTGCCCGTCAAGGATTGTTATAATATGCTCTATCGGGGAGACCGTGTTGTAGTGGCCGAGTTTGCCATTCATCCGGCAGATAGCGTGGACAGTGTGTGGGTAAAATTGGCGCATTCGCAGGAAGTGCAGGGCTGGCTCCGCGAGTCTGAAATGAGGCAGGCTTTTGTTCCGACAGATAGCATTTCGCAGGCCATTTATCTGTTCAGCGATACGCATGCCTCTTATTTCATCATCATCTTTGCCTTGTTCGTAGCTGTCTGGCTTTTCCGGGCTTTCCGTCGCAAGCAGTTGAAGATGGTTTATTTCAATGATATCGACAGCCTTTATCCGTTGTTGCTGTGCCTGCTCATGGCTTTCAGTGCTACGATCTACGAGTCGATGCAGGTGTTTGTGCCCGATACGTGGGAGCATTTTTACTTCAATCCTACGCTGTCGCCTTTCAAGGTGCCGTTTGTGCTTTCCGTTTTTCTGCTGAGCATCTGGTTGTTTGTCGTTGTGCTGCTGGCTGTTCTCGATGACCTTTTCCGTCAGCTTACTCCGGCAGCAGCTGTGTTCTATCTGCTGGGACTGGCATCCTGCTGCATCTTTTGTTACTTCTTCTTTATCTTGACGACACACATTTATATAGGTTATGCATTCCTGGCTGCTTTTATCTGGATATTCTGCCGGAAATTGCGTCTATCCCTGATGGCGGCACGTTATCGCTGTGGCAATTGCGGACAGAAAATAAAGGAAAAAGGAGTTTGTCCGCATTGCGGGGCTATTAATGAATAAGGGATCTTACAGAATAATTTAACTCATAAACGGGCCGATTGATACCGGAAAATGTCTATCTTTGTACGTATAATTAACACATAAAGATATACGAAGATGGATTCTGCAACTTTACAAACCGTAAGCCTCGATATCCCCAAGGCTGATATGCGACTTTTCAAGGAGTTGGCAAAGAAAATGGGATGGCTGGTCAGGACTCCGGATAAGTGTAGCTCTGGATTGGATGAAGCCATTGAAGACTATAAAGCAGGGCATGTACATCAAGCTAAGGATGTAGATGACTTGATGAAGCAACTGATGGCATGAAATACGAAATTGAATATACTACGAAGTTCAAACGTTCGTTTAAGAAATGCTTAAAGCGAGGATTAAATCCTGCTGTTTTGGAGAAAGCAATGCAGGTATTGTCCGATTCGGGAACTTTGCCTGCCGAATATAGACCTCATAAGCTTTCAGGGCAATACGAAGGGTATTGGGAGTGTCATTTGCAATCGGATTGGCTATTGGTTTGGTTGCAGGATGATGGTCGTTTAGTTCTTACATTGATTGATACCGGTACTCATGCTGATTTATTCTGAACAGTAAATAAAAACTAAATTGCCCCATCACTCTGCCGTTCAGAGGGGTGGGGCAATCTTTCTTCTCTTAGAACCTGCAGCGCAACTCTATCCCAGCCTGCACCGGGCGCCCTTTCTGCATGAATCCGTTCCCCATGCTTTCGAAGTAGAAGGAGGCATAGTCCTTATCCAGTGCATTGCGTACCCAGAAATCGATTTGACCATTTCCTTTCTGGAAGCTGACACGACCGTTCAAAGTTCCGTAGAGGGCTTGGCTGACGGTGTTCTGCTCTGTCCAGTAGATGCGTCCTGCACCGGTGTAGTTGGCATTCAGTTGGATGCGGTCGAGTATGTGCCCCGGGTTGATGCGGAAGATATATTGTCCGCCTATGTTGAAGGTATGCTTCGGTACAAACGGTACATATTTCCCATTGTAACTGATTTCCTGGAGCTGACCGTTTACTTTTTCATTAGTCACATAGTCTTTGAAGGTGGCATAAGTATAACCATAGCAGGCACTCAGCGTAAGATTGGTGGTGACTGCGGCAGTCAATGTAATCTCAGCTCCCTGGCTACGGCTTTTCCCGGCATTGGCGGTTTCGCGTCCTAATCCGGTAGGGGCGAAGCGGGAAATTTGCTGGTCGCGTGTCTCCAGCCAGAAAAGGGCGGCATCGGTGCGGAGGCGTCCGTCGAAAAGATTCAAGTGAGTCCCTACTTCATAGTTCCATGTTTGTTCCGGCTTGTAGATTGTGGAAGCTTTGGCATCGGGGTTTTCTCCGGCATTGGGGAAATTCTCCTCGAACAGCTTCTTGTATGCATCCGGCACATGAGCCATAATTTCATCCTTACTCTGCTTCATCATGTCGTTTCTCAAGCTCGACTGGAGTAAATCCGAAAACATCTGCACATTGTAACCTCCCGAACGATAGCCCTTGCTGACTGTTACATACACATTGCCCATATTCTTGTCGAAGTCGTATTGCAGGGCAAACTTAGGCAGCAGTTGCAGGTAATCTTTATGAATGTTGCCTTTGTAACGGGATTCTACAGTCAATGCTGTTTCGGGCATCATCTCTATTTCTCTGATGACTTGTCCTCCCTGCATCATTTCTCCTTTGATGCCTACCGTATAGTTCATATCCGTGCCGGAGTTATAATTCATCTTCATCCATTCGTAGTCCAACCGCAATCCGGCAGTGAACGACAACCCTTTCAGGCCAAACAATTCTCTGAAGGTAGATTGGTGGAACAACGCCCCGTTGAGCAACGGCGTGCTGAAGTTCCCGCCTATCGGCATGATTTGGTCTGTGATCTTCAATGAGGGAAGAATATTCATACTCATGGACGGTCCCATGCCGACCTCAATTTTTGATGGAATTACGCTGCCCAGCATCTGGTCCATCATGCTCATGCCGCCTTCCTTGAAAGTGACGGGAGCATCCGTTTTCAGCCATTGGTAGAAGCCGAAAGCACCTGTTGTCCACTGCCAGCGGCGATTATCTTTGCTTTTCAGGATGATCTCTTCACTCAGAGCATGCGAACGTTGCTTCTGTGCCAGTGTGTAGATGTTCTCGGCTGTAAAATCCTGGTCGATGTCCATGCGGTCTTTCAGATACTGATAACCGGTGACCATGCTTAAGGTAAACTTCTGTGCCTGGTATTCCATATTTATACCTGTGTTCAGCAGGTTGCGGTAGTAGTTGTTCTCCGCATTGTTGGATATCTTTCCGATGAAAGGTTTCAGCTCTTCTTTCTGCTTGGAAGCGTCCAGGCTGCCCATATAGAAGTAGGGGTAACCTCCCTGATCGCTATATTCATAGTTGACGTTTATATCTACTTTCCAATTCTCGGAGGGCAGGTAGATGGCACGGAATCGGCCGCCTCCGGCTTGTCCTTTGTCGGCTTTTTCATTTCTCACTACGTTGCGGAAGAATCCTCCCTGATAATCATAGAATCCTCCGGCGGAAAAGGCAAAGCGATCGGTGATCCGATGGTAGTGGGTGAGCGAGGCGTTATAGGCATTGTGTGTGCCGGCCCCCATGCGGAAGTCTGTTCCTTGGTAAGTAAAAGGAGACTTTGTGTGGATTTTGATAAGACCTCCCATGGCATTGCGTCCGTATAGTGTACCTTGCGGGCCGCGAAGTACGTCGATACGTTCAACGTCTGCATAGCTGAAGTCAAAAGCAGACTTGTCTATATAAGGTATATTGTCCACATACAGTCCTACGGAAGGGGTGTTGATACGCGAACCGATACCGCGGATATATACGGCAGAAGTAAGCCGCGAACCATAATCGGGGATGAACATATTGGGGACAACCGCTGTGAGGTTTTTGATGGAGTTTACTTGGGCATTCTGCATGTCCTGTTGTGAAAGCAAGGTGACGGCGGTGGGCTGCTCGCGTAATTTGCGGTTCTCTTTGGGTGCTGCGATGACGAGGATTTCTTCTACGTCCACTACTTTCAGCGTGTCCACTTCTTCTGCCAAAGCATTACCGGCAGCTAAAAAAGTTAAGGCTAAGATGAAAAATTTATGTCTGTTCATAATCTGTTTTTATTTTGCCTGCAAAGTAACGGCAAATCTACGGGGTATACAATCCTCATTTATTAGGATATTATGCGAATCAGCAGTTATATTGCAGACTATATCCGGTCTGCCTCTATATATCCGTGCATTACAGCATAGATTGTCAGCCCGGAAACGGACTTGATGCCCAGCTTCTCTGTAATATTCTTGCGGTGTGAGATGACGGTGGTCAGGCTGATATTCAGTTTGTCTGCTATTTCTTTGTTGATAAGTCCTTTGGTAATCAGCACCAGCACTTCTATTTCCCGGGCGGAAAGGTCGTGCTCACTGGTCGCATTCGGGGCAATGTCCGGATGACCCGCAGGCATCTGTTTTCCGTGCTGTCTGTTCTGATGCCCGTATTGATGTAGTTGCAGAATGCTTTTTACCAGATTCTTCTCATCCTGATAAATGTTCAGAGTTGGCATTCCCGACAATTGGGGCAATGTTTCCCCACCTGCCAGTATAATCGTTTTAGGCTTGCGCTTCAGAAAGAAAGCCGTGTGCTCGAAATAGATTTGTGAAGAGATGAAGTAGTGAGCGTACATATCGGGCGTGTCGTCCATCAGTTCGCCGAAGGAATGGAAAGAACGGATGGTAGCCATCGGAATGATTTCTTCCAGCAGGCTCTGCAGCCCCAGGCACGACAGGGTATCGGGGTTGACGATTGCTATTTCCGGGGATATCATGTGAGGCGTTTCCGTATGTGGCATCCGGCTTCTTCTGTTTTTAGATTCTTTGCAAAGATAATGCTTACGCATCGAATTTACCCTAATTCTGTAGAACAAATTTTCTGCTTCCTATCCATCAAGGGAGCCGACGGGGAAAACACTTACTCCCGACAGCGTGCACATTATCCCCTAATCATTGAAGCCCGTAAGGATACGATGCACAAGATGCCATCTTGAGCTGCACAAGATGGCATCTTGAACAGCATAAGATGGCATCTTGTGCAGCATAAGGAATAGTGTTACAGAAGAGAGGGAATAGTGTGGAAGAGAAAAGGGAATAATGTGCTTGGCGAAAAGAAGCAGGGGCTGCTCCTATAATACCCTATATTCAATCCAAAAAGGCTTTAGCTGCTTCTGCACATCGCTCTCCGTCAACTCCGGCAGAAACAATGCCTCCGGCATATCCGGCTCCTTCGCCGCAAGGGAACAGTCCCTTCACACGGATGTGTTGCAGCGTTTCCTTGTCCCGGATGATGCGTACGGGTGCCGATGTCCGGGTTTCCACTCCAATCATCACTGCTTCGTTGGTCAGGAAGCCATGGCTGTATTTGCCAAACATCTGGAATCCTTTGCTTAATCGTTCTGTAATGAAAGCCGGCATCCAGAAGTGCAGGGGAGAAGACACCAGGCCGGGAGCGTAGGAACTTTCGGGTAGGTCGTAGCTCAACTTCTTCTTGGTGAAGTCTGCCATCCGCTGTGCAGGTGCCGTCTGCTTCATGTTGCCCTGTTGCCAGCAGAGGCGTTCCAAATGCTCTTGGAAATACATCATTTTCAATTGTCCATTATCCATTGTCCATTGTTCCAAGTCTTCCGGGCGCAGTTCCACTACCATTCCCGAATTGCTCCAACGGGAACCGCGGTTACTGGGGCTCATGCCGTTGACTACGATTTGTTGCGGTCCGCTGGCTGCGGGTACAACAAAGCCGCCCGGGCACATACAGAAACTGTATACTCCCCGTCCGTCTACCTGATTTACAAAGCTATATTCGGCGGCAGGCAGGTATTTGCCCCGTCCGTTCCGGTTGTGGTATTGAATCTGATCTATTAATTCGGCGGGATGTTCCAGACGCACGCCTACGGCGATGCCTTTGGCTTCTATTTCAACCTGGTTGGCAGCGAGCCAGCGGTATACATCCCTGGCAGAGTGTCCGGTGGCAAGTATTACCGGACCTAAAATTGTTTTTCCCGTATTGGTTTCGATGCCCTTTACTTCATCTTCTTCTATAATCAAGGCATCCATGCGTGTTTCAAAATGAACTTCCCCACCACAGTTGATGATGGTATTCCGCATATTCTCGATGACGCGCGGCAGTTTATCCGTACCGATATGGGGATGTGCATCCACTAATATGGAAGTGGAAGCACCATGCTGGCAGAATACATTCAGGATCTTGTCTACATTACCCCGCTTCTTGCTGCGGGTATAAAGCTTCCCGTCCGAATAGGCTCCTGCACCTCCTTCGCCAAAGCTGTAATTGGATTCCGGATTGACCGTTTGCTGCCGTCCTATTAGTGCGAGGTCTTTCTTACGTTCGCGCACGTCTTTGCCGCGTTCCACAATGACGGGACGCAGTCCGAGTTCTATCAGCCGCAATCCGGCAAAGAGTCCTCCGGGACCGGCGCCTACAATGATGACTTGCGGCTTGCCTTCCACATTATTATATTCGGTATGTTGGTATTCGTCATCTTCAGGCATTTCATTCAGGTATGCCCGTACGGTGAGGTTGATGAAGATGGTTCTTTGGCGGGCATCTATGCTACGCTTCAGGATGCGTGTAGCTGTAATTTCCCGTGCATTCAATCCTTTCTCTTGCACGAGATACTCTTTCAGACGTTGTTCATTGGCCGCTACTTCGGGCAAAACACGTATTTGGTACTCTTGTATCATTATCGGACTTTTATTTCATGAAGATACAAAGGTACGTTATTGGCAGCAAATGTTCTAATAATCGATTCGATTTTCGGGGATTCGATTAATATATTCCTCCGGATAATCAACTCCGGAGGAATATAAAAAACTAATTACCAATTAAATTCGCATTCGCAAACGCTCATTTTTCCGGGAACAATCGTTACCCACTTTCCTGTCCATTTGCCACCGTAAGAAGCGCAAATAGCTTCACACTTTTCTTTTGCGTCTTGGTCGTTCCACAACGGACCTGCCGGAACATCCAGTTTGAAAGAAACCTCACCTGCTTGCGGAAAAGGCAATTCACATTCCACGACACTCATTCGGCCCGGAATGGTAGTAATCCATTTCCCGGTGAAGCGGCCGCCGTGTGCGGCGCAAATAAACGGAGCACGTTTTTTTGCATCTTCATGGCTCCACAGTGGACCGGCAGGTATCGAAATGCAAAATGAGTCCTTGTTCAGATTTGTATCTTCTCTTTCAGGCAGACGGATGATTTCTGTAATATATACTTCTCCTTTACCGGGAAGTGGCTTGAATATTACCATTTCAGCTTGATAGCGTTCTGCATGTGCAGTCACTGGTTCTGCAAGGCAAACAAAACGATAGTTGGTACCGGCTACAACTTGAGTTGATACTCCATGTGGGGAATATCTTACACCGACCAAGTTCTGTGTTGCTTGTCTAAATACTTGATGATCTTCTTCTGTCAACGGGCGAACAGGTGTCCATCCGCCATTAGGATTTTGGTTTTCCATATCTACTTCATTTTTAAGTTAAATAATATCCTCTTTTCGAGGGGAACTTCTACAAACATAATGAAAGGAAATGGATAAACATTCTCTTTTTTCCAGACGACCAAATAAGTTTTTAAACGGTATAAATTAACATGTAAACGACATTTTCAAGCTTCCGAATCAGGACATACCTATCCGAATAGTGTTCTGAACGCCTCTTCTACCTTTCGTACAGGTATCAGCTCAATCTTTATCTTCTTGGTATTCAGCCCCTGCATGTTATATTTAGGCAATATGAACCGTTTGAAGCCCAGCTTTTCCGCTTCTCCGATGCGTTGCTCTATACGGTTTACAGGGCGGATTTCTCCTGACAGACCGATTTCTCCTGCCATACATACTTCCGGTTCTATGGCCGTATCCATATTGCTGGAAAGGATAGCACTGATAACGGACAAGTCTATGGCAGGGTCGTTCACCTTCAATCCTCCGGCTATATTAAGGAATACATCTTTTTGTGCCAGTTTGAAGCCGACGCGCTTTTCCAGTACGGCGAGCAGCATGTTCATCCGCCGTATATCAAAACCGGTAGCGGAGCGTTGCGGATTGCCATATACTGCACTGCTGACCAATGCCTGCGTTTCGATGAGGAAGGGCCTTATTCCCTCTATGGCAGAGGCTATGGCTATTCCGCTCATCCCTTCGTGATCCTGGCTCAGCAATAATTCGGACGGATTGTCTACCTGCCGTAGTCCGTTTTGGCGCATTTCGTAGATACCCAGTTCTGCGGTACTTCCAAAGCGGTTCTTGATGCTGCGGAGGATGCGGTACATATAATGCTGGTCGCCTTCAAACTGAAGCACTGTGTCTACAATATGCTCCAAGACTTTAGGGCCGGCTATGCTTCCTTCCTTATTAATATGCCCGATCAGTATGACGGCTGTATGCGTCTCTTTGGCAAAGCGCAGGATGGAAGCGGAACACTCCCGCACCTGTGCAATGCTTCCGGGAGACGATTCAAGCGTTTCGGTCGAAATAGTCTGTATGGAGTCTATGATTACAAGATCCGGCCGGGTGTTCTTGATGTGTACATAAATCTGTTCCAGTGAAGTCTCGCAGACGATGAGGCAGTCACTGGAAGCGGTCGTCAGCCGGTCGGCACGAAGTTTTAGTTGGCGGGTGCTCTCTTCACCGGAAATATAGAGTATTCGTTTTTCGGGAATTCGGAGTATCGTCTGCAGGACTAAAGTTGATTTGCCGATACCCGGTTCACCGCCAATCAGTACGAGGGAGCCTTGCACCAGTCCGCCGCCCAGTACCCGGTTCAGTTCGGCATCATGGAGGTCGATACGAGGTTCGTCATCGGCTATGATTTCATTCAGGGTGATGGGCTTTGCTTTGGTTGTTTCTATACCCGATACCGGCCGTTTGTTTACTACTTCTTTCCGTACCACTTCTTCTACATACGTATTCCATTCTCCGCACGACGGGCATTTGCCTACCCATTTGGGTGATTCTTGTCCGCAGTTACTACATACATAAACTGTTTTTTCTTTTGCCATAATCGGGTATTCATATTGTAACGATGGCCAAAGGTACGATTTTTCATCGCAGCGGGCACATCGTTCCATAGAGTTTTTTATTGGGTTGCAAATGGTAATTTGTGTATTTCAGTTGTCAATTCCTTCATTTAATGTGAGAAAAGTAAGGAAGTAGTCATCCCTATACTTTAATTTGTGTTGTAGTAAAATGCAATTTTGCATGTTAGAATTTTAATTTTAAAAGTTTTATGACAAGTGTGAACTTAGTGTATCGTCCTTCTACTAAGAAAGGACGGCATCCGGGAAGTTTGTCCCTGCGGGTAATTCATCGGCGTCGGAACAAAACGGTTACGCTGCCGGATTGCCACGTATTCTGTGAAGAATGGGATAAAGAAAGACAGAGAATCATTTATCCGCGCCACGATCCCGACCGGATGGCTTATCTGGAAGAAGTGGAATCAAGACTAAAGAACGCAGTAGATTTTCTGGCAGGTTTTATTTCGGAATTGGAGAAAAAAGGACGTTATACGGTCGAAGAAGTGCTCGCTCTTTTTCGGGAGAAGAAAGATGAGAATAAGTTATCGGGATATACCGAACGCCTGGCCAGGGAGTTGGAAAGGCACGGGCAATACCGGACAGCCCGTGCTTATCGTACCGTTACGCGCGGTATTGTGAGGTTTAATAAAGGCGAGGATATACCTTTGCAGCATATAAACGCTTGCCTTATTAAGGATTTTGAAGTTTTCCTTCGTGACAACGGACGTTCGCCCAACACCATATCCTATTATATGCGCAATCTGCGGGCAATATACAATAAGGCTGTCTCTGAACGGAGAATTCTTCACCGAACGGACGGAAAGCCTTTTGCTGGAGTATATACGGGCGTCACGAAAACAATGAAGCGCGCTCTTACGTTGGATGAGATAAGGGCACTGCATGATTTTGATATTCCTGCACTTTTAAAAGAGAAGAATCCCTTTACCGGGGAATATGAAGCTCTGAAGAGTCTCTATGATGCCCAACGTTATTTTGCATTCTGCTTTAATGCAAGGGGGATGTGCTTTATTGACTTGGCTTATTTGCAGAAAAATAATATCCGTGGTGGTATCCTGAGGTATGTCCGTAAAAAGACGGGGCAACAAATCGAGGTGAAACTGACAACTGAGATGAACGATATCATCAGTAGCTTCTCCGATGAAACAGCAGAGACACCCTATGTTTTTCCCATTATCCGTGATATGGAGAAGAATCTACGGTTGCAATATGAGAACGGATTGCGTACACAGAATATCCGTTTGAAGAAGTTGGCGGCCCTTGCCGGGATAAAGAAGCCACTGAGTACCCATTGGGCGCGGCATTCGTGGGCTAATATAGGCAAGCAGGAAAATATCCCCTTGCGTGTAATCAGCGAATGTCTGGGGCATACTTCAGAACGGACAACATTGATTTATCTGGACCAGTTGGATAATTCACTTCTGGATGCCGCTAATGAACGGGTTACAGCCGCTATCCTGCGTCCGGTTATGGCAGGCAGTGAAGCCGCTGCCGGAGTTTCGCCCGGATAGCAATATGTTCATCTGATTTTTTGATTCCGCCCGCCGTAAATTCTGCGGGAAAGGACTGTTTTATCTTGATGGATAGTGATGCTGCAGAAAGAATTGTTGTGATTGCTGAAAGTAGCCCTCTTTGTGTTAAAAATAGGCTGGCAGGGAGGATAGAAACGAATTTTTCTTACCTTTGTATCAGCATGGATGAGGCAAACTGCCATCTGACACTTTATAAGTGTCAGAACATGTTTTATTGACACAACAGAAATCTGGGGCAAAAATAGGCCATAAATCCTTTGTGGCCGTTGTCAAATACCATTTATTTATTGTCAATTCCTACCGGCGACGCATTTCGGCTTGCCCGGATATCTGTCGGAGTCTTTCCTATTTCTTTTTTGCAGAACTTTGTAAATTGCGGCAGGTCGCTGAATCCGTTTTCAAAAGCAACCTGCTTAATCGGCTTGTTTGTGGATATGAGCTGCTGCCGGATGATTTTCGTTCGTTCTTCTTTCATCCATTTATAGGGTGTGGCGGCAAATATCTTTTTAAATCTCTCTGAGAACTGCCTGGGAGTGAGGTGCATGTATTCCGCCATTTCTTCTACGTTGCGGAAGCGATGCCAGCGCATCCGTACATATTCCGAGAAAGAAGTGTCTTCACTAAGTATCAGATAAAGAAAATCATAGATGTCTTTTTTGGTATAATACAGGCGCACAAGCATAAAGAACTCTTTGATTTTGAGGTCGAAGTATACTTTGCATTTTACTCCGTCGTTCAGGCTGTCTATAATTCCGTCCAGGAAATGCCATATCCGGGTATTTATATCCATCACACTGAACCTCCGTCGTGTGTGCGGCAGATATGTAATGCCCTTTTCTCTGCTTCCATAGAGCTTTTCCACCGAATAATTATCGCACAGTACAATAGGTCCCCGTATTCGGAAAATGACCAGTAACGAGTTGTTGATGGCTGTATACGAATAGCGTCCGCCGGCCGGCAAAAAGAGTATCTCTCCCTTCTTGCCTTCATAGTCCGGAAAATTTCCAAAGATAAACCGTACCCGTCCTTCCATAAAGAAGACTACTTCATTGTTGGATATCTCCAGTTTGCTGCTGTCTCCTTCTGCAATTCTTACCATCTCAATAGCAGGTTTTGCTGAACGTTCGAAGTGAAAGCATTGCTCATGCTCATATTCATGGGATAATTTCATAATATGTTGTTATTCAGTTGTTTTACTAATGTTCCACTTTTTTGTTTTGGCCTTTGTCTCAAACCTTATGCTAACAACTTGATTCTCCTTTAATTTATAGGGGTAGAATGATTGTTCATTCGGTATGCCTGTTCTACAAATGTTAGACAAGCTTCTTTCTGTCTATCCTGAAATCTGCTTAATTATCAGATAATCAGTCTTTATGCGTGTCGCTCAGGTGACGTTCTGACACTTATAAAGTGTCAGAATTGAAACCGTAAATAAACCCAAGATAAGAATGTATCACATGAAAATCTGTAAAGTAACATATAGGCTGTGTGCCTTTATTCTTTTTAGTGTATTGCTGGTTCCTCATTTGAATGGCCAGGAACTAACAGCTCCCACTTCGTCATGGGCTGTTAAAAGCAATCTGCTTTATGATGCTACAACCAGTCTGAATCTGGGTGCTGAGTTTAAGGTCGGACAACGGCTGACAGTGGATATTCCATTGAGTTACAATCCATTTTCATTTGGTGATAATAAAAAGTGGAAGCATATTTTGCTTCAACCCGAGCTGCGCTGGTGGGTAAAAGAACCTTTTGCCGGGCACTTCTTCGGTCTGCATGCACACTATGCTTATTATAATGTAGGAGGCATCGGCACGCGGTGGATGAAGGACAACCGCTTTGAAGGCTGGCTTGTGGGTGCAGGTCTTGCCTATGGGTATCAGTTCTTTCTCGGCCGCCATTGGAACCTGGAATTGTCCATCGGTGCAGGTTATGCTTATCTTGACTACAAGCGCTATTCGTGCAAGACATGCGGTGACTTTAAGGGTAATGAGAATAAACACTATATCGGCCCGACAAAAGCAGCTGTTACCCTTGTATATGTAATCAAATAAAAATAGATGATAACAAGTGATTTAATTAACAAGAGTTTCTAATTAAAAAGTTAAACGATGAACAAATTTAAGTTTGCGACCATGGCTTTCGCCGCCCTCACTTTGGGCTTAACAAGCTGTAACAATGAAGATGATCTGAACGGTCAGGCTACCCCTAAAGGGCAACCTACGGCAATGGAGCTGACCATTACTACGCCGAGTGTTCCCCGAACCTACGCTTCCACCGACCCTAACGCAACCAATGATGAAATCGAGTTGAAAACGGTTAATGTACTGATCTATGCTGAAACATCCACTCCGGGCAGCTATATTCTAGAGAAGAATGCAGCGCTTACTGTGTCGGACTTTGATCCGGTTACAGGTACCCCTGACACCTACGTTTTGAAGCAGGCCAGCAAGATTTCTACTACCACTGGTAATAAGAAAATATATGTGGCAATGAACTACCCTTCCGGTGGTACCTTGCCTTCGGTTAATACGCCTCTTACAAACCTTGCCGGCCTTACTCATGCATTAGGAAGTGCTACAGAGCTTTCTTCCAATGGTATTACTATGTTCAGTGCTGAAGAAGAATCAGCAGCATTGATAGCCGAAACCACTCCGGGAACTACTCCGGCAGCGAACAAAATTACGGTAAGTGTAAAACGTCTTGTTGCCAAGATTACGGTACGGGAGCAGATCGCACGTGACGGTAGTGGTAAGATCATCAGTCAGGGTGGTGAACTCACTAACCTTCAGTTTGCTTTGGGTAATGCGAACAAGAGCATTTATCCTTTGCAAAACCGTGTAGGTACTTCTCCTAACATTGTTGTCCAAGACCCTAACTGGAGCAGTTTTGCAGCCGGTGATTTCTTCACTATCAGCAATTATGCCCTCGCCTCCAGCGAATACTATGCTGTTGATGACATCAGTGAAACGGCCCTTACTGCCCAGGCTGTTTATGCTCCTGAGAATACGACACAGGCTTACGATGCTGCCGGTGGCAACCTGACTTATATTTCAGTACGTGCCCAGTATGCACCTGAATTTTTCTGTGATGCAACCGGAACAAACAAAGGTGCAGGTGCTGCCGGTACATCCTTCTGGACTGTTGTCAAGTCCGACGGATCTGTTTATTACTTTGATGTTGAGTCTGATGCAACTACCTTCCAAGCTGCTAACTCGGGTTCTGTCAAGAGTGATGAATATGTAAGTGGACTTTGCTATTTCCGTGCTTACATTAATAAGAATGGTATTGCAGACGGTAATATAGCAGGTTCCAAGGCTGCTAAATTCGATGTACTGCGTAATAACTACTACGATATGGTTATTAATAGTATCAAGGCTCCCGGAGCCTCTAAAGATGAGGGTGCTGTGACGGAACCAACTTCCATTATGGTCGATGTTGAGGTAGAACCTTGGTTTGCAGTATCGGATAATTACGATTTGTAAAAGCCCTCATTAAACTATTCTATAAACTCAATTGCATGGAAGCGGGGAGAATCCGCCCCGCTTCCATCTTTTACCTCCAAATAAATTATTCAATAATGAAGTTATATATACGGAAATATCTGTCGGGGATCTTTCTTCTTGTACTGCTCTTTACGAGTTGTATCAAAGAAGATTTATCGGACTGCCCTACAGGGATGAAACTCTATTTTACCTATGAACCGGCCACCTATGCCCGTACGGGTATCAATGAATCAGAAGTAGAAAGAATAGACCTTTTCGTATTCGATGCCGAAGGTGTTTTGCAAGCCGTATATACGGATGAAAGTCCGACCTTATCTCCCGAATACTACATGAGAGTGGATGATTTGTCTTCGGGCGACTATACCTTTGTTGTGTGGTGCGGTGTTCCCACTTATTATAAAATAGGCCCTCAGGAAATGAGGATAGCCCAAACCAGGCTGAACGAAGCCATGCTGTATCTCGATTATGAAGATGAAGTCCTGAACGGTGTACAACCGATTTTTCATGCACATGTTTCGGAGCATGTCGGCAATAAACGAGATCAGATTATTTCCCTGCCGTTGGTACAAGTTTACAATACAGTCAACCTGACCACGGAAGGACTGTCGCCGAACGACGACACTTACCGTATGAGAATCTACGATAACAACGGTACATATAAATTCGACTATACTTTCGCCGAATGCGGCGATTTGATATATACTGCCCAGTGCGACAAGGACACTTCCGGGCAACTCTCTGCCAGCCTTAACGTGCTTAAACTGGCCGATGGACGAGATCCCATATTTGAAATCACCAACGTTACACGGGGCACTACATTATACCGTGCGAACCTTGTAACTCTAATCAATGAAATAACCACTACGGATTATGATACTGTCCACGTTTACGACATACACTTAAAATTCGGACTGGATGTTTCCGTCAGCATTAATGGCTGGTGGGTGGTGCGAGATGGAGAAATAGGATTGAATTAAAAAGATAAGATAAAATAAAACGATATGAATAGGATTAAAACGAAATTACTCTTTTGGCTGGTATTATCTACCGCTATTTTTTCTTCCTGCTCCACCGAGGATGAAAACTATGGCGATAATGCTACCGTAACGGGTAAAGAGATTGAAGTACAAGTATTGTTCCAGATGCCTGCATCATCCCCTAAAACGCGTGCCATATCAGAAATTGACGAAAACCTCGTCGAAGAGATTGATGTTTTGGCCTTCGAACAGGATGCCGCCAAACCTTCGGGCTGGGCTTTCAAATATAGTGCCCAGGGGCATACCATAAAGGATGCAGAGGGCAGCAACCCTACGAAATCGAAGAAACAGTTTACGGTAAAGCTACTGAAAAACAGCACTCCGCAGACATTTGTCATCCTTGCCAATGTGCGGTCGGAAGTAGAGGGGCTGGGCGAGATAGCCGGAGGCGCCGATAAAGACGAATTGCTGGCAAGGCTTGTTTATTCGAATGCCGGCAGTTGGAATGGCAACAATGATAAAGAGGATAACGATCCGGCCAAGGATTTCGACTCTTTCCCCATGTGGGGAGAAGTGACAACAACCCTTACCGATGCAGTTTCACAAATAACAGATGTGAAACTGCTGAGAGCTATTGCCCGTTTTGACGTGGTTTTGGATCAGGACGTAATCGACGCCAATAACTTTGTGCTGGATGAGGTCTATATCTATAACAGCAAGAGTCAGGGACGTATCGTACCGGATCCGGCTAATCTGGAAACAACGGCAAAAGTGAAGGCGGCAACCGAACCTGCCGGGAGCATCAATAATACCAATCCGCTCGTTTATACTGTTCCCTCATCCATGAACACGGCGTTCGAGAGAACGATGTATTTGTTTGAAGCGAAGGGAAAGGCGGAGAACGAGTCATCGCAGGCTACTTGTGTGGTTGTCGGCGGCACTTATGGTACGGATACACAAACAACTTATTACCGCCTGGATTTCCTGAAAAAGGAGACGGCAGATACTTACTTCCGTGATATACTCCGTAACCATAAATACGTGATGAATATTACAAGCGTTACAGGCAGTGGATACGATACTCCTGAGAAGGCTTTCAATTCCAAATCTTTCAATATAGATGCCGAGGTTGTAGAATGGGATGACGGAGGTATGAACAATTCTGTTTTCGACGGACAGTATCAACTTACTGTAAACAAGGACTCCCTTTATTTCTATAGTGAGGGGCGTGCTCAAGAAATGAGGGTGTATACTGACTATCCTTTGGGCTGGACTATAGAGAATGCTGATATGCCATCTTGGCTGACCATCACTCCGCAAAGTGGTGCGGCGGGCGATAGAGTGGATATTCAGGTGGAGGCTGCCTCACATTCAGTTCCCATGACCGACCGTGAAGGGTATTTCTATATAACGGCCGGAAGATTTAAACAGAAGATAAAGGTGGTTCAGACGGTAGCGCCTGAACTGACAATAGAAGTGACTCCGACTTCGCTGGTTTTCCGTAAGTCGGGCAGTAATGCGAAGTCTATTGAGGTAACGACCTATCCCGGTGGTACAGAAGTCTATTTTACTGAGGTGCCGGGTGCCCATCCTATTTCCTGGGTTCCGAGTACTGGTTTTCCTGTTGGTGCATTGCCAAACATGACGACTTATACTTTCCAACCTGTGGCAAACAGTTCGGGACTAACTTTGAATACTTCTGTTGTGGTTTATATAACGGGGCCAAATGGTACGCTGGCTTCGAAGCAAATCAATGTCGTGCAACTTGCCACAGACTTGTTGTTCAATGTAACGAAACAGTCTTCTTATTCTGCGGAAGGGGGAACAACTTCTTTTACTGTAGATTCCGATACGGACTGGCGTATTTACAGTGTGGATGATAATGCTACATCAATGGTGAGTAACTGGAGCAATGCGAATAATGATAAAGGCACCGGAACCATTTATACATTCGATCTTACTAAGAATAATACTTGGGATTACCGTAATGCGACTTTCAAGGTTTCCTCTTCCGACCCTGACTTTGCGGGGCAGGACATTGTAATAACCCAGAACTATACAAATCCTTCTATAAAGCTGGATAAGAGTACACTTGCTTTTGGAAATACTACCTCTACAGCTTCGCAGAGTGTAACAGCGACTTCGAATGCAGAATGGACATTTGCAACTTCAGGAGATTGGACCAATGTGGTGGATGCTGCATCTCCTGCAGCAGGTATAACTTCGGGTAGCCACACTTATAGTTCTACGACTGTCGGGTATGTGGCGTTTACACCCAAAGCATGGTCTGCTGCTGCAGGAACTCCCGCAGCAGGAAGCTCTTTCTCGGCGACGGCGAAGTTTACAACTATAAATCATTCTCCTGCTACTGCTGCTACTGCAGATTTGACGATTACCAGAGTTGTCCCTACATTCTTTGCACTCAACACGGGTAATACAAGTGCTGTTCGCGCAGGACAGAACATTGCGGTAAGTGTCAATACTAATGCTGCATGGAATGCTACTCCCGCTACGGGGACTGCTACGGGTAATCAAAGCCCGACAGCCTATGGTACCAAAACTGCTAATATTGCTATCCCTGCTAACACTATCTGGTCAACTACTACAGTGGCGGTAAACAGGGCGATTACTGTAACAGTGAAATATGGTCCTAATACTTCCTCTATATCTACGAGCGGAGGAACGTTCAATGTAACGCAGCCGGGGTATTATATATCGGCGGCATCTACCAGCCTTACCAGTTTATTGGCTTATGCTGCTACAAATGTTTCGGTTGCACTTACAGGGGCATATCCGGCCATGACCAACTATGTGCGTGCTCTTGACGTAACGAACAATGTAGCTCTTGCTACAGGAACGATAACTGCCGGAGAATCCGGCGCCCGATCTGTAACCCTTTCTGTCCCTGCCAATGCTACGTGGGCAGCGAGATCGGTCAGAATGCAGTATTATCATCCGGGAACGAAAACTTGGACTTATGTAGGCTCGGCTGTAGCGCAAGCAGGGTATGCTCCGACTCTCACTGCAGCGGGAACACCAATAGGAGGTGGCTTCAAAGTTACTGTAACTGGAAATGGATATGCACCGGCTCTCCAACTGCGCTGTGCTGTGGGCAATGCTCAGATTAGCGGATCGGTAATCACTACCTTGGCAGCCGGGACTACTGGAAGTCGTACTCAAACGGTAACAGTACCGAACAATCCATCAACTACCTCCAGTAGAGCGGTACAAATACAATATAATCGTAATGGAACCTGGACAACTATCGCCACCTATACACAGCCGGCGGGAAATGTGGTGCTTTCATCTGGCCGTGTGGTTGCAAAAGCGGATATCTCCTCGTCTAGTGCCAATTGGGCTTCTGCAATGGGAATCTCAACGGGATTTAATACGGTACTATGGGGAGGGAATCCCAGTACTTATGCCCCTACCACGACTGCTACTGGCTGCGGAGCATATTCCGAATCGGGATTCCCAGCAGGGACATGGAGGCTTCCAACAGATGCAGAAGTGACAGAAATGTTCACAAAGTACTTCACTGTATTGGGACTGTGGAATACTTATTACTGGTCGACAAAAGAATATGATGCAAAGTATGCACTTGGTGTAGGTAATGGGGCGACTATGTATCTCGAAAAAACAAGCAAGCAGTGGGTTCGCTGCGTACGGGCACAATAGAATAATAGAGTAAAGCAACGTTTCAATGATGAAAAGAAAGAAGAATACTGTTGAGTGTATCTCCCGCCTTCGGGCGGGAGTACTCCCTCTATTGTTCTTTCTGTTGCTCTGCGGATGTGAAAAGGAACGATATGATCGGCAGCTTGTACCCGTACGAACAGTTCTCTTTTATATGGGCGGTGATAATAATCTGACAATGGAAGTAAAAGCCAAAATGGATATAATTAGATCTGCACCCCTCTCTCCGCATTGCCGGATAGTGATATATGCAGATATGAAAGATGGACCGCCGCAACTATTGGAAGTTACTGCTGCATCGGGCGTCAACATATTGAAACCTCTACGGGAGTATGAAGAAAGCAACTCTGCCGATGTGGAAGTCTTCACATCCGTGTTGTCCGAAGTAAGAGAACGCTACCCGTCTTCTTCGTATGGTCTGATATTGTTCTCTCATGCTACGGGCTGGCTTCCCGAAGGTGCTTATGAAAATCCTGTAGGCTATTCGGGACATGCAGATGTGCGTTCGGTGATAAAAGACGGTAATTCCGAAATGGAAATACCTGCTTTTGCGGCTGCCATTCCCGATGGTATGTTTGACTTTATAATCTTTGAAGCTTGCTATATGGCAGGCGTTGAAGTGGCCTATGAGTTGAAGGATAAGACTCGCTTTATCGTTGCCTCTTCGGCTGAAATCGTATCGCCGGGTTTTGCCCGTTGCTATGCTGAGGCTTTGCCTTTACTCTATCAGCGGGAGGCAGATCTCCAAGGGTTCTGCCGGGTGATTAAAAACGATTATGCGACTCGCCCGGGTGACTATTCTTCGCTGACTTTGAGCTTGATTGATACAGAAGAGCTGGATGCCCTTGTCTCTGTTGTCCGGGAATCTACTCTCTCTTTTCCTGATAATGGAGCCGGCATTCAGACCTTCGATAGAGGTAGCGGTATGTTGTTCTTCGATTTGGAAGATTGCTATGTAGTGGCGTCCGAAGAACAAACCGTAATAAGAACAGCTATCGGTAATTGTGTAAAGTGGAAAACGGCAACGGCAGACTTCATGCCTGGCTATGGAGGATTCAAGGTGCGGGCACATTGTGGTCTGACAACTTATGTCCCGCAGCAAAGATATGCTCGCCTGAACGAAGCCTATAAAAAACTGAGATGGTATAAAGCAATAATGAAAGAATGAAAACAATAAAACACATATTAAATAAATACCGGTGGGATTTCATCGGAGTTTGGTCGTTGTTGCTGGCTATGTGCATTGGCTCATTGTACCTGGTCGGAACTTTGATTCTCACAGGCTATAAGCATTTTTAAGGAAGTGTTGAACTAATAAAAACAGATATGATGGATAATAGTGAAACCGCTTGGTTGATTCAGCAGTTATTGCCCCGATTCCAAAGTTGCCGGGAAACAAGGAAAGGTGTATTGTATAACGAATTGCCGAAAGGGCGTGTCGAAGACTTGGAAAGCAGTAGCGACTACCGTCTGTTTTTCCTGATGGAAGGCAAGGCCTTTATGAATTGTGAAAGTTCTGAAAAATACCTGTTGCAAGGTGGGCATTTCTCGCTGCTTCCACCGGGATGTCCGATAAGCTGCGCATCGTTTACAAAGTCCTGCTATTCCATTGTCACCTGTACCGGATTAACCAGCGCAAGCAATCGGGACTTTGTTGAAAAACTGAAGGATATCCCGTGTAGGAGCATACCAACTGTAACCGCTCTCCCAATCCGGGATAAACTGGATAAGATTCTATATAACTTTGCCACCTATACTTGCAATGAGTACCAATATCCGGATATTTACGATACCGTGTTCATCATTTTGCGCGTTTTATACACTCCGGAGGAATTGGTATCGTTGCTGTTTCCCATGCTGACTGCATCAAAATAATACAAAGCATTCATCCTCTTGCCAAAGTCCTTGCCGTGGCCCTGTCCGGTTTCCCTGTTTCGGTCAGTGGTAACCGTGATACTGTTACGACCCGTTTGGGGCGCCAGTAGGGAGGAAGTGTCTGTTTGCAGATGTTTTCGATATCATCCGGTGCTTCGCCTTCAATCAGTAATACAACGATTTCTCCGAATTTTTCGTCCGGGGCGGAAGTAATTAAGAAAGGGCGGGACAGGTGTTCTTTCAAAGCGGCTTCTACCTGCTCTATCTGTATTTTTACTCCTCCGCTATTGATGGTATTGTCTTTTCTTCCTAAGATGCGGAATTGCTTACAACCGTTTATTTCTGCGATGTCATTGGTGACCAGCTCCTCCTCGCATACTTTGGGCGCATGAATGATGAGCGTGTTTTCTTCACTTAGGCGAATCTGTACACCTTCAAAAGGCGTGTACCAATCGGAGGCATCCGCACCACTCAGTCTTCTCAGTGCAATGTGCGATAATGTTTCCGTCATGCCATACGTAGACCACACTGCATTCGGGAAGTTTTTCAGTTCTTTGGCGAGCTGGGCATCAATAGCTCCCCCTCCGATGATCAGATGCTTTATTTCCCGCAGAACGTCTCTTTCTTTGGGCACTTGCAGTGAGTTATAAACCTGCATCGGAATCATTGCGGCAAACACCGGCGCTTCTTTCATCCCTTTCAGCGGATGGCCCGAAGGGGTGACCGATATAAGGTGGAGGTCGGCAACCAGGGCACGTACTACTACCATTTTTCCGGCAATGTACTGCAACGGCATGCATAGCAAAGCCGAATCCCCCTTCTTCAGTCCAAGAAACGAGCAGGTGAGGCGGGCGCTTTCCTTCATGCGTTCTTTTTCCACCCACAACTCCTTGGGCTTGCCGGTGGAGCCGGAGGTATGCACCAGGACGGTGCTCTTGGAGTCGGACCATTCAGCCAGAAAGGCTGAGAGATCCGTATTTATTTGTTCTTCCATATCCGTGCAGATAGTTGTCATGCTTGCAGCCAATTGATAAGGTCCGGTTCTTTCTCTTCGGGATGAAACCGGAGGCAATCGCCTTCAATATGGAGCGGATAGTCTATGTTGTCGGTAAACAGCAGCCCGGTTCCCAACCCTTGGGGCAGCGTGGGCTCTAACGTACCGCACCATTGTGCAATGGCATTCAGCCCGACGTTCGATTCAAGGGCGGAGGTGATCCAAGAACCGATGCCTCGTTCGGCAGCCAGTTCTATCCATTCTTCCGAACCGCTGATACCTCCGTGCAAGGAAGGCTTCAGTATGATGTACTGGGGGCGGATGGTTTCCAGCAGTTCTATCTTCTGTGTGCGTTCGTTGATACCTATCAACTCTTCGTCCAAGGCGATTGGGAAGGGGGTGGAGGCGCAGAGGGCTGCCATTTTCTGCCACTGTCCTGCGCGGATGGGTTGCTCAATGGAGTGAAGATGGAATTCGGAAAGACGTTGCAGTTTCGCAGGGGCATCGGCGGGGGCGAAGGCTCCGTTGGCATCTACGCGCAGTTCTATCTGCTGGGGGGTGAAGTGCCGGCGGATATGCGACAGTAGTTCCAGTTCTTTCTCGAAATCGATGGCGCCGATTTTGAGCTTGATGCAACGGAAGCCTTTCTGCATTTTCTCTTCGATGCGGCGGTACATTTCGTCGAAGTTTCCCATCCAGATAAGGCCGTTGATCGGGATGCCTGCTTTTCCTTTACTGAAAGGGGTAGGCCAGAATTGCAAGCTGCCGGCCTGGAGGTGCAACAGGGCGGTTTCCAGCCCGAAGAGGATGGAGGGATAGGGGAGTAGGGCTGGGCGGTTTATTTCTCCGTCTTCTTCAAATTCTTTGCAGGCTTTTGCCAGCACTTCGTCGTAATCGGGACGGGCGTCGCAACTTAAATCGGGGAGCGGGGCACATTCCCCGACGCCGTAACGGCGGCTTTCCGGTTCGGTGAGGAGAATGTACCACACGTCGCGGGTGGTATATACTCCTCGGGATGTTCCGGCAGGTTGCTTGAAGTGCAATTGCTTCTTGATGATTTGGATTTGATACTTCATTATAAGTGCTATGTTGATTCTTTAGACGCAGATTTAAGGGAACTTCGGATAATCCTTGAATCTGGGTTTGCGCTTTTCCAGAAACGCTTTTCCGCCTTCTTGCGCCTCGTCGGTCATGTAGTAGAGCATGGTGGCATCCCCAGCCAGTTCCTGAATACCTGCCTGTCCGTCGAGTTCGGCATTCAGTCCGGCTTTAATCATGCGCAGGGCGAGCGGGCTGTGCTCCATCATTTTCTCGGCCCATGCCACGGTTTCGTCTTCCAGACGGTCGAAGGGAACGACGGCATTCACCAATCCCATATCCAATGCTTCCTGTGCCGAGTATTGGCGGCAGAGGAACCATATCTCACGTGCTTTCTTTTGCCCTACGATGCGTGCCAGATAGGACGAGCCGAAACCGGCATCGAAGCTTCCTACCTTAGGACCGGTCTGCCCGAAGATGGCGTTGTCGGAGGCTATCGTCAGGTCGCAGACGACGTGGAGGACGTGTCCACCGCCGATGGCATATCCGTTCACCATGGCGATGACGGGTTTGGGCAGCGAGCGGATTTGTTTCTGCACGTCGAGTACGTTGAGGCGGGGAACACCATCGGTGCCCACGTAGCCGCCGTGCCCTTTTACGTGCATGTCGCCACCGCTGCAGAAGGCTTTGTCGCCGGCGCCGGTCAGCACCACGACGTTGATGTCCTGGCACTCGCGGCAGTAGTACAATGCATCGCTTATCTCCGAAGTTGTGGTCGGGGTGAAGGCATTGCGGTAACGCGGGCGGTTGATGGTAATTTTGGCTATTCCATTATAAAAGTCAAACAGTATATCCTGATACTCTTTGATCGTCTTCCATTCTCTTGTTTCCATCTGTTTATTCTCTATTTTTTAATCCGTGATAATATTCTCTTTGTAAGGTCGTATCTTTTTCTTTGTCCGTAAATACTTCCAGCAGCATCGGTTTGGCTTGCTGCTCGGGAGTGGCGAAGAGTTTCATAGCCTCCTCTGCTGTTTCTTCGTCCGTAGCCTGCAGGTAAGCGAATCCCTGCTCTTCGGCCCAGCCTCTGGCCGTGGTATGATGCTCGGCAGTGATGAACCGGCGGGACTGGCTCGACTTATCCATTCCCGGCAGTGTGTGGAATATTTCTCCTCCCTCGTTGTTCAGTAACAGGATGCGTACGTTGGCACCGATATTCTGAATCCAAAGCGCATTCATATCATAGAAGAAACTCAAATCCCCTATCACTATAAAGTTCAGCTTATCCGATGCCATGGCATAGCCAATCGCCGTAGAAAGTGACCCCTCTATGCCATTCACTCCGCGGTTGCAGCAGACTTCCACATTCGGCGAAATCTCAAATAGCTGGGCGTAGCGAACCGTAGAACTGTTGGCCAGATGTATGGCACAAGGCTCCGGCAGCGACTGAATCAGCTTTCCTATTACTGAAATCTCCGAGTAAGGAAGCACCGGCACCGGAATGGTTTTGCAATAATTCTCCCACATCAGCGGATAGTTATTGGGCCTGTTATCCAGCATGCCGCTTATCTTTTCCAGGAACTCGAACGGGTCCATTTCGATAACGGTAGTCAGACAACCGTAAAGATCCGCTATTTTCCCGTCGGCGGCAATGTGCCAATGCTCGCGGGGCGGATGGTTTCTCAGATATTTCTTCAGCTGTTTGGAAACGATGTGCCCGCCGTATGTAATCAGAATCTCGGGTGCCATGTCCTGTTGCCGTTCGGCGGTCATGGAGTAGATGGCAGCGTCGAAGTTCTTGATGGGCAGACCGGGGATGGTCTGGTTGCCCAGGTGTTCCGTCAGCCATGCGAAATGCTTGTAGAGCGTCTTTACGTATTTCTTTTCGAACAGATAAATCAGATTCATCTGCCCCACGACCACCATTCGCTTGTTAAAGGCATTCAGTCGGTCAATCAGTTCGGTGTAATCGCGGTCGTAGACGTTCAGTCCCTGATAGCGGGTGATGACGCGGACGTCGGGCAATGCCTTTGCCGTGAATCGGTAGATAGGTTCGGAGATGGGAACGTTGATGTGTACCGGTCCCTTGCCATGGTGGGTGGTTTCCAGTATCGCTTCATTAATCAGTCTGTTGCAGAACCATTCATCTTCTTCCGTATGCACCTCGGGCAGGTTGACGGATAGCTTGACCAGCGAACCGAATACATTGGGCTGCGGCAGCGTTTGCCCGTCCATCTGTCCGATCCAGGCAGCGGGGCGGTCGGCAGAAATCACGATGAGCGGCACTTGCTGATAGAATGCTTCGGCTACGGCAGGATGCAGGTTCAGCAGGGCCGAACCGGAGGTGCAGCATACGGCGGCAGGTCCTCCGCCTTGCAGCGACAATCCGATGGCAAAGAAGCCTGCACTGCGTTCGTCGGTCACCGGATAGCAGGTGAAGTCTTCCATATTGGAGAGCGTATGCACGATGGCGGCATTGCGGCTGCCGGGACACAACACTATTTTCCGCACGCCGTGTGCCTTGAGGAGTGCTGCTAACTGAAGTATGTTCTTTTTGTCTGAATACATAGTTCCTTTACTTTATGGTTATGCCCTCGTCGGGGCTGACAATGCTTCTCATTGTTTTCATTTTCTCGCTGGTTTCTTCCCACTCGGATTCCACTTCGGAGGAAGCCAGGATGCCGCCTCCTGCATAAAAGGTTGTTTCGGTGGGACCTGTTTCCATGCAACGCAGGTTTACGTATAGGTTCGTATGCCCGTCGGGGTCCAGCCAGCCTATGAAGCCGGAATAATAACTGCGGTCGTAGCCTTCATTGTCCGGAATAAACCGGAAAGCATCTTCTTTCGGCAGTCCGCAGACGGCAGGGGTGGGATGGAGCTCTTGCAGCAAGTCACCCAGTTGGCCGGTAGCTTCCAGCCGAAAGTTGAAGTCCGTTTTAAGATGCACCAATTGCCCGGCGCGGGCGGTATACGGCCCTTTTTCCGTCATTCCGTTGCCGAATTTCTCGATAATCCGCCGGATGTAATCGGCTACGTAGCCTTGCTCTTCCAGATTCTTCCTGTTCCATTCCGTGGGCATCACTTCGCCCTGCATCGGCATGGTGCCCGCCAGTGCTACGGTGTTCCATTCCTTGCCTTGTCCGCTTAGTAAGATTTCCGGGGTACTGCCTATCCAGGTGCCGGATGCCGGTGTGTGGCACAGATAAATCATCATGCGCGGATAGCGGTTGCAGGCACGTACGAAAGCACTGAGCGGTGAAAAATTATCATCAGTGCGTCGGACGGCGGAGCGTGATAAAACAAGTTTCTGGAAGCGCTTGTTCCGTAAGGGAGTGATAAATCGTTCAAAAGCTTCGGCATACTGCTGCTTTTCAATCTCTTCGGAGATGAGGGGAGTGGATGAGGCCTCTGCACAATGGAGAGCTTGCACGATATCGTTGAATTCCGATGCAGAAAGAGCCTTGCTTATTTCAGCCCAACCGCATGCTGTGATATCCGGGCGGATAACAACCAACGGCTGTTCATCCGATATACGGAAAGGTGCCATGACAAATCCTTTCTTGCCGTTCAGATCCCGGATATTTGTCAGTTGCTCTACGCTGCCCGATGTTTGTAATACCAGATGAAAATGGTCTGCCCACGGTAGCCGATACAGGGCAAAGCCCAGCTGGCTACGTGTCAGGCAGTCCAATATCTCTTGTGTATGCCTGTCCGGTAAATTCACTTTAGCTTGAATAATCTGCATGTTTCTTTTCCTGTCAAGGCTACAAAATTACATAATCCTGCTAAAATACTACGTTATTTTGTGGTGAAAGATTATACTTGCAATAATTTCAGGATATATTTTCCTGGCATAATGATACAGACCCTCATTTTTTGTTTTAATCTTTGCTTTTTCCCATTTTCTTGTTTTAAGGGGTAATAACTGTTTGAGAATCAACTGTAGGAAAAGGAATACATCCTCTACGTGAGTTCGGGATAAGTAAATGGGTAATCTCCTGTTTTTATCCTCTATTCTCCCTACTTTTAACTCCGTAAAGCTCTATTTCTATTTCGTTATACCTTGGTTGATCTTTCGTTAGACCTTGGTTGATTTTTCGCTCGACCATGGTTATTCTTTCGTTAGACATATATCTAACGAAATAAAAAAGGTACTTTATGAGTGTAAAGTTCCTTGTCCGGAGGGTAAAAAGCCCCACATTTCCGGCAAAAGAAGCTGATTTTGACTTTTCAGTTGAGACATAAATTTTAACCGTTCCACATTGCCTTATCCGGTGAAAGCCGCTTTCGGAGAAATCCGTCGGCGGCTTTTATTTTGCGATGTTTCTAATCATTTTCTAATCTCGTTTAAATGTATTATAATCGCCTTTGGACTGTCTTCTGCAAAGAGAGCTTTACTTTTGCGCCAAAATAAAAGTAAGCATGAAAAGACTGTTTGTTATTTTATTCATTTCTATTGTTTGTGGACTTCTGCATGCACAAGAAGCAGCTTTGCAACTCTCTCTGAAGGACGCAGAAAGAATGTTTCTTGAACGAAACCTTTCCTTGATTGCCGAGCGCTATAACATTGATATGGCGCAGGCACAAGTCACCCAGGCACGGTTGTTTGATAACCCCGTTATCTCACTGGAACAGAATGTGTACAACCGACTGAACGGGAAGTATTTCGACTTTGGGAAAGACGGAGAAGCCGCAGTTGAGATAGAACAGGTGATTAATATTGCCGGACAGCGCAATAAACGGGTGCGCCTGGAAAAGGTCAATAAAGAAATAGCCGAATATCAGTTTGAAGAAGTGCTGCGTACCCTGCGGAGTGAACTGAACCAAAAGTTTGTTGAAGTCTATTTCCTGACCCGCTCTATCGGGATATATGATAAGGAGATAGAATCTCTTGAACAACTTCTGTTGGCTACCAGAGAGCAGCAAAGCAAAGGTAATGTTTCGTTGATGGAAAGCGCTCGTCTGGAAGCTTTGCTACTGTCTTTGCAGACGGAACGGAATGAAGTGGAAAATAACCTGGTCGGTCGGCAAGGTGAACTGAATTTGTTGCTGAATCTGTCTGCCGGGCAGGTAGTGCATCTGTTGTTGGATGACGATATACTGGGAAAAATAGATCTTTCTGTTGTTCCTTTTGCCGATATGAGCAGTATGCTTGCTGTACGTCCCGATTTGAAGATGGCTCGCGCGGAAGTAACAGCGGCTAAGGCTAACTTGAAGTTACAGCGCTCCATGGCTGCACCGGAGTTTGCTATAAAAGGTATGTACGATCGTGCCGGAAACTTTATCAACAACTATTTTGCAGTAGGGTTCAGCTTTTCCGTTCCAATCTTTAACCGGAACCAGGGAAATATCAAATCGGCCAAGTTTGATGTTTTGCAGAATGGTAAAGAGGAAGAATATGCTCTGGAAAAAGCGCGCATGGAACTCCATGCAGCCTATCACCAATTACAAAAGGCGGTTGAACTTTACCAGTCGTCCAATAATGAACTTGAACACAATTTCAACCAACTCATTGGAGGTGTCAACGAGAACTTCCGCAAACGGAATATCAGTATGCTGGAATTCATCGATTACTATCAGAGCTATAAAGAAACCTGCTTGCAACTGTATGAACTGAGGAAGAATGTTTTTCTTGCCATGGAGAATTTGAACACGATTGTCGGACAAACCGTATTTAACTATTAATAAAGATATGAACCGGATTTTATTCCCCGTTTGCTTATGTGCCGCCTTGCTGAGCGCTTGTGCAGGCCCTTCTGAAACATCTCAAGTAACATCGCAGGAACTCTTTCTGACGGATAGCCTGAAGAGTATAGTGTCTGTAGACACCGTTTGCCTGCATGAAGTAACCGATGAATTGACACTTAACGGCAGGGTTACCTTCAACCAGGAACAAGTAGCCCGGGTATTCCCAATTTTCGGTGGTACGGTGACCGATGTACATGCCGAGATTGGCGACCATGTACGTAAAGGTGATGTACTGGCTACTATCCGGAGCGGTGAAGTGGCTGATTACGAAAAGCAGAGTAAAGAAGCGGAGCAACAACTTATCATTGCCCGCCGTAGTTTGCAGTCGGTACAAGATATGTTTGAGTCGGGCATGGCTTCGGAACGTGATGTGCTGCAAGCCCGGCAGGAACTAAGCAATGCCGAAGCCGAAGAACGGAGAATATCCGAAATATTCTCTATCTATCACATTTCCGGGAAATCGCTTTATCAAGTTAAAGCACCCGTATCGGGCTTTATTGTCGAGAAGAATATTAATAAGGAAATGCAGTTGCGTTCCGACCAAAATGACGAGATTTTTATTATTTCGGGCTTGGAGAATGTGTGGGTAATGGCGGATGTGTATGAAAGCGATATAAGCAAAGTGCGCGAGGGTGCTCCGGTACGTATCACCACACTTGCCTATCCCGGCAAAGAATTTACCGGTAAGATAGATAAGGTATATAATATGCTGAACGAAGAAAGCAAAACGATGAACGTACGGGTGAAGCTGTCTAATAATAATTACCTGCTGAAACCCGGTATGTTTACTAACGTCTGTGTGCAAAGCAAGGCTTCCGATAAAGAATTGCCGCGTATAGATTCGCATGCTCTTGTGTTCGAAGGAGGGAAGAACTACGTTGTGGTGGTGGAAGCTGATGGCAGGCTTGCCGTGAGAGAGGTTGCAGTCTATAAGCAACTGAGCAAGGAATGCTACCTTTCTTCCGGTATAGCTGCGGGAGGCCGGATTCTGAACAAGAACGTATTGTTAGTTTACAACGCATTGAATGCAGATTAACCGGAGGAACAGACGATGCACAAGTTTATTGATAACATTGTAGCCTTTTCGCTGAAGAACAAGTTCTTTATCTTTTTCTGTACCACGATTGCCGTGATTGCAGGAGTTGTGTCCTTTAAGCATACTCCGATTGATGCTTTTCCGGACGTAACAAATACCAAAGTGACCGTCATCACCCAATGGCCGGGACGCAGTGCCGAGGAAGTGGAGAAGTTCATCACGATTCCTATTGAGATAGCCATGAATCCGGTGCAGAAGAAGACGGACATTCGCTCGACAACTCTTTTCGGACTTTCAGTGATCAATGTGATGTTTGAGGATCAGGTAGATGACTTCACGGCCCGCCAGCAAGTCTATAATCTGCTGAACGACGCTGACTTGCCGGAAGGAGTGACTCCCGAAGTACAACCGCTTTATGGACCTACGGGTGAGATTTATCGCTATACCCTGCGCAGCAATAAGCGGAGTGTGCGTGAGCTGAAAACGCTTCAGGACTGGGTGATTGAGCGCAATCTGCGTTCCGTATCGGGCGTAGCGGATATTGTAAGTTTCGGTGGAGAGGTCAAGACATTCGAGGTAAGCGTCAACCCGCACCAACTCATCAACTACGGCATTACTCCGTTGGAACTTTATAATGCCATTGCCAACAGTAATATCAATGTAGGTGGAGACGTCATCACCAAAAGTTCGCAAGCATATGTAGTACGCGGTATCGGCCTTATCAATGATCTGGAGGAACTCAGAAATATTGTGGTGAAGAACATTAACGGGACTCCGGTACTGGTCCGCCACTTGGCCGATGTGCATGAATCTTGTCTGCCTCGCTTGGGCCAGGTAGGTCGTATGGACGAGGATGATGTGGTGCAGGGAATCGTTGTCATGCGTAAGGGGGAGAATCCGGGCGAGGTAATCAATGCGCTGAAAACGAAGATTGAAGATATAAATAATAATATACTGCCTAAGGATGTACAGATTGTTCCGTTCTACGACCGGGAGGACTTGGTGAATCTAGCTGTGAACACGGTTACCCACAATCTGGTGGAAGGTATTCTGCTGGTTACCTTTATTGTATTGATCTTCATGGCAGACTGGCGCACTACAGTGGTGGTAGCGGTGGTTATTCCGCTGGCATTGTTGTTTGCATTTATCTGTCTGCATGCCATGGGTATGTCTGCCAATCTCCTTTCCATGGGAGCCATTGATTTTGGTATTATCATAGACGGAGCGGTGGTGATGGTAGAGGGGGTATTTGTTGCGCTCGACAAGAAAGCGAAAGAAGTGGGAATGCCCGCCTTTAACCTGATGTCCAAGATGGGGCTTATCCGCCATACGGCGAAGGATAAGGCAAAGGCTGTATTCTTCTCCAAACTGATTATCATTACGGCACTTGTTCCCATCTTCTCGTTTCAGAAGGTGGAGGGGAAAATGTTTTCTCCGCTTGCCTATACACTGGGCTTTGCGTTGTTGGGAGCGTTGCTGTTTACCCTGACGCTGGTCCCGGTGATGTCATCCATGCTGCTAAAAAAGAACGTTCGTGAGAAGAATAATTTCTTTGTCCGTTTCATCAATGAGAAGGCGGTGGCGCTTTTTGACAAATGCCACGCGCGCCGTACCTTATCTGTCGGTGTGGCAAGCATTATTGCCGTGGGTGGTCTGTGGATGTTCACTTTGCTGGGGACGGAGTTTCTGCCACAGTTGAATGAAGGCTCCATTTATATCCGTGCCACTTTGCCGCAAAGCATCTCATTGGATGAGTCCGTGCAGTTGGCAAACAAGATGAGGCGTAAACTTGCCGCCTATCCCGAAGTGAAGCAGGTGCTTTCGCAAACCGGACGCCCGAATGACGGGACAGATGCTACGGGATTCTATAACATTGAGTTGCATGTAGATATCTACCCGGAAAAGGAGTGGGAGAGTAAGCTGACCAAGTTGCAGTTGATAGATAAAATGCAGGATGACCTTTCCATATATCCGGGCATCGACTTCAACTTCTCCCAACCCATCACGGACAATGTGGAAGAGGCTGCTTCGGGAGTAAAAGGTTCTATTGCCGTGAAAGTATTCGGAAAAGATTTGTACCGTTCGGAGAAGATAGCAGTGGAGATTGATAAGATTCTGGCTACCGTACAGGGCATTGAAGACCTGGGGGTGATTCGCAACATCGGGCAACCGGAGCTTCGTATAGAACTGAATGAAAAGAGCCTGGCACGTTACGGAGTGGCCAAGGAAGATGTGCAGTCCATCATAGAGATGGCTATCGGTGGTAAATCAGCGTCCCTACTTTATGAGGACGAGCGTAAATTTAACATCGTAGTACGCTATAAACCGGAGTTCCGGCAGAATGAAGAGGAAATCGGGAAGATACTGGTACCTGCCATGGACGGTACGATGATACCCATCAAGGAGTTGGCGGAGATAAAGACTATTACCGGACCTTTACTGATATTCCGCGATAACCATACGCGTTTCTGCGCGGTGAAGTTCTCGGTTCGTGGCAGGGATATGGGTACTGCTGTGGCCGAAGCGCAGAAAAAGGTGAATGCCGCCATTCGTTTGCCGGAAGGATACAGCCTGAAGTGGACGGGAGATTTTGAGAACCAGCAGCGGGCTACGAAGCGTTTGTCGCAGGTGGTACCCGTCAGTATTGCAATTATATTCGTTATCTTGTTTGTGCTGTTCTCCAATGCCAGAGATGCTGGACTGGTATTGCTGAATGTTCCGTTTGCTGCAGTAGGCGGTATTATAGCATTGCTCATTACTCACTTCAACTTCTCTATTTCGGCAGGTATTGGCTTCATAGCCTTGTTCGGTATCTGCATTCAGAATGGAGTGATTATGATTTCGGACATTAAGCATAACATACAGGCACGGCTTCCCTTGTCCCAAGCGATAAAGGAGAGTGTCCGTTCGCGCGTCCGTCCGGTGGTGATGACAGCAGCTATGGCGGCTATCGGTCTGATGCCTGCAGCTATGAGCCATGGCATAGGATCGGAATCACAGCGTCCGCTGGCGATTGTCATCATCGGGGGACTGATAGGAGCTACCTTCTTTGCCTTGTTCATATTCCCGCTCATTGTGGAGATGGTGTATGAGAAAATGCTGTATGACAAGGAAGGAAACCTGAAACAAAGGAAATTATAATCTGTAATTCTTGTATCTTTGCAAGGCATTTTAAAGTATCTCGTGGTATGGCTAAAATATTATTGGCAGAGGACGAAGTGAATATTGCTTCTTTTATTGAGCGCGGATTGCAGGAGTTCGGACATACGGTTACGGTGGCTCACGACGGTGCCTCCGCATGGGAATTGTTGCAGAATGAAACTTTCGACCTGCTCGTGCTCGATATCATTATGCCACGTATGAACGGCCTCGACCTTTGCAGGCAATATCGCACAAGGGAGGGGTATCATACTCCGGTCGTCATGCTTACGGCATTGGGCACTACCGAGGATATAGTCAAGGGGTTGGATGCAGGTGCGGATGATTATCTGATGAAGCCTTTCAGTTTTCAGGAGTTGGAAGCGCGCATCAAGGCATTGTTGCGCCGGGGCAAGGAGGCTCCGGTCCTTCAACTGACCTGTAATGATCTTGTACTGGATTGCAATACGCGTCGTGCACAGCGGGGAGATACGCCCATCGACCTCACCGTGAAAGAGTACCGGCTTTTGGAATACTTCATGACGCATCAAAGGGTGGCTCTTTCGCGCCTGACCTTGTTGAAGAATGTGTGGGATAAGGATTTCGATACCAATACCAATGTTGTAGATGTTTATGTAAACTACCTCAGAAATAAAATAGACAAGGATTTTGATACCAAACTTATCCATACGGTAGTGGGGATGGGGTATATTATGGGAGTACAATAGCTGACGGTCAAGGGAAAAAACGTATGAAGATAGGGTCTAAAATAGCACTGTTCTATACCGTTATTACGGTAGCGGCTATTGCTGTGGTTGTGCTGGTGTTCTACTTCTTCACTTCCCGCTACATCAATAACCTGTACGATTCTTATCTTGCAGAAAAAGCATTCCTCACTGCCCAGAAGCACTGGGAGAAGGATGAAGTGGATGAGTCCAGTTATCAGGAGATACAGCAGAAGTATAACGAGCTTTTGCCTCAAGCGCAGGAGGTATTGCTGAATATAGACAGTGTGCCTGCCATAACCGATTCTCTGAACAAGTATCTTGACGCTAATCAGCAAGTACGGCTTTTCAAGAGCATCCCTGTAGCTTTTGTTTATGGGAAACTGAGAGGGTCGGCTTTGTATTATCCTGATAACGAAGGTAATTTTGTAGTGCTGGTGATGGCGAGCAACCATTACGGGCACGATATACAGAAGCATATCCTGGTGCTTGCCGTCTTCCTGTTGCTGGTCAGTTGCGGCTTTATTTATCTCATCGGTCGGCTCTATGCCAACCGTATTCTGCGTCCCTTGCAGCACATACTCAAGGAATTGAAACGCATCCGGGGAAATAATCTGAATATCCGTATGAAAGCATTCGACAATAAGGATGAACTGGACGAGCTTATCCGTACCTTAAATGATATGCTCGATAGAGTCGATACGGCTTTCCAGGCAGAGAAGTCGTTTATCAGTAATGCTTCGCATGAACTGAATAATCCGCTTACGGCAATTCAGGGGGAGTGCGAAATCAGTTTGCTGAAAGAACGCTCTGCAGCAGAGTATATCGAATCGTTGCAGCGCATCTCCACGGAGAGTAAACGCATTATCCTGTTGATAAAGCATCTGCTGTTTCTTTCGCGGCAGGATAAGGAGCTTCTGCAGAATGCCAGGGAACAGATTGACTTGGTAGTGTTGTTGCGTGATTTATGCCTGCAATATCCACAAGTGGCATTCAGTACGGAACTGGCGGAAGGGCAAGCGCACATTACCGCCAATTACCATCTTCTTAGAGTAGCTCTGCAGAATATTATAGATAACGCTCGGAAATACTCCAAAGAGCAAGTGGAGATTTGCGTGGGGATGCATGACGGCAATTGGGTTATTGAAGTCGAAGATTATGGGATCGGTATTCCTGAAGATGAAATCAAGCATATTTTCCATTCGTTCTACCGGGCAAGCAATACGCGCGAATATGCCGGGCAGGGAATAGGGCTGAGCCTGTCAATGAAGATACTGGCTGTATATGGCGGCAAGATTACCATCAATTCGCAGGTAAACAAGTATACGCGGGTTACTGTGACTTTCGCCCGCGTATGATATCTCCTTTGGATTCTTTTATATTGTGATTTCTCCTGCCAGCGGACGGCTCATCAACTCCCGCACTTTGGCAGGGGGATAGTCGTGCCCCAAGAGGAACATGAGCTTGGTGACGGCAGACTCCGTTGTGCTGTCATATCCGCTGACGACGCCGGACTGCATTAATTGGTAGCCGGTTTCGTAGCGTTCCATTTCAACGGTGCCGGCACTGCACTGAGTTACGTTGACAATGACGATGCCTTGTTCGCAAGCATCGTGCAGGCGGCGGAGGAACCACTCGCTGCGGGGAGCGTTGCCCGAACCATAAGTCTCAAGCACCACCGCTTTCAAGCCTTCTGTGGCAAGTATGGCAGCAACGACATTCTCCTGGATACCGGGAAACAGCTTCAATACGGCAATATTGGTATCGAGCAGATAATGGGGCTTTAGTTCGCGGCGGTTGCCGTGCATCTGGATTTGCACATTATTATATTTAATATGTATGCCGGCAGAGGCAAGCACCGGATAGTTAAAGGAACGGAACGCATTGAAGTTTTCCGCATTCATCTTGGTGGTGCGATTGCCACGCATCAGGTGATTCTCGAAGAAGATACAGACTTCTGGCACGAGGGGCTGTCCGTTGGAATGGCGGGCGGTGGCAATCTCGATGCTGGTCAGCAGATTTTCCTTACCGTCGGTGCGCAGTACGCCGATGGGGAGCTGGGAACCGGTGAGGATGACGGGTTTGCTTAGTCCTTCGAGCATAAAGCTGAGGGCAGAGGCGGTATAGGCCATGGTGTCCGTGCCATGTAGAATGACGAAGCCGGAATATTGGTCGTAGTTGTCGCTGATGATGCGTACGAGTTTGCGCCAGGCATCCGGGTCCATATCCGAGGAATCCATGGGAGGATCGAACTGATAGGTATCGATTTGAAATGTATATCGTTGGAGTTCGGGCACATGCTTCTGCAACTGTTCGAAGTTGAAGTTTTCTAAGGCACCGGTTTCGGGGTTCTCTATCATGCCGATAGTTCCACCGGTGTATATTAGCAAAACGGAAGTGTTTTCTGTGTTCATACGCACTTTTCTTTCATAATTTCAATGCAAATATAATGATATATCTTGAAGATAATAACAAAATGTTAGAAAAGTACGCGCGGATTTGTAGAAATAAGGCATTTAAAGTATGAAAATGTAAGTTGTGTGCTGTGCATATTTCTTGCCTTTTTCAACCCTATCTATATTTTTATTACAAAAAAGTCGCAAAAAGTGATAGATTGAATGTTTTTATTCTTACTTTTGCAACACTTATCAGAAACGATAGAAACAAGAGACTATGAACAAGTACTATCAACATACAGTCACATCCATGTGCACCATGACCCTTAGGGGTTAGGGATAGTATTTTGTGTTTCTACGTGTTACACCATTTTCAAACAGTTTTTTCTATTTAAGAGGCATGTAAATGTCATTCGGAGGAGCAGGGCGACGAAGAATTTCTTCTCTTCGTATGCGGCTGCAGGGAGTAGATTCTTCACTACGCTCAGAATGACAGGTGCTTTTAGGATTTTAGGTAGTTACAAAAAAAAATAGCAATATAATGAAAGTAATTAAATTCGGCGGTTCATCCGTAGGAACCGCGAACAGTATTTTAAGCGTCAAGAGAATTGTAGAAGCAGTAGACGAACCGGTAATTGTAGTAGTGTCCGCATTGGGCGGCATCACAGACCAACTGATAAACACCTCCAAGATGGCAGCGGCCGGCGATGCTTCTTATGAGAATGAGTTCCGTGAGATTGTTTATCGCCATGTGGAAATGATTAAGGAAGTGATTCCTGCCGGAGAGGCGCAAGTTGCATTGCAGCGTCAGGTAGGCGAGTTGCTCAATGAACTGAAAGACATCTTCCAAGGCATTTATCTGATTAAAGACCTTTCGCAGAAGACCTCCGATACGATTGTAAGCTACGGTGAGCGTCTTTCTTCCATCATAGCCGCGCAGCTGACGGGAGCGGAATGGTTCGATTCGCGCAAGTTCATCAAGACAGAAAAGAAACATTCCAAGCATGTGCTGGACACGGAACTGACCAACTCACTGGTACGCGAGACATTCAGCAACCTGCCTCGACGTGTGCTCGTGCCGGGCTTTATCTCTACCGACAAAACAACGGGCGAGGTGACGAACTTGGGCAGAGGCGGTTCCGACTATACAGCCGCCATCATCGCTGCTGCACTGGATGCCGATTGTTTGGAAATATGGACCGATGTGGACGGTTTTATGACAGCCGACCCGCGTGTGATATCCAGAGCATATACCATCAGTGAGCTGACTTATGTAGAAGCTACCGAGCTTTGCAACTTCGGTGCGAAGGTGGTTTACCCGCCGACTATTTATCCGGTTTGCCACAAGAATATACCTATATTAATAAAGAATACGTTCAACCCCGATGGTGCGGGAACGGTTATCAAACAAGAGGTTTCCGATCCGCGCAGCAAGGCCATCAAGGGTATTTCGTCTATCAACGATACAAGTCTGATAACGGTGCAGGGCCTTGGTATGGTAGGTGTTATCGGTGTGAATTACCGCATCTTCAAAGTACTGGCAAAGAACGGCATCAGCGTGTTCCTTGTATCGCAGGCATCTTCGGAGAACTCTACGTCTATCGGTGTGCGCAATGCCGATGCCGACCTGGCTTGCGAAGTGCTGAACGAGGAATTTGCCAAAGAGATCGAGATGGGTGAGATTTCGCCTATCCAGGCCGAAAAAAACCTGGCTACGGTAGCCATCGTAGGCGAGAACATGAAGCATACGCCGGGTATTGCCGGTAAGTTGTTCGGCACGCTGGGACGTAACGGTATCAATGTGATTGCCTGTGCACAGGGTGCTTCGGAGACGAACATCTCGTTTGTAGTAGACAGCAAATCGCTGCGCAAGTCGCTGAATGTAATCCACGACTCCTTCTTCCTGTCAGAGTATCAAGTGCTGAACCTCTTTGTTTGCGGTATCGGTACGGTGGGCGGCAGTCTGATAGAGCAAATACACAGCCAGCGGCAGAAGCTGATGCTGGAAAACGGTTTGCAACTGAACGTAGTGGGCATTGCCGATGCCGACCGGGCAATGTTCAGCCGCGAAGGCTTCGACCTGGGACGTTTCCGCGAAGAACTGAAGGAGAAAGGCAAGGAGAGTTCACTGGAAACACTGCGCAACGAAATCATCGGTATGAATATCTTCAACTCCGTGTTTGTGGATTGTACGGCAAGTGCAGGAGTGGCCTCGCTCTACAAAGACTTGCTGCAGCACAACGTTTCCGTGGTGGCAGCCAACAAGATTGCCGCTTCGTCGGAATACGAGAACTACCGCGAACTGAAGCAGATTGCCCGTCAACGCGGTGTGAAGTATCTGTTTGAGACAAACGTCGGCGCAGGACTTCCCATCATCAACACGATAAACGACCTCATCCATAGCGGTGACAAGATACTGAAGATTGAAGCCGTGCTGAGCGGTACGCTGAACTACATCTTCAATAAGATCAGTGCGGATATTCCTTTCAGCAAGACCATCAAGATGGCGCAGGAAGAACGCTATTCCGAACCCGACCCGCGCATCGACCTCAGCGGTAAGGACGTTATCCGCAAGCTGGTGATTCTGGCACGTGAAGCCGGTTACCGCCTCGAACAGAGTGATGTGGAGAAGAACCTCTTCGTGCCCGATGACTTCTTTGAAGGCTCGCTGGACGACTTCTGGAAGAAAGTGCCGAGCCTCGATGCCGACTTCGAAGCCCGCCGCAAGGTACTGGAGGCCGAGAACAAGCACTGGCGCTTCGTTGCCAAGCTGGAGAACGGCAAGGCATCCGTAGGTTTGCAGGAAGTAGGCGCCAACCACCCGTTCTACGGTCTGGAAGGCAGCAACAACATCATCTTGCTGACTACGGAACGCTATAAAGAATATCCGATGATGATACAAGGCTACGGAGCTGGTGCAGGCGTAACGGCCGCGGGTGTATTTGCGGATATTATGAGTATTGCGAACGTTTAATAAGAAAGAAATGAAACATATTATTATATTGGGTGACGGCATGGCCGACTGGCCTGTGAAAGCCTTGGGCAACAAGACTTTGTTGCAGGCTGCCGACACACCTTGCATGGACAAGCTGGCACGCATGGGACGTGTGGGACGGTTGATGACCGTTGCCGAGGGTTTCCATCCGGGCAGTGAAGTGGCGAATATGTCCGTCATGGGCTATAACTTGCCGAAGGTGTACGAAGGCCGCGGCCCGCTCGAAGCCGCAAGCATCGGTGTGGACTTGCAGCCGGGTGAGATGGCGATGCGTTGCAACATTGTCTGCATCGAAGGCGATCTTATTAAGAACCACTCTGCCGGGCACATCACTACTGAAGAGGCCGATGTATTGATACAATACCTGCAAGAACAATTAGGCGACGAACGTGTGCACTTCTATACCGGTGTACAATACCGCCACCTGCTGGTGATAAAAGGCGGAGACAAACGCATAGACTGCACCCCGCCGCACGATGTTCCGTTGAAACCTTTCCGCCCGTTGCTGGTGAAGCCTGCGGAGGGCACGGAGAACATCACCGTTCCCGAAGGCGGAGCAGACCTTACCCCCAGTCAGACGGCCGACCTGATTAACAGCCTGATTCTTCGTTCGCAAGAACTCTTGAAGAACCATCCCATCAACCTGCAGCGTATCGCCGAAGGCAAAGACCCTGCCAACAGCATCTGGCCCTGGAGCCCCGGTTACCGTCCGCAGATGGAACGCCTCTCCGACAAATTCCCGCAAGTGGAACGCGGTGCCGTGATTTCTGCCGTAGACCTGATTAACGGCATCGGCTACTATGCCGGACTGCGCCGCATCACCGTAGAAGGTGCCACCGGCCTTTACGACACCAACTACGAAAACAAGGTAGCCGCCGCCCTCGATGCCCTGAAGACCGACGATTTCGTCTATCTCCATATCGAAGCCAGCGATGAGGCCGGTCACGAGGGAAACATCCCCTTAAAGATAATGACCATCGAGAACCTGGACAAGCGTGCCGTCGGCCCTATCTATGAAGCAGTGAAAGATTGGGATGAGCCCGTAGCCATCGCCGTGCTTCCCGACCATCCCACCCCCTGCGAACTTCGCACACACACCAACGAACCGATTCCTTTTCTCATCTGGTATCCGGGCATCGAGCCGGACGAGGTGCAGAATTACGACGAAGTATCTGCCTGCAACGGCAGCTACGGACTGATGAAAGAAGACGAATTTATCAATGAATTTATGAAGCATTAGCCCCCATTCATTAACTATCAATTATCAATTATCAATTATCAACTATCAACTATGAACTATTATAGTACCAACAAACAAGCCCCCGAAGCTACCCTTGAAGAAGCCGTAGTGCGCGGACTTGCCGCAGACAAAGGACTTTTCATGCCCTTTACAATCAAACCCTTACCGCAAGAGTTTTACGACAGTATCGATACGCTTTCCTTCCAGGAGATAGCCTATCGCGTGGCAGACGCCTTCTTCGGCGAAGACGTCCCGGCCGACGTGTTGAAACAGATTGTGTACGACACGCTGAACTTCGATGTTCCCCTCGTGCCGGTTACGGAAAACATCTACTCCCTTGAACTGTTCCATGGCCCCACGCTTGCCTTCAAGGATGTAGGCGGCCGCTTCATGGCGCGTCTGCTGGGCTACTTCATCAAGAAGGAAGGCAAGCGGCAGGTCAATGTCCTCGTAGCCACTTCCGGCGATACGGGCAGCGCCGTTGCCAACGGTTTCCTGGGTGTGGAAGGCATTCACGTCTATGTACTCTACCCGAAAGGGAAAGTCAGCGAAATCCAGGAAAAGCAGTTCACCACGCTGGGGCAGAACATCACCGCCCTCGAAGTGGACGGCACGTTCGACGACTGCCAGGCATTGGTAAAGTCCGCTTTCATGGACCGCGAGTTGAACGAGCACCTGCAACTGACCAGTGCCAACTCCATCAACGTGGCCCGCTTCCTGCCGCAAGCGTTCTATTACTTCTATGCATACGCCCAACTGAAACGTGCCGGACGTGCCGATAACGCCGTCGTCTGCGTGCCCAGCGGCAACTTCGGCAACATCACTGCCGGTCTCTTCGGCAAGCGCATGGGGCTGCCCGTGCGTCGTTTCATTGCCGCGAACAACCGCAACGACATCTTCTATCAATACCTGCAGACGGGTGTTTACGCGCCCCGCCCCAGCATCGCCACCATTGCCAATGCCATGGATGTGGGCGATCCCAGCAACTTTGCCCGCGTACTCGACCTTTACGGAGGCAACCATGCCGCCATCTCTGCCGAGATCAGCGGTGCCACCTATACCGACAGTCAGATTGCTGAAACCATGCAGGCCGTCTGGAAGCAAGACCACTACCTGCTCGATCCCCACGGTGCCTGCGGTTTCCGTGCCTTGACCGAAGGTCTGCAACCCGGCGAAACGGGCGTATTCCTGGAAACGGCACATCCGGCAAAGTTCAAGGATACGGTAGAGAAGATTATCGGCGAAGCCGTTGAGATTCCGGCGAAGCTGCAAGCCTTTATGCAGGGCGAGAAGAAGAGCCTGCCGATGTCGAAGGAGTTTGCAGACTTCAAGGGGTATTTGATGAAGGTATAGGAGTATTAGATTCAGGCACGGATTACACGGATTTCGCGGAAAGATTTTTTAGACGCGGATTGAGCGGATCAATCCGCTCAATCCCCTGACAACCTATCTCACAAGGCCCGTCCCGCCTTATAGGACTCAAACAGATAACTCGGGTTTTCGTAATACATACTGCTGTTGTAATTATCCAGACTGTCCGAAATCCAAGAGTTATAGACTTCTATCAGCCCCTCAATGGCAGGTTTGTTCTCCCATTTGCAAACGTCAATAATCAGTCTGTGATAGACTTTTCCTATATCCCAATGGGTGGGAATGCGATATTGGCAGGCAGCCACATTGTCGAATGTTCCTTCCGAAATGCGGTGTTTATTGATTAACTCATGCGTTATCTTGTCTATGTTTTCGCTATGGTAAACATCCGCCAGGTCGTAAATATGTTCCAGTTCTTCTTTGCCGAGAGCATTTACTATCACCTTTCGTTTATTCTTAGTCTGGCGTGCAATGTAGTCTATCAGGCTGCAAACAAAGAAAAGATCATTCTGTTTTTTATCTTCCCGTCCATTCATTTCTTTACCTCCTCACTTCCTTTAAATGTCAGGCATTGTAACGCTTTTGGGGTACAAAAGTTGATCTGATGCGTGGGATATTTGAATTTCGCCAATACCCAGAATTGTTCCCTTGTCAATACTCCGTTTATGTAGTCGGAGATATAGTTGTAAATTTGGTCATCTGCCATTGCGCCGATAACGATATCGTAGTCGTGCGAGGTATTGTGGCGGCAAGCTACAATGAAATCAAGCCATTCTTCTGTCATTTCTTTGAAATGAAGAGTTTTCAGGGAGGAGTTCTCCTGATAATCGTAGATGCTGACTATGGGGGTGGGATAGCGTTTGGACCATCGTTCGGCTTGTTCCTTTATTTCGGTGCAATAGAAGCCGCAGCCAAAGTCCTTGGCGAATTCTCCCTTTATGATTCGGGGAGTTTCTATTGCTTGGTAACCTCCGTGATATATTGTCATAAATTTGGTTGCTATAGGGGCTTTTCAGCCGTTCGTATCCTTGTTAATCTGTTCACAAAGGTAGCTTTTTCTTTCGATAATACGCTAATTTGGAGTAAAGAAACGACCATCCCTGCACGCTGCATTGTGCCTGGATGGTCGTTTCTCTTTTCCCTGACGGGGCTGACGGAGAGAGTGTTATCCCAACGGGTTTTCACTTTGGTCGCCGTCGCTGCCGCCACCGCCTTCACCGGAGCCGCCGCCTTGCTGGCCACCGCCGCCGGAGCCTCCGGGGCGTGCGGCTACTTTGTACTCCTGATAAGCCTTGACGCTGTTGTAGGTGAAGCCTTCTTCCACTACGCCGATGTTCTCGAATGAGAGTCCGTTCTTGATGGACGTCATCAGTTCCTTGCTGGGGGTGAAGATGACTTTGACGTTCTTCATCATGGTGGCGGCGTCGAACTTCGTGACGTCGTCCACGCCCTGGCTGCCGAAGCTGAGGCGGAGGGTGCCGAGTTCGCCCAGGCGGACGCTGTTGCCCTGCTGCAGCTCGTGGGGAATGCCGTCGCACACGAAGTTGAACGACGATTCCAGTTCCGTGGGGGCGGTGGTGGTGTTGCGGGTCACGACCTTGCACACGGCGCGCGTGTTGAGTTGGTTCACTACCGAGGGGATGGCGTACCATTTGCCCGGTTCATCTTTCTTTTGTGGGTTTGTTCTTTTGACAAGTTTAAATTTAGCCATAAGTTTGCTATGAATTAGTTAATAATATTCCCCCTTTCGGGAGAGGGTTATCTTGGGTCTTAATCTGCATGCGGGAGGAGGCAAATCTGCATGCGGGTGCAGATTTTGCTCCTCCCGCATGCGGCAAAATTTCCTCCCGCATGCAGATTTGCCCGGATGCGGGAGGAGATTTTGCTACGTTAGGGAGGCGGGATTGCACCGTGCCGTTACTTCGTTTTCGGGGTGCCCCAGATATCGCTGTGATAGCCGTCTTGTGGGTCAGCGTTGCTGATGTAGGCACCTTCAAAGCAATCCCAGGTGCTCCAAGTCCCATCGTCGGGGGCGTATTTCCAGAGTTCGGGGGCTTTGCCCGGAGAATCTGCCTCACTGCCGACTGATTCAAAACAGCTATCGAAGTTCATTTTTTTGCCTGCGAAGCGTTCTGCCATCTTGCTTTCTTCGCAGAATATCTGCTTGTTCAGCGTTGCTTTTTTGCACTCGTAGAAGCAGTTGGGAAAATTAGTCGCTTCCATATTCTTGTCGAACAGCTTTGTGGGGATACTTTGCAGTGCTGAGCAACCGGAGAAGCAACTGCCGAAATTGGTCGCTTTTGTATTTTTGTCAAACAGCCCTGGGGGTATGCTTTGCAGTGCTGAGCAGGCGTAGAAGCAAATTTCGAAATTAGTCGCTTCCGTGTTTAGGGCAAATAGTCCGCCGGGTATATTTTCCAGTACTGAGCAGCCGTAGAAGCAGTAGCTGAAATCTGTCGCTTTCGTATTATTGGTAAACAGAGCTCCGGACACGCTTTTCAGTGTCGAGCAATCTCGGAAGCAACTTCCGAAATCAGTCACTCCCGTGTTCAGCAAAGGAGTCTCTATGCTTAGGAGCTTTGTACGATTGGTACCGGTATAGCTGTTTCTATACCAGTAGAAGTTCATTTCTGGTATTTGTTGCATGGTTGCGTCCGGTTGGTTGGAGGAAATGGTGATGGTGTATTCACCTGCTTGCTCATAGGTATGCTTGAAGGCATCGGTGCTGCTGAGTCCGGTGCCATGGGGTACGAGGATTTCTTCTCCTCCTTCTTCCCACTTTACCTTGATGCCTGCCGGGGTGGAACCGGAGGTGGGGAAGGGGATGAAAAAGGTTTCGTTGGCTGCATTCGTCTTGATTTTGAAACTCATTACCGCCTGCGTATAGTCTTCGCTTGGAGTTTGCCAATCATTCCCGATGATGGTTGCGGTATATCGATGCCCCTCTTCATACTTTTTGCCCGTTGTAGATTTCAACTTGGCCGTATAGACTTTATCTCCTACGAGCGATACGCTGAAGCTGCCGTTTGCCGGAAGCTCGGCAGGCTCGAAGCTTAGAAAGGCGGTCAGCGTACTCGTTTTGTTGTCGAACGTCACGGCGTCCTGCGCGAAATAGAGGCTCTGAGCTACGCAGTTGCTTGCCGACCATTGCAGTTGCTTCAACTTCCCTACTTTATCAGGAATGCCGCTCAGCTCGAACTTCATGATGCAGTTTTTCATCTGCAGCGTAAAGCCCTTCTCAAGCTCCGTTTCAGTTATACCTTCCGCTCCTAATGTTATGAATTTCTTCAAGTGATCGGTGCTTTTGTCTGCTGTTTGTATCTGCGTAGCGCCGTAAGAGGAGGGAGAGTAATAAATGTCATACGTCGCCGCGTCACTGTAGATCGTTATTTCAAAGTCGGCGGAGGGAGCTCCGTCTTCACCTTCATAAGTATATGTATCGTAATAATACATGTCGCCGTTTCTATCATAGGCCTCTACACGCAGCTGATCCCCCTTCTGCCAGGTCAGTTCCAGTCGGTCGTCATCATAGGCCACCCGGGTTTGTGCATCGTTCTTGTTTCCGGGCATGCTTACGCGCAGGGTTATCGTCTTCGGCTCGTTTCCGTCTTGGCCGTCCTGTGGGTTGTCAGTCCAATCTTCATTGGTGCAGCCTGTGGCTGCTGCCACGAATGCGGCGATGAGCGCCGCACATTTCAGGCAGTTTGAGATCTTCATCATTGCTCTACGGTTAGGATGTCGTTAATCAAATCTTCCAAATCGCTGCTCGAGGCGCTGTTGTAGTTTCGTGTATTGCCGCTCGAGATGCTTCGGGTGGCGGAACCGCCGTCGTACACGGGGTCCATGCTGGCCGCCATCACGCTTCCTTCGTTTTCCACCGCTATCACTTCGATGCAGGGAGCGGTGTACTTCTGTCTTTCTTTCTGTTTCATACGGATAATATGTTTAGAATGTTATACAAATGTTCTGGGGTGGGTATACGAAATCATCCGCAGGGCACGCTATGGGGCGTGCTCTGCGGATGATTCTTGTATTCGGAGCGTACGGCTCCGTATATTGAGAGTGAATAATATTTACATTAACGGGGGGGGGGGGTAAACACCTTCCGGCAGCCTGGGCTGCAGGCTGTGAGGGTATATCGCGTCCGGCGGTGTTGTTCATTGTCCTTGTCCTCTTCTTTATAAAGTACGACAAAGGTAGTTAAATATTCGGAATGTATTCAGCTTTCTTCCGGTTTTTGTGCATTTATTCTTCCCATCTTATAATGATTGTTCCATAGTACCAGCACCTCGATCTGTAGCAGGCTGTGCCGGTAGAAGAGGGTGTAGTCGGGGTGGGGCGTGATGTAGCGTATATTCTCTGTTTCGGTCGGTTGCCCGATGAAAGGGTTCAGGCTGACGCGGTGCAGGGCGCCTTCAAGCAGTTGGAACATCATCTTGCTGTACTGTTTGCTTTGATGCCTTTCCTGGGAAGAAAGCAGAAGTTCCTTCAAGGCTTCCTTCGCCAGGGGCGACCAGGTTACTTTTTTAGCCATGCTTCTACCTCCTTGCTGATGGTTATGTCCTCTTGTCCTTGCCCTTCGTCCAGTTGCCGGCAGGCTGTCCGGATGGCGTGGCGCAGCCGGGTGGAGAAGACGAGGACTTCTTTTTCTTGTTTTGTTTTTGCCATATAGTCAATCTCCTTTGTACTAAAACATTTTAGGACTGTGAATTGTTTGAGCGGAAAAAAGGTAAGTTTATGAAAGATAAGAAACTGGAAGCCAATCTCAGCATGATGGCATCGCGCGTCATGGCAGGACTGAATATGAATGGACTGAAATATCTGCTGCCTTTGTGGATGGGTGCGTTGACGGGTGTCACGGTGCGTTGCATCTTTGCCGCCGTGGCATTCTGGGCGACAGGCTGGTTTGTAAAAGAAGCACCCGCCACGAGGCGGCAACGCGTCGGGCTGTTCTGCCTGGGAGCCTTCGGGCTCTACGGATTCATGTTCTGCTATCTGCTGGGCATCAGCAAGACGACGCCCGTTTCCAGTGCCATCTTCAACTCCATGCAGCCCATCTGGGTATTCCTTATTTCGGTCTTCTTCCTGCACGAGAAGGCAACATTGATGAAAATCATCGGCATCGCTTTGGGCTTTGGCGGTGCGTTGCTGTGCATCCTTACGCAAGGCAGCGACGACCTGGCGCATGACGCATTTACGGGGAACATGCTCTGTATGGTCAGCTCACTGGTTTTTGCCATTTACTTGATTGTGAGCAAGCGGTTGCTGGAAGAGGTTGAAGTCGTGACGATGATGAAGTATATCTTCGGCGGTGCGGCAGTCTCCGGGCTGGTGGTATCGTCCATCGTAGGCTGGGATGCGCCGATGTTTGCGGATGCCTGGCAAGGGGAGTGGCATTGGATGCCGTGGGCGGTGTTGGCGTTCGTTCTTATCTTTCCTACTTACCTCAGCTATTTCCTGGTGCCCATCGGACTGAAGTATCTCAAGACGACGGTGGTGGCGATGTACAGTTATCTGATATTGGTGGTGACGACGGTCGTCTCGCTCTCCTTGGGGCAGGACCGCTTCAGCTGGACGCAGGCTGTTGCTATCGCTATGATCTGCGTGAGCGTGTACTTTGTGGAGGTGGCGGAGAGGAAGAAGTAGATACGCGGATGCGTATCTTATTTAATAATTGATGAATATCAGATACTCCCCTTCTGCCTCAATCGTAAACTCCGTGCCCGTGCATTCGTTGAGCGTACCTTGCCACCAATTGGTGAAGTCGCTGAGAGGATAGGTCAAGCCGTGCCCGTGCAGGCCGTGGGCGGTGAAGTTGATGATGGAGACCTGCTGCCCGGGACGACAAGTAAAGGTGTGGGTACCCCGGCAGGGGATGAAAACACCATAATCTGTATAGGTGCGTACGTCTGCTCCGGCACGCATGTAGTCGATGAGCAGACTGATGTTGCCCAGCGTATGGTCTTCGCGCTTGCCCGTGGCTCCCACAATGGCGATATGGCGCTTGCCTTGCTCCAGCAGATAATTGACAGCTTTGGTCTGATCGTTCGTTTCCTGATCGCTGAGCCGATGTAGGATATGTCCGTACTTCGTCCGGTTCTCTTTACTGAGAGAGTCACCGTCACCGATAATCACGTCGGGTACGTGTCCCCGGCGGATGTATTCGTCGGCGCCGCCGTCACAACAGACTACGTAAGGGGCATCTGTCAAGCATTGCAAAGGCAGAACCGCCGTCGGATAGTCCCCATTGGCGAGGACTACCGCTTCTATTTTTCCATTATTCTTTTCCATTTGAAGTAGCCAAAGATAGCGATTATTGTGTAAAGGGCGTATAGTCCGGCAGTAAAATCGAGCCCTTTGTAGATGTACAGTCCGGCGCTGACGGCATCGACGGCAATCCATGCCCACCATTGTTCCACATATTTGCGGGCCAGCATCCACATGCCGATGATGCTCAAGGCGGTGGTGAAGGAATCCAGCCAGGGGACGTTGCTGTCGGTGAAATTTATCAGTACCCAGGCGATGCCTGCAAGGGCAAGTATAAACACACCTGCAAGCGGCAGCAGATAGCGGTGCGGCACGCGAGTAATGGGGAGTTCATGCTCTTCCGCCTTCTGTCCTTTTGTTCTTCTGTCTTCTCCTTCTTGTATTGTCTTCTTCTGTCGTAGCAACTTCCGGCGCACGAAACTTCCATACTTCCACATTATCCAACCATAGACGGCAGCACCCAGGTAGTAGATGTTGATGCCAAAGTCGGCATACAGCCCTGCATCGTAGTAAACAAAGATGTAGACGGCCGGCATGATGATGCCCGCTATCCACAGATAGATGCTGGCCCGGTATTCCAACCAGAGGTAGAGGAGCCCGACGAGCGTGCCGATGATTTCAAGAGTTTGTTCCATTTAGAAGCTGATTGCTATATGTCCTAATACATTTGTTCCTGCCTGTGCAGCATAACCGGCATCATTATAGCGTACCTTTTCGCCGTTTTCTATCTCATAATAGCTGCCCGCATATCCATTATTCTCATACTCCTCATTGAATAAGTTGTAGATGGTGCAACCCACGGTGACAGACTTCAGTTTGGGCAGCTTGAATGTATACGACAGGTTCAGATTACTAACGAAATAAGCATCCAGCGTACACTCCTCCTGCCGGGCATTGCTCATATACTGCTTGCTGATGTACTGCGATTGCAACGCCGCCTCGAATCCTCTGAACGTATATCCGAAACGGTTGTTCAGGATAAAATCAGGCGAAAAAGCAATAGGCGTATCATCGTGCTTGATAACCCAGGCTTCAGTACCCACTGTTCCGTCTTCGAATAGCGTCTCGGTGAAATCCTGTACCCGGTTCTTGCTCAGCGTAGCATTGATATCCCACTGGAAACCACAAGGCAACTTGATGCCTGCCATCAACTCGATTCCCATGCGGTAGCTGTCCGGCACATTGTTGGCCATCGGTTCACCGATTTCGTTCAGTTCGCCCGTCAGTACCAACTGGTCTTTGTAGTCCATATAATAAAGATTAGCACCTGCGCTCAGCCACGAGTTAGCATAAGTATAACCCAGTTCGTAGTCGAAGAGGCGTTCGGCTTTGGGATGGTTCGTAAAATAGCCGTCGGTATAGTTATTCCGCGTCGGTTCTTTATGCGCCACGCTGAACGAACCGTACAAACGATTGTTGCGGTCTATCTGCCAGGAAAGCCCTGCTTTGGGGTTGAAGAAGTCGAAGTTCTCATCGATGGCCAGCTTCTGCATACCGGGAGTGGTGGCAGTCCAGTCGTACTTGTCATTCGAGCCGTTGATCTTATAATCGATGTGGCGGTATTGCAAATCGAGGTAGGCGCTGAGGCTGCCGAACAGTTCGTAATTCGCTTTCAGGTAGATATTCCCGTCGTTCTTCGTGGCATTGTTTTGGTAATAGTCATGGTCTGGGTCCAGTGTTCCGATGTAGTTCTGTACCCAAAGCACCTTGCCGAAGTGGTCGCCGTCGTACCGGTTCAATCCGCCGCCCAGTGAAGCATTCAGCCGGTCGCCTTTGTAACTCACGGAGAAGATGCCACCACCAAACCAGTTGTCCATCGCCTTTTTGCGGATAAGATCACTTTTCTCTACCAGACTGCCGTTGTGCTCGAAGGGCGCCATTCCGTATTCCACCAGTGAGCGTCCGCCTTTATACTCCTGATAATAGCCGTCGCCTTTGGTGTAGTGTAAGCCGATGTTCAGGTTCCATTGCGAAGTGAAATTATGGTTTAGCAACAGTTGGTAGTTTTTCTGTGTATAGTTATCGGTCTGGTCATCGTAGAAGTGCGGCGTGCCATCATCGGTGGTGTACATAAATCCGCAAGAGTTATATCGCCGTCCGTACAGTTCCATCTCCTCCTTGCTTGCATAGTTCCAGGCGTGGTAAGTCCGTTCCTTGCCGGCAAAGGTGATCAGCTTGATGGAAGTGTTGTCATCATAATATCCGCCTTGCAGATAGTACGAATTCAGCCCTACCGATGCCCGGTCTATATAACCGTCCGTACTGATATTCGAGAGCCTTGCATCGAACGACCAATGTTCGTCTATCAGCCCCGTACCTACCTTTACCGTTTCTTTGTGTGTATTGAAAGAACCGTACGAGCCATTGAATTCGGCATACGGTTTCATTGAGAAATCTCCCGTCTGCATGTTGATGCTTGCCCCGAAAGCGCCTGCACCATTCGTCGATGTACCTGCGCCGCGCTGTATCTGCATATCCTTTACGGACGAGGCAAAGTCAGGCAGATTTACCCAAAACACGGTGTGACTCTCGGCGTCATTGATAGGAACACCATTGGCTGTGACGTTGATGCGCGTACCGTCCGTTCCGCGCACTCGCAGGGTGGTGTAGCCTACGCCGGCACCGGCATCACTTGTGGTGATGGCGCTGGGCGTCATGCTCAGCAGATAAGGCAGGTCCTGCCCGAAATTCTGTTTTTTCAGTTGTTCTTTGCTTACGTTGGTAAATGCTACCGGCGTGTTTGCGGTAGCACGTGTGGATATCACTTCTACTTCTTGCAGGTTTATCACCCGCAGACTGTCCTTTTCGTGCGTCTGCGCATAGACGCCCAGTGCTGCCGCCAGCAGGCAGACTGCTATTGCATGTCTCTTCATTCGCAATAATTCCATTTAGATTAATACAGAAAAGGGGGGACTTTTCTTCTTTTCCCTACGTCGGCACTACCCGAATCAGGTCAATGGGTATGATCTCAGCCCGTCATATTAGGGCACCCCTTAGTTGAAATCAGCGGCAAAAGTAGAGCTTTCTGTTGAAAGAGGCAAACGAAGTGAACGAAAATCAAGAGTAATTTGTTAATTTTGCAGTCAACTAATTTAAAAAACGAATTACATTATGCTATCACCTCTATTACTGGCAGCCCTTGCTGCCCAAACAGCCGAAGACGGCTTCAGTAAAGTGCAAATCCTTATCCAGCAACTGATAGACTGGGGGGTAAGTGCCGGTGGACGACTCATCGGAGCCATTATCATATTTGTGGTCGGACGGTTCTTGATATCTCTTATCAGGAAGCTCTTATCCCGCGTCCTGGCAAAGAGACACATCGATGCCGGTGTCCAGACCTTTGTTAAGAGCCTGGTCAATATTACGCTGACCATCTTATTGATTATTGCCGTTATCGGCAAGCTGGGAGTGGAAACGACTTCATTTGCCGCTTTGTTGGCATCTGCCGGTGTTGCCATCGGTATGGCGTTGTCCGGAAACTTGCAGAACTTCGCGGGTGGACTTATCGTATTGCTCTTCCGTCCCTTTAAAGTAGGCGACTGGATTGAAGGGCAGGGAGTGTCCGGTACGGTACGCGAGATTCAAATCTTCCATACCATTCTTACTACTGCCGACAACAAAGTGATTTACGTCCCTAATGGTGCTTTGAGCAGTGGTACGGTGACTAATTACAGCCGTGAAGATACCCGCCGCGTAGATTGGGTGATCGGTGTGGAATATGGCGAGAATTATGATAAAGTAGAGAGTACTGTGCGTCGTATCATTGCCGACGATAGTCGCATTCTGAATACCCCGGAGCCTTTTGTAGCTCTCCATGCCTTGGATGCCAGCAGTGTGAATGTGGTGATTCGCGTATGGGTGAAGAGCGGAGATTACTGGGGCGTTTATTTCGATATGAACAAGAATATTTACTCCGTATTCAATAAGGAAGGAATAGGCTTCCCCTTCCCGCAGTTGACGGTACATCAGGCGAAAGACTGATAAATAATAAATTAGCGGGCAACCTTAGGCTGCCCGCTAATTTATTATTTATGATTCGTAAACTCCCACTTCCTCTTCTATCTCTTCGCAAACATCTTGCTTCAGATTCAGCAGGCGATTGATTTCCCTTCGTTTCTCCAAGTCCGTGAAGTAGCTTTCTACTACCGCATAAAGATCGAACCCGGTTGTGGAACCTGCTGCCAGATCGAGTGACTCTACCATTTTCTCTACTGCCTGATGAATGCGTTTCTTGCTAATGAAATGCAACTCATTACTATGAATTAAACTCTTTTCCATAATACTTGCTGTTTTGGTTATTTGTAGATATAACATTCCATCGAGCAGGTTAGTTCAAACAGAGTAGGAGGATGCCGGGATTCACGGCATGTTTTACAGCATTACATTTAGCCTTCTTAGATAGATTTGTGTACGAACTGTCCGTCAATCCAGATAGTAGCATGTTTCCCCTGGAACTTCAGCAGAACATAATTTGGATCCGTAGGGCCTTCGGTAAAGTGTTCGATGAACCAATCTTGCCACATCTCCTTCTTGGTGGCTTCGTCTTCAATCACCTCCACCTCTCCTGTAAGTGCAACGCTGTTGCCGTTTTCCTGAAAGCACAAGCCGGCTTTCGGGTTTGCGATGAAATCTTTCGTCTTCAAAGAATCTTTCCCGGTGGACATCCATACGGTTGAGGCCCCTTCCGACTTAATCTTGCTCATGGGCACGGGGCGGGGATAGCCCTCTTTGTTGATGGAGGTGATTATTACTACTTCGCACCTTTCCAGGATTTCTGTTGCTTTTTCAATAAGTGTTGCCATTATTACTATAGTTTATATATTCGTGGTAAATATAAGAATAATCTTTTAGGGGAACCAAGATGATTTTAACTATTTCATTCTTTAAATAAAGAAGCAACCTCCAAATTGAAGATTGCTTCTTACTAAATAGTAAACCGATGATACTTACTCTATAGTTACCGCCGTACCGCAGGCAGTCACCATCAGCATACTGCCGCTTCCTCCTACTGTTTCGTAGTCAAGGTCAACGCCAATTACTGCATTGGCTCCCAGCATCAGAGCTTGTTCCTGCATCTCGCGCAATGCTGTATCTTTGGCTTCGCGAAGCACTTCTTCGTAGGAGCCGCTTCGTCCGCCTACTACATCACGGATGCTGGCGAAGAAATCACGAAACACGTTGGCACCGATAATTGTTTCACCGGAAACAATGCCATAATAACGGGTGATACGTCCACCCTCAATAGTCGGGGTTGTTGTTACTAACATAATCTTATTTCTCGTTTTAAAGTTATTTGCATACTATTAGACGCAGGGAGAGGGCGAAAAGTTGCAATCTTAAAAATATATCTTATAACTGATATTACTATACTTTGACCGTTTCTATTTCTGTTCCTCTTTTGTTCTATTTCTCTTATCTATCTTACCTTCTCCCTATTTCCTTCTTGTCTATAGAGTGGGAAGATACAAGAACCAGGTAAGACTCGGGTAGGAACCGGGTAGGAAGGAGGTAGGAGTCGGGGCTAATTGTTCTTTTTGTCGTTTTGGAGGAGGTGAACAATCTATTTTTGGTGTGTTGGGGAGCGGAAATCTTTTTGAAATATTAACCATGTATTTCCTCGTATCAAAAAGGGCTACACCATTTGCCCAAAAGGGTGTAGCCATAATCACCAAAGGGTGTAGCCATCCGGGGCAAAGGGTGTAGCCTTTTTTGAGAAGCGTTTTAGGTACCTTAGAATAGAATACCGAATCTCACTGAAAGGGTGTTGTGAGTAAGCTTTTCCTTGAACTCTGCTATATAATAATCATTCTTGTATTTTTTCAATCGTTCCAGTTTCTGCATCTCGTATCCCAATCCTAATAATAGCTTGATATTGCCATGAATTGCGTATTGCACGCCTATTGAAGGGGTCAAGAGGAATCCTCCATTAGCCTCCTTAGTAGGAGCAAAAGCATATCCTGCACCACATAGCAGGTAGGGAACGAATTTCCTCGGAGCAGTGAGCAGAAACTTTGCATCTACAAAGGCCGGAATCAAAGCTTCTTCGTAGACTAAAAGTCCGGTTCCTGCACCGATAGCGAAGCGTTCTGTCAGTTTGTGATGTACCGATATCTGCCACGAGAAAGGGGTAGAAGAGGGTTCACTCATCGGAATACCGGTCCCGATGGTGGTGGTATAGGTGATAGGGTTCTTATTCTGTCCTTTTATTGCTACTGCAACCAAGGCAAACATTGATAGAAAGATAAATTTCTTCATTGTATATAGATCGTTATATGTTTTACAATATGGAGAGCCGTTGTCAATGTGGAAGTATCAGCTTCTATATCGCCGGAACTTCCATCGGGACTGCTGTGTCCTGCCAGAACGGCTTCGAAAAACTTCTTGCCAGACAGTAAGTCTACATCTGCGGAATAGACAACGGCGGGCTGCCCACTACCTTCTTTCCCGCCGGAATAGTTGGGAGTACCTTTTGTGGCAGATTTGGGATAATGGTCGTTGAAGTCAGTAGAATGGTTGATTTCAATCTTGACTCTGAACTGTCTCAATTTGTCAGTCAGATGCAGCCTTACGTCGAAGTTGCCGCGGGGAGTTGCTCCTGATATACCATCTGTCAGCGGATGGTCTTTGGTGGGCAGATAGAGTCCGTCTTCGTATTGTACTCCGCGCGAGTAACACCAATGTGGCAGAGCCTCTTTCCGGCGGTTGCCTCCTGCGCTTTGCCACGATTGGGTTGCTATCTTGTGGCTGGCATAGATAGTAAATAAGTATTTGCCTTGCATATCTTCTACCCAAATGGCTATTTGCGGAGGGTTCTTCTTCTTGATTCCCAGGAATAACGGGAAATCGTGCAACCATTCTTCACCTTGTTCAATACACACTTTTAGATCTCCGCTTTCGTACTTTATCAGTTCCTCTTGGCAGGCACAAAAGGACAAGAGTGATAAATAAATCCATACCATAATCATTTTCTTCATCTTAATATATTTATTTGTTAGTATATCCATTATTATTGTTACCGGGTGGGAACATCGCGTGCACAAGTCATCCTGTTGCCATAAATGAGTTTTGATGATACTATGCCGGGAAGGCTTTATCGATGAGGTGGTCTATTCCACAGATTATTTGTTCCCAACCCGAATTGTCGTTCAGAGGAATGCCATTGTAGACGGGGCAGAAGTCCTCCAGCATCACGAGATAGGTGATGGAGGCTGTTACAATGGATGCCATTGCAGCAAGTTCTTTTTGCGGATAACCGGTGAGGTCGCTAACTTTTTCTATGAGTTGAAGACCAGCATTCTCCCGCTGCTGCCTTAGCTTTACGATCATTTCATTGTCCGAAGAGAGCTCCCACCTGTAAAGCCTTCTTAGGGTAGGGTTGCTGCGTAGCTGTTCTATTTGCTCCCGGAACATCTTTCTTAGAAAGGCGGGCAGTTGGCTGCGATCAGGAATTTCCTGGGGGAGGTTAATCCAGAAGTCATGTTGACGTATATATGCCGCCATCAATCCTTCTACAGAACCGAAATAGCGATATACCAATATCTTGGAAACACCGGACTGTGCAGCAACAGCATTGATGCCTATCTTCTCAAAACCATTATCGTTTATCATCTGTCCGATGGTGCCTAATAAACGCTTTTCGGTTGCCTCTCTGTCTCTTTCGGTGGTGATGCTTTTTGCCTTCATATTGTTTAATGTTACTGATCGGAAACAAAGATATGTTACTGATTGGAAACATGCAAGGAAAAACAAGAAAATTTATTCTTTTCTTGATATTCAGCTTTTTACTTGTGCGGTATTCTCGATTTTATTTATAACTTTGCTATTGGAACTAAATTTTATCTCCGTAAAGTTTACGGCTGTAAAGTTTGTAATGATAACATTATATGCAAAAAGACCGAATATGAAATTTTATAATAGAGAAAAAGAGTTGGCATCATTGGAGAAGGTCCGTCAAGTATCTTTTTCGGTACATTCTCAAATGACGGTACTTACCGGACGGAGGCGTATCGGTAAAACCAGCCTTATTTTTAAGAGCTGTGAAGGTTTCCCTACGGTGTATTTGTTCGTTAGTCGAAGCAATGAAACGGATCTCTGCTTGAGGTTCACTTTGGAAATTCGGCAGGCGCTGGATATTTATGTACCGGAACTTACTAATTTTGCAGAAATGTTCCGCTTCTTGATGGACTTAGGAACACGTATGAAATATAATTTGATTATAGACGAGTTTCAGGAGTTCTACTATATTAATCAGGAAATCTATAGTCTGATGCAGGATACATGGGATCGTCTGAGAAAACAGAGTCATGTCAATTTGATTGTAAGCGGTTCGGTCTATACGCTGATGAATGAGATTTTCAGAGATTCTAAAGAACCGCTGTATGGCCGGGCAGACAGTATCATGAAATTGGCTCCTTTTACTACCGATGTATTGAAGGAAATTATAGCAGATCATAAACCGAACTATACCAAAGATGACTTACTGGCACTCTATACGTTTACCGGCGGTGTTCCTAAATACATCGAGCAGTTTATGGATAACGGATGTACGAGTATGGAGAGCATGGTTGACTTTATGTTGCAACCGGACTCGTCATTCCTGACAGAAGGACAAGCCTTGTTGATACAAGAGTTTGGGAAAAAGTATGGAAATTATTTCTCTATTCTATCCGCTATCTCCAATGGCAAGAATACTTTGCCGGAGATGGAGGCTGTTATGGGGGGGATCAGTTTGGGAGGACAGCTGAAGAGGCTGGAAGAAGATTATGACTTAGTAAAGAAGAAGCGGCCTATACTTTCGAAAGAAAATTCGCAAACCGTCCGTTATGAAGTCTCGGATATGTTTTTACGTTTTTGGTTCCGGTATTTCATAAAGTATCAGAACTATATAGAAATCCAGAACTTTGAGCGGCTGGCAGATATCATTAAAAAGGATTACTCCACTTTCTCCGGTTTGGCATTGGAAATGTATTTCCGCCAACAGATGATGGAGAGTAAGGAGTTCTCGGAAATAGGTTCCTGGTGGCAAGGTAAAAACAGTAAGGACCAGGACGAAATAGATATTGTGGGATTGTATGCTGAAGAGAAACGGGCATTGGTGGCGGAGGTGAAAAGGCAATCCCGGAATTTCAAACCGGATTTGTTTGCTCTTAAAGTAGAAGCATTGCAGAAGAAGATATTGTTTAAGTATGAGATAGAGAGCCGGCTTTTTTCCATGGAAGATATGTAATATATAAGATTATCAGATTATTTACTCCCTTCCATTAAGCGCCTTATATTGATTGAGATAACATCTCCGTCCCTTACTTTATACTTCTGAAGTGAGCCGCTTGTTGGAATGGAAATAATGTCTTGTTCAAGTACCTGCTTGATTTGTCTGGAAGAAAGCGAGAAGAACTTTCTGAGCAGCAAAGGCAGTTTGATACTGAATTCAAAGTTACATTTTATCCGGATGCTGATGAATTCATCCGTCATTGTCAGTAGTTCTTCCGGGGAGGTGCTGCTGACGATTTCATAATCAACACTGTTAAAGTCGAATGTTGCGTTGTTCTGCCTTTCCAGTTCTGAAGAGAAGGCGTACTTCCAGGCTGTTTCCGTATCATTTACGGAGAAACTGTGGAATAGAGCTTTGTCTATTAAGTCTGTCCTCTTTCGTGACAATAGGGTGAGATTGCACGTGTTGTCGCATTGCACGCATCTGTAGATTAGCCATACGTCAATACTCTTTTTCTGTGCATTCATCCTGAACTTGTCGCTGCAATAGAATCTGTCACTATCGCAATGGCTGCATTTCTTTTTTAATAAAGGCGTGTTCTTGACCTTTATTTCCCATGTGATTATTGTGCCCATCGAATTAATATTTTTCTTTGTTTTTAAGTTTTCTGCAAAGTTGGATATTAGCGAATTGGCTTTTTCACAAGATGTCACAAGGTGCGGTATGATTTATTTGTCCAGTTCATCCATCATCTTAATTATTTTCTCTTTCAGCTTGTCAAGGAATTGAGTTCTGTTCTTCTTTCTGTTCCTGATTTCCAGGAATATTCTGTAAAAATCACCAATCTCGATATTGAAAAGAAGTTCGCAGCAGAAAGCGATGTCTTTTAAACTGCTGTCCCCGTTGTTGAGGCACTTGCCTGCATAGAGTGCATAGATAAATTCTACCAGTGCAACTTTGCTCTCCGTCCACTGCAATTGTTTCTCTTCTATGATGGCGGCAAGCTTGAAATGCAGTTTATCGGACAGTGCATCTATTTCTTTGGATAGATATTGGGCTAAATGCTTATCTGCCAGTATTTCGGCAACACTGGAATCGTGCATTGTGGAGAAAGAAATGTCTTTGTTCAGGAAGTTACATTGGGCATCGGAGTAAATATCATAATGCCCTCTTCTGAAATAGAGCGTATCAAGATCTGTTTGTCCTGTTTGGTAATAGCTGTAAAAACTATTATCAAGAGGTTTCCTTTTCAGCGTTTCGTATTCTGCTTTAAGATACCTGAACTGAGCTGTTAGAGACTGCTCGGCGCGATGCTTTTCAATCCGGTATAAATGGATATAGAATGCCAATAGACTGAATACTTGTGGTTTCCAGACTTTAAAGAAAAGAATCTCTTCCTGTGGACTTTCAAATTGATAGTCCGCGGTTTTCTGTTTCAGCAGAGTGAGCGAAGATTGTATGAAAGCAATGGTCTGCTTTATTTTATCGAGCGTATCAATCTGTAGTTGCTCAATTCTTTGGATTTCTATATCTATGCTTTGCTTAATGTCTTTTACGAAATTTTCCATTTGCATTTAGGCCACCAAATCCTCCAACGGCATAATAGGTCCGTTGAAGTGCTTGAATAGCAGATGACAATTGCCTGCCAGGGCAATGTGATTAATAGTAGAAATGATAAAATGAAAAACCTGTTCAAGTAGAATAACTCAAACGAAAGAAATTAGCCTGCGGTCTATGAGGCTAATATTAAGCTAAAACAAATTTAAGAATTGTACCCAAAATATTCTTGTTTATGGATTTGCAGGCAAATATAGCTGTTTTACGGTGAACAAAAAATTAATTTATGGTAATTCCGGGGTTTTCTTGAACCTCAGGTGAGTGTTATTTGTTCTTTCATGTTACAAATGTGCAGCACTTCTAATGTAATTAAAAGTAAGATGATAAATCCTATTAAAATGTAAGCCATAATGTTTTCCTGAAATTTTGTAGTGTTAGAATTGTGTCCTCCTATCCTCTTGTCCTACCTCTTTGTTTGGTTTGATAGCTTAATGTGTGTGTAAAATATAATTGTGAATACGAACTTTATGCTTGGTGAAAGATATCTAAAACGGATTGTTTAAAATCGTATAGATATTGCATGAGCTATGAAGTGGACTTATGTTATGAATACTTCTATAAATATCCGATTATTTGGGGCTTAGAAGATTATATGTCGAAGAGAGAATTGTTTTCTGTTTATAAAATAAATGTATATATTTGTATGATATGGAATGTTTCTCAGTGGATTTTCAGTAGCATTTTTATTTTAATTACTGCTATTGGTCAAATATTAATTAAATATTAGTTGAGTATGAAATATACTGATTCCGAACAAGAACGAGTAAATATGGAGCTGGAACAGTACCGGACACGGCTTGAACAGATGGTCGAAGAGAAATCAAAAGACTTGATAGCTATCCAGGAAGATTTGGAGGCAACCAACCGGCGACAGGCATTGTTCATCAAAGTGCTGCAAATACTGCAACTGGAGGCAGATATACCTAAAGCCATGAATATGGCACTTGCCGAGATTGGCCGTTATACCGGTGTAGACCGCTTGGCGACTTGGGAGAACCATCTTGATGGGGTTACGTACGGTTGCACCTATGAATGGTGTAACGATGGCAGCGAGCCTGCCATAGATTATCTGCGGAGCATGACCATTGAAGCAGGTAAACCATGGTTCGATATGCTTGCAAAAGATAATCTTATTTGTACGTCTGATATCTATTCGCTTGATCCCTTTATCACGCAAATGCTGGAAGTGCAGGGCGTAAAAGCCATTGCTGTCTTTCCGCTGTCGCAACTGGGCGTTCATTTCGGTTTTCTTTCATTCAACTTCTGCTGGAACAAGCAATGGGATGAGAAAGATATAGAACTAATGAGCCAAATCTCGCAAATTGTATCTACCGCTACAAAGCGCTGGCAGGTCGAGACTTCCCTGCATCAGTCGCAGCGGACTATGCAGAAGGTATTGGACAATATCAATACGAATATTTTCGTTAGTGATTACGATACACAGAAAGTGCTTTTTGCAAACAAGCCTTTCAGGGAAGCTGCCGGAGAAGTTCCGGAAGATGCAGAATGCTGGAAAATGCTGAATGCAGGGTTGGATGGTGTGTGCGAGCATTGTCCAAAAGCACTGCTGCTCGATGCTGAACGCCGACCTACGGGAGTTCAATTCTGGGAAGACTATAATCCTTCTACCGATCGTTGGTACACCATTCAGAGCACGGCGCTGGAATGGCTTGACGGGCGGTGGGCTATTATGGAGTTGGCTACCGACATCACTACCCGCAAACAGGTAGAATTGGAACTGATTCAAGCCAAAGAGAAGGCTGAAGAATCGGATATGCTCAAGTCGGCATTCCTGGCTAACATGAGTCATGAAATCCGTACTCCTCTAAATGCTATCGTAGGTTTCTCGAGCTTGCTGGCCGAGACTGAAGAAGTGGAGGAACGCCAGGCATATATGTCTATAGTGCAGGAGAACAACGAATTGCTGCTCAAACTTATTTCCGATATTCTGGATATCTCCAAAATAGAGGCCGGCACGATAGAGTTTAATAAAGCGTTGGTAGACGTACACCAGCTTTGTAGGGAAGTGATTACTTCTTTCTCGCACAAGGCCGGCGACGGGGCGGTAGAACTGCGTTTTGACGAAAGTTCACCGCAGATAGTGATTGATGGTGACAAGAACCGGATTACGCAGGTGATCTCTAACTTCATCACCAATGCCTTTAAGTTTACTACCCAAGGGTCGATTACCCTTTCTTACACTTTGGAGGGTGGCAATCAGGTGTGCTTTAGTGTGACGGACACCGGTAAAGGCATCCCTGCAGAGAAGCAGGATGAAATCTTTAATCGTTTCGCAAAACTCGATTCGTTTGTGCAAGGTGCAGGTCTCGGGCTGTCGATATGCCAAAATCTGGTTGAGCGGATGGGTGGAAAGATTGGAGTGGAATCTCGCGAGGGAGAAGGCGCACGCTTCTGGTTCACACATCCATATACGCCGGAGGATCAGGCTATATCGGAAGCGGGAATGGATGATGCGTCTGTTGCTTCAATTTTAAAGACCACTCCCAAGAACTATAAACCCTTGATTTTGGTGGCCGAGGATATAGACAGCAACTACTTGCTGATTGAGGCGCTGCTCAAAAAAGATTATCGTCTGCTGAGAGCACACAATGGTGAAGAAGCTATCGAGTTACTTGATGCTCAAACTCCGGACCTTGTATTTATGGATATGAAGATGCCGGGCATGACCGGGATAGAGGTAACCAAGATATTGAGAGAAAAAGGCGTTCAGATTCCCATTGTTGCACTTACGGCATTCGCTTACGACGACGACAGGAAATTGGCCTTGGACGCCGGTTGTAACGACTTTCTGACTAAGCCTATATCTCCGCCAGAATTGCGCAGGATGGTCAGTAAATGGACGACTCGTTGATATTTTGCCATGTAAATCAGAGCGAAGCGAAGAATTTACTTCCTGTTATGTGAAGGGGAGAGATTCTTCGCTTCGCTACTGATAGCAGACTGAGCTGCTTTGGAACGAACTTCTTATTCGGCTGCAAGTAATTCGTTCATATTGCCTTTTCTTATATACGGCAGGCAGGAACGTATCTTGTCAACAGGCCAATCCCACCATTTCAGTATGAGCAACTGTTCTATCACATCCTGGTCAAAGCGTTTCCGGATTTCCTTGGCGGGAGTACCACCTACGATTGTATAAGGTGGAACGTCTTTGGTTACAACTGCACGTGCGGCAATAATTGCCCCGTCTCCGATATGAACTCCTGCCATAATCACGGCTTCATAACCAATCCAGACATCATTGCCTATTATAATGTCTCCTTTGTTATCCCATGCGGAGGTGACATCTGCTTTATCGAGCCCCCAATCTTCATAAAATAGAGGAAAGGTGTAGGTAGATAGGGATTTTAATGTGTGGTTGGCGCAGTTGAAAAGGAATTTTGTGCCACAGGCGATGGAACAAAATTTGCCTATCACTAATCTTTCCCGATGGATGGGATAATGATAAAGCACATTGTTCTTTTCAAAAAACAAAGGGTCGGCAACAAAATCATTGTAAATGGTATAGTCGCCAATCTCTATTTGGGGATCTTTCACTACGGTATTAAGATATACCGTTTGTTTGTCTGCGCTACGCGGATATATTTTGGTCATCATAACTTCTTCTGTTTTAATAATGTTTTCTTTTTAGATAAATGATAGATTGTACAGCCAAGAGAATCACGAAAAGGTACTCTGCAGTTAAGTAGACTGCCAGAGGGGCTTGTGTGTAGTAACTCAGCCAGTAGAGATAAATCAAATACGCCACTGTCGTTGTAACTTGAAAGAGAAATGTGGCTTTTGTTTTTCCTGTCCCTCCAACGGCATTGAGATAGACGTAGCCGGGCAAAGCAAAAGTGTAATTCAGCAACATCACGACGAAAGGAGCGAAGGCTGACTGTATCAGCAGCTCATTATCGGTATAAAATCCTATAATCTGCCTGTTGCCACATAAAGCAACTCCCACCAATGGGAGGCCTATGGCATAACCTAATTTTAGAATCTTTCGGCAGATGGGAAAAAGAAGTTCCCTTTTGCCTGCTCCAATCGCATTGCTTACCAATGACCCGGTAGTAACGGCAAAGGAGTTGGCTATTACAAAAAAGATGGCTGACACGCTTCGGGTAATATTAGAAATCGCTAATTCTGTTTTGCCCAAATGTTCAATAGCCACGAAAAACAAGAACCATGGGGCTACACTGATAAAGGCATGAAACATACTCCATACCGATAGGCTTAGCACTCCTGCAAGTAGCTTTCCATCATAGACTGGTCTCATTCCATATTTTGCTCTATCTATTTTTCTCCACATGTAGATGCCAAGCGCGATAAATGATCCCATTTCTGCTAATGATGAAGCGATTGCTGCTCCCGAAATACCTGATTTCAGAATGAATATCAAGAAATAATTTAGAGGGATGTTGATTATTACCGCGACAGCCGTAGCCCACGATAAAGCTTTGGTATGTGTTATTCCTACCAGGAAAGCCCGAATGGCTAAAAATGGAAAAGAGAATAACAATCCAAAACTACGCCAATCTAAGTACTGGATAGTAGCTCGATAAATATCAGGTGAAGTAATTAGCCGTTTCAGTATGAAAGGCGAAACTCCCTGGATGAGAAAACAAAGGAAGAGGGCTAATCCTGTTAAAAAGAATAATCCTTGAAAGAAAGTTCTTCCTGTCTCCTTGTAGTTCTGTTCTCCGTTCCTCCGGGCAACCATCACTTGCAAGCCGATACAAAATCCAAAGCCGAGCATATAGATTGCCAGATAATAGATTCCGGCAATAGCGGATGCTCCTAACTCGATCTCTCCAACGTGGCCTAAAAAGACGGCATCCGTTATATTGATCAGTTGTTCCATTAAAATGCTCATCATCACCGGAAAGTTGATGAGCCATATTTGTTTATAGGTATAATTCATTGCTCAACTATTAAAATAGCACGATAGAGCAGACTGCATTTCGCTGAGTCTGCAACTTCGCAAATTCATAAATAAAAGGATATAAAATCTCTGTGGCAAATAATTGATTATTTGCCGGATAGCTGAATAGCTTGATTGAGTGGGCTATTCGTTGAGCGTAGCTATATACAGAGTTTCATAAGAGGTGAATGCTTTTTGGTTAATGGATCACATCGCAAAAGTATGAAAAATATCCCGCAAAATAATGCCTTTCGGATTTTTACTAAAATTCCGACTGATATTTACTAAAAATCATCTGAATTTTTAGTAAAAATTTCCAGCCTCCTCAGAATGCCTTCTGGTAGGGGATTGCGAATATGTGATACGAAAGAGACATTATTTTGTACGTTGGCGAGGAAAAAAGAACTCCCTGATAATCGAAATTATCAGGGAGTTTCTTTGGTGAACCGCTTGGGGCTCGAACCCAAGACCCCAACATTAAAAGTGTTGTGCTCTACCTGCTGAGCTAGCGATTCAGACCTTGTTTTGCTGTTAAGCGGGTGCAAAGATAGGTACTTTTGTTGAAAATGCAAGGGAATGGGAAGAAAAAGTTTGTATTATTTCTCTCCTTTTGCGCCTTCTTCTTGATTATCAGTAGCTTCTAATTTGTGGATATTTTCTCGATTGATTATAAAACGTTGATAGTAGGAGAGCATAAGGGTGGTAAGCGGGAGTGCAATGATCATACCCAACATGCCCATTAACGATCCCCAGATTGATAGAGATAATAGGATAATAGCAGGATTCAGCCCGGTAATCTTTCCCATGACGCGAGGTACGATGAGGCCATCTTGAATGGCTTGCACTATCGCAAATACGGCAGTAGCTGAAGCGATGATAATCCAAAAATTCTGTCCGGTATCTGCAGCTTTCAGAATTGCAAGTATAATGGTAGGGATGAAACCGATAATCTGAAGATAGGGTACTAAGTTCAGAGCACCAATGAACAGCCCCAAGCCGATGGCAAGAGGGAAATCTATAATCAGAAAGCCGATGCTGAACAGAATGCCTACACATAAGGCTACAAATGCTTGTCCGCGGAAATATCTGTTCATGCCATCTTTCACGTCATTCATCACACCAACGACAAGAGGGCGATATTTCTGTGGGACAAGATGAGTCCATCCCTCGGAAATACTTTCATAATCCAACAATATAAAGACGATATATAGAAGGATAATGAAGAATGCGAAGAAACTGAATAAGAAATTGACAGATTCCGATAGTATCGACCAAAGCCGTGGAACAGTATCTTTGATTGCATCCAGCAGATTCTTCTCGCTGAACAGCTGGGTGATGAACTGCATATCTATATTCTCACGTAGGAATTCTGATAGCGTCTTGGGGACATTACTGTCACTGGCTCCATTAGAGAAGTATTCTATCAGTAAGTCCTTTACCCGGGCAAACTCCTGAATCATAGGAGGCACAAGCAAATAAAATGCAACTGCACCGACTAATACAAGTGTAAGCAATGCACAGAATATGGAAATAATCCGGTTCCTGAACTTTAGCTTATATTGGAAAAAGGCGACCAGAGGATAAATTAAATAAGCGATGAGCCAAGCTATGAAAAACGGTAGCAGCACACTGCTCAAACGCTTGAGGAGCATCAGAATGCCGATGATGATAACGCCAAGTATGACGCCACGGATAAAACTGTCGAATGTGATTTTTTTACGCTCCATAAGATTCTGTTTAGGGTGATTGCTTAATCGCTGCTGGTTTGCCTGTCTGCCTGGGTGGCCTGCAGGTAGCATTCCCTGCATAATGGTTCATATTCTGCCGTTTCTCCTAGCAATACCTGCTTTTCGTTCTTGACAGTGCGGTGAGAGAAGGATGCCAATTGCCCGCATTTCACGCAAATGGCATGCACTTTGGATACTTCGTCGGCAATGGCGCATAATCCCGGCATGGGACCGAATGGAGTACCGCGAAAGTCCATATCCAGTCCGGCAACAATAACGCGTATCCCATTATTGGCCAACTGGTTGCATACATCAATCAGACCGCCGTCAAAGAATTGGGCTTCGTCGATGCCTACTACATCTATTTCCGAAGTAAACAACAGGATACTTGCTGAAGAGTCTATCGGAGTCGATGCTATAGTATGGCTGTCATGCGACACTACATCTGCTTCTGAATAGCGGGTATCTATGGCAGGCTTGAAAATTTCTACACGCTGTTTGGCAAATTTCGCACGTTTCAGCCGGCGTATCAATTCTTCCGTCTTGCCGGAGAACATTGAGCCGCAAATAACTTCAATTCTTCCTCTACGTTTGGTTTCTTGTATGTGATCTTCCGAGAATAATACCATGTTTTTAAGTGTTATATTTAAGCGCAAAAGTAATACTTTTGTTTGCTTTCCGATATTTTTTCATTATTTATTTCTACATTTGTGGCATTAATGCGGACTGTGTAAAGGATATGCAAACATTATTGAACGACATAGAACTGGACATTCAGGAATTGAAATGTTTAATGCAAGCTATCTCGAGTGATGCCAACCCGGCATTGCGGGTAGTGATAAAACGAAATATTCAGCAGATGAAGGCACGCCTCGATGCACTGCAAGCCTTGCTGGATGAGGCTCCTGCAGGGCAAGAGAATCCGGTAGAACCGGCTATAGATAAGAATGTGCCGGAGGAACCGACAGACAGTCCTGCCGAATCGGTTCAACCTATTGTGACTCCGGTTTCTCCTATTTTAGCAGAACGTATCAAACCTGCTACCGATTTGCGCCATGCCATTAGTTTAAATGATTCATTCCGTTTTACCCGTGAACTCTTTGAGGGTAATGCTGTCCGGATGAATGAGGTGGTACGTCGGTTGGGTGAAGCTTCTTCTTTGGACAAAGCTATGGATCTTTTCGTCTCGGAAGTGCACCCGGACGAAGAGAATGAAACTGCAGCCGATTTCGTAGAACTCCTCAAGAAATATTTCAGCTAAATCATCTATCAATATGGGAAAACTTTATGTAGTGCCTACGCCGGTAGGAAATTTGGAGGATATGACCTTCCGTGCCATCAGAATCCTAAAAGAAGCTGATCTGGTACTTGCTGAAGATACACGCACTTCCGGAATATTGCTGAAACATTTTGAAATAAAGAATGCAATGCAGTCTCACCATAAATTTAATGAACATAAAACGGTGGAAAGCGTTGTTAATAGAATAAAAGGGGGCGAAACGGTCGCTTTAATTTCGGATGCCGGTACCCCCGGAATATCAGACCCTGGGTTTCTGGTGGTACGAGAATGTGTACGCAACGGCATCGAGGTGCAATGCCTGCCGGGAGCTACAGCTTTTGTACCGGCGCTGGTGGCTTCGGGATTGCCAAACGAGAAGTTCTGCTTCGAGGGCTTTCTTCCACAGAAGAAGGGACGCATGACGCGTTTGAAAGCATTGGCAGAAGAATATCGTACGATGGTATTTTATGAATCTCCTCACAGGCTGGTAAAAGCTTTGACGCAATTTGCCGAACACTTCGGTGCGGAACGTCAGGCATCCGTTTCGAGGGAGATTTCCAAGATACACGAGGAAACCGTACGCGGAACCCTCACAGAACTGATAGAGCATTTCACAGCCAACGAACCGCGCGGTGAAATTGTGATTGTAGTAGCAGGAATAGACGATTAAATAACTTCATTAACAAAACGTAAAACAAAAGCGTATGAAAAAGTTAGCAGTTTTAATTGTGTGCGCAGCCGTAATGGCTTCGTGTGACAGCTTCTCTGGTGGTAACAAAGACCAGCTGAAAGCCGAAAATGATTCTCTTTTGATGGAATTGACCCAGCGTAATGCAGAACTGGATGAAATGATGGGTACTTTCAATGATATTTCGGAGGGATTCCGCCAAATCAATGCAGCCGAGAGCCGCGTAGATTTACAACGTGGCGCTGTGGCCGAGGGCTCTATGAATGCCAAGCAACAGATAGCCTCGGATATTGAATTTATCCGCAAGCAGATGGAAGAAAACAAAGAACAGATTGCCAAATTGCAATCCATGCTGAAGAGTAGCAAGACCAATTCGGCTCAGTTGAAGAAAGCTGTGGAATCTCTGACTCAAGAACTGGTTGCAAAGACTCAACGCATTGAGGAGTTGCAGGCTGAACTGGCTTCCAGAAACATCCGTATTCAAGAACTGGATGCAGCAGTTACCGGCTTGTCTGCAGATAAAGAAATGCTGTCTGCTGAAAATGACGCTAAAGCCAAGACTGTTGCCGAACAAGACAAAGCGCTTAATACGGCTTGGTTTGTATTCGGAACGAAGAAAGAGCTGAAAGACCAGAAAATTCTGACCGGTTCGGGACTCTTTAAGAAAGGCGATGTGCTGAAAGATGGTGATATCAACAAGGACTACTTCACACAAGTGGATATCCGTACCACCAAAGAAATCAAGTTGTATTCTAAAGATGCTGATATCCTGACTACTCATCCGGCCGGTTCTTATGCTTTGGAGAAAGATGACAAAGGACAGCTCACTTTGAAGATTACAAATCCGAAAGAATTCTGGAGTGTATCCAAGTATCTGGTTATCCAGGTGAAATAACACATTTGTAGTGTGTGCTGATTGAACGCAGATTATCGCAAATAGCCAAGGCAGCAATGCTTTGCGTGGGTTTGCGATAATCTGCGTTTCTATTTTTTATATCTCATACTAATATATTATGGCATATCAATATAAGAATCTCTTTATCGATCTGGATGATACTCTTTGGGCTTTTTCTCTGAATGCCCGCGATACGTTTGAAGAAATGTATCAGAAGTATGGATATGATCGTTTCTTTCAGTCTTTCCAGCATTTTTATGCGCTCTATCAACAACGCAATGTGGAGTTGTGGGAAGAATATGGCAAGGGGCAAGTGACGAAAGAAGAACTGAACCGCCAGCGTTTCCTGTATCCTTTGGAAGCTGTTGGGGTGGGGGATGCCATGCTGGCAAAGAGCTTTTCTGATGATTTCTTTTCTGTGATTCCAACTAAAAGTAAGTTGATGCCCCATGCCAGGGAAGTATTGGAATATTTGTCGGCAAAATATAATCTGTATATTCTTTCTAACGGTTTTCAGGAACTTCAGTGCCATAAGATGCGCTCGGCAGGTATTGATCATTATTTCAAAAAGGTAGTATTGTCTGATGATATAGGGGTGCTGAAGCCGTGGCCTGAGATATTTCATTTTGCTCTTTCTACTACGCAATCCGAGTTGCAGGACTCTTTAATGATAGGCGATAGTTGGGAAAATGATGTTGCTGGAGCGAGGGAAGTAGGAATGCATCAGGTGTTTTATAATGTAACCGGAAAAACGGAACTACCTTTTCAGCCGACTTATCAAGTCAGTGACTTAAAAGAATTGATGCAAATTCTGTGACATTGTAAGATTTAGTTGTATTTTTGTCAGCAGAAACGTATAAAAATATAGCTATGGAGACTATCTTGCCTTTCGCTTTGCTTTGTTTTACTTCCTTCTTCACGTTGACCAACCCTCTTGGAACGATGCCGGTTTTCTTGACCATGACTCATGGTATGACCGAAAAGGAACGGCAAACTGTTGTATCGCGTGCTACTTTGGTGGCTTTTGCTACGATTATGGTTTTTACATTTGCCGGGCAGTTTCTTTTTAAATTCTTCGGCATCTCTACGAACGGTTTCCGCATAGCAGGCGGTGTCATTATCTTCAAGATTGGTTTTGATATGCTGCAAGCCCGTTATACTCCAATGAAACTGAAGGATGAAGAGATCAAGACGTATGCTGATGACATCTCTATTACTCCGCTTGGTATCCCCATGCTTTGTGGTCCCGGTGCCATAGCGAATGCCATTGTATTGATGCAGGATGCCAATTCTCTTGAGATGAAAGGAGTCCTGATAGGTATGATTGCCTTTATCTATTTAATCACCTTCTTTATATTACGTGCTTCCACGCGTCTGGTGAAAGTCTTGGGCGAAACGGGAAATAACGTAATGATGCGTTTGATGGGGCTTATCCTGATGGTGATTGCTGTGGAATGCTTTGTCAGTGGCGTGAAACCGATATTGGTGGATATTTTGAAAGAGGGAGTTACGGGACTTCTTTAAAGCTTCTCACTAAACATATGACATATAACAAAAGTCGTTCGCTTCACAGCGAACGACTTTTAAAACACTTTATTTATAAAGTTCAGTTTTATAACTGAATTGAATTATTGACCAGTCATTTTGTTATTTAGGTAGAGTACTTGACCAATCATTTTGTTCTACTCCAAATCCAGAATTAACTTCTGCACTAGGGATGGGGAATACTAGATTTGAAATTTTGTAGTTGGTATAAGTGAATGACTCATTAGGAGCTTTGGCTGCATACACTTCTGCATTTTCATCCCAACGTCTTAAATCATATAAACGCAAGCCTTCTTGGAATAATTCACGGGCACGTTCATCTTTGAGGAATTTCATTAAATCATCCGATGTTGCGGGCAAGTCTGATATAGATGTAATATCTGCATTGCGTTTAGCAACTGTCAGCAGGGCGTTTTGAGCCTTTCCAAAGTTACCGTTCGAACTTTTCAAGTTGGCTTCTGCAAGGATCAAGAACATTTCAGGTGCATTTACTATATAGTTAGTACCGTAAGCAGGATTTCCCGAATCATAATGAGAGAATTTGCCTGATTTGAAAACAGGTACGGCAGGTGAAGACTTAGCGTCCCATTCAAATATACTTGTACGGCAATCATTTTCACCATAAAGAGCCTGCAATTTCGGACTTGGGCTGTAATTGTATGTAGACCATAACGTACCACATGAATTAGCCGACCAGTTGTCTGTTTGTGTAATTGCTAATGCAAACATACTTTCTGAATTCGATGCTTCGTTGTTATAAAGTGCCTTATACTTAGCAGCACCATAAGTTAACTCAGTAATTCCTTTTTCATCAAGAGCGTTTTGTGCATATTGCATAGCTTTATCCCAATTCTCTAAATAGAGATGGGTGCGCGCCAACAAACCATATACAGCAGCCTTATTGAAGTATACCAAAGACTGTCTGTCTCCACCAGCAGCATTAAAGTGTGCAATGGCCTGTTCGAAGTCTGACACAATAGCCTCATAATTTTTTCCTACTGTTGAACGGCTTACTTGAGCTAGTGCCTCAATAGGCTGTTCAATCAGTACAATGCCAAGATCTGATGAATGGTCAGTGCCATTCACTTTTACTTGGTGGGCATAAACATTGGTCAATATCAACTGTGCATATCCACGTAAGGCGTAAGCTTCTGCCATACAGCGATCTAATTCAGCTTTTTCTTCTGTTGAAGCATTATCATAGAGAGCTTGGGAAGCTACTATTACACGAGCTGCATTATCCGCTGTTTTGTATCCATATTCCCAAATTGCTTTCAGGTAAGTGTCTGTATCAGTGAAAGTGTAGGTATATATGCCATCAAAATGTCCTGTTTTACCATTCCAGTAGCTAATATCAGTTGGGATATCACCGATGCTGATAGCATAGTTTCCGGCAAAGTAATAATAGAACAAGTCGTAGTAGGTACCATTCAGTGCCGTTGAGATATTGTCAACTGTGGACAATCCTGTTTCTACATCAATGCCTTTGTAATAGTCGGTTTCGAGGAAACTGTTTCCGCATCCTGAAAAACCGGCTCCCAAAGCCAATATGACGAATGTTTTTAATATATTCTTTTTCATATTCATAAATTGCTTTTAATTACTGTAATATACTATATTAGAAAGTAAGCTGAATACCTCCAATGAAGGTGCTGGTTGCAGGATATTGCCATGCAATAACACCGTTAGCAGAAGTTTCCGGATTGTATCCTACAAAATCACTTGCTGTAAACGTGTAGAGATTATCTGCTGATGCATAAACACGCAGTTTCTGAATAAATGCTTTTTCAGTCCATCGTTTGGGTAATGTGTATCCCAATGTTACATTGCTGATACGCAGGTAGTTTCCGTTATAAAGATAACGAGAAGAGGTAGCTGTGGCTTTATTGGGGTCACCATAGATGTACTGAGGATATTTAGCGTTTTTGTTCGTTTCTGTCCATGAGTTGAGAGCTACGTCTTCAAGCGGCGTGCGGAATGCCATACCAAAACCGGTAAAGGCTGCTCCGGAATCGTATACTTTTCCTCCTAAACGGTAATTGAAATTAATGTTGAAATCGATTCCTTTCCAAGTAAGGTTAGTTCCAAAACCTCCCAAAACTTTGGGATCGGCATTTCCTACATAGCGCTTGGCGGCTGCATTGTAGTCTGATGTAGTTTCGTTACCTTCCTTATTGAGGTACCACAGTGGTTTACCAGTCTCATGGTCCACCCCTACATATTCTTTCATATAGAACTGGCTATAAGGATGTCCCTTCTCAATAATTTGGAATGTATATTCCAATGGATCATCAGTAGACAATTTTATAACTTCATTTTTATTCCATGTTAAGTTAGCAAAGAAATTCCAGTTTAAATCATTTTTCTGGATAATCGAAGTATTTACTGAGAACTCAATACCACGATTGCGGATAGAACCGATATTCTGATAAGTCTTTGACATACCGGTAGTCATAGATAAAGGTATTTCAAATAGAGCATCAGAAGTTTCTTCATTATAGAAATCAAAGGTAAGATGGATACGATGAAGGAACGAAAGGTCAAAACCAACATCGAATTTCTTGGAAACCTCCCATGTCAATTCCGGATTGGGAATACTTGTCGGTCTCATACCTGGCATTTGGTTGTAGTTATAGCCTGAGGAATAGAATCCGCGGGCAGCATACCAACTAATATCTTGATTACCTACTGTACCATAAGATGCACGAAGCGTAGCATTCGTTATTGTTTCGTTTTCATTTAGGAAGTCTTCACCTGAAATACGCCATTTTCCACCCACTGACCAGAAGTTACCCCAACGGTTATCGGCACCGAATACGGATGAACCGTCGCGGCGGAAAGAACCGGAGAGATAATACTTATCTGCATAAGCATAATGTACATCTGCAAAATAAGAGGCTAGACGAGCTTCTTGCTTATAGTATTCATTGCCTTGATCGGTACCGGCTGTTGTAAGGTCGCGCATACCGGAAGCTGCAAACGGAAAGTCCGATTTTGCATAATATTCATAGAAATAGCTCTTCTTCTGCATTTCTTGACCTAACATCAAGCTAATATCATGTTTATTGGCAAACTTATAGTTCCAACCAATAATATTATTCCAGGTGATGACTGTACTTCTGGAGTTGTATTGTTGTCCCAGACCATTATAGTCTTGTGCTTGTGGATTGTATAGAGCACTCCAATACTGATATTGGCGTAATTCGTTGATATTTACTCCTAATGTTGTTTTGGCATAGATTCCTTTACCAAAATCTATTTGGAAATAAGGATTCAAATTCACCATTTGAGTTGTATTTTGGTTAAGTTCACCCGCTTTCTCGTCCATCAATGCCAACGGATTATAACCATTGATGTTAGCATAATTTCCTTCTGCATCATAAAAGGGATCCATAGGAGTCTGGCTGGAGATAGCAGCTGTGATTGGACTACTCATAGAACCTGATGTGGATAGTGAAAAACCATTCTGTGTAGAGTAACTGTATGATGAATTCACTCCCAAAGTAGCCCATTGGAACTTAGTATCCAAATTGAGGCGGCCAGAGAAGCGTTCCAAATCCGATCCTATAATCAAACCTTCTGTATTCAGATAACCTAAACCGACGTAGTAGCCGGTAGAACCGGTACGTCCTTGCATATTAAGGTTGTAGTCTTGATAGTAGCCTTTACGAGAAATGGCATCCATCCAGTCGTAAGAAGACTTGCGATCCCAGCCAAAATAATCATCAGCTAAGTAATCATAATTTTCCTGCCAATCACCACCTTGTGCTGCAGTGTAACCGTCAGCGAAAAGCTTCATGGTTTGTTGCGCATTAGCAAAATCCATGTTGTTGTTGGCAGTTGTTACAAATCCTTGCTTAATATCAAGATTGATATTAAATTTGCCTTCTGAACCTTTTTTAGTAGTAACCACAATTACTCCATTGGCTGCACGCGAACCATAAATAGCAGTAGCTGCCGCATCTTTTAATACTGTGATGCTTTCAATGTCGGCAGGATTAAGTGAAGACATCGGATCTACTACATTATTAGTGCTATAAGTAAGTGAATTATCATCCGTATCAGAGTCAACCGGCATACCATCAATTACATAGAGTGGCTGAGTTCCGGAATTAAGTGAGCCACGTCCACGTACATAGATAGATCCCCATATACCTGGCATACTAGTTGAATTGTTCATTTGAATACCAGGTACAGCACCCTCTAATGCCTTTACGAAATTAGCATCAGTCTTCTTTGCAAGAACATCTTTACCTACAATAGCGGCTGCTCCAGTAAACGATGCCTTTCGTTGTACACCATAACCTGTTACTACAACTTCGTCTAAGACTTCTGTATCAGGCTTCATTGCGATTTTCATATTCGCCTTAATACTCACCTCTTGAGTCTGCATACCAATATACGAAATAATCAAAGTCTTCGCAGAACTGTAAAATGAGTATATTGTTGATAATCATGACTTTGAAAAATATA
>NZ_JBCEZS010000012.1:0-186160 GCF_038448625.1 Bacteroides sp. GD17
GTTGCCGATTGGGAAAGAATGATAAGATATAGTTATAGAAACTGCCGAACTCTTTCTGAACAGTCATAAACAGTTTCGCATTGTTGATTGCACTATTGATTTTTAACCGATTTTTGACGATTCCATCAAATTGCATCAATCGCTCGACGTCTTCCGAGGTCATTTGCGCAACTTTCTCCACATCAAAATGATGAAAGGCTTCGCGATAACCTTCACGTTTCCGGAGGATAGTAATCCAGGATAAACCTGCCTGAGCACTTTCGAGTAACAGAAACTCAAACAGAGTTTTGTCATCGGTAGCGGGTCTGCCCCATTCTTCGTCATGATACTTTATGTATAGTTCATCTGTTCCGGCCCAACCGCAACGTGCATTTATTATATCTTCCATATTTTCATAACCTGATTAGTATATTAAGCACATTCATAGTGCTCTACGTGCAAATATACAAAAAGGAATAATCATAATCAAGTATTGAATATTTCTTTTCTGACAGATTGTCTATGAGTCACGCCCGTTTCTATATAGAGAAACGCGCGTTCCCATAAGAGGAAACTGCAGTTCCCATTAGGAGAAACGCGCGTTCCCATGAAGAGAAACTGTCGTTCCCGTTGGCAGAAACGCGCGTTCCCCTCCAGTAGGAAACTGTAATTAATTCATTTACAATACATTATTCAGACTTATACCTTCCTATTCCTAACAGAGCAGCACTATGAGAGCAAACGCTTACTCTCATAGTTACTACCAGGGTTACTCTCATAGCTCAAACGCCCATGAATAAAGGGATACAGAGCTTTTATGAGGGTATGAGGGTAAAATGCGTTGCAACTTTTATTTGAGAAAGGAATTTTCCTCCTAAAACAAGGGAGATTTATCTTTTCAACCTTGCGTAGACGGCAGGATGAAGGAAGTAGCGAATGTTCTTTCCTTCACTCAACGCCCTGCGTATAAAGGTAGAACTGATTTCAAAAACGGGTGAAGATGCCAGCTTCACATGCTGCGGCAAAGAATCGGCATTCACCGGATAACCGGGACGGGGGTAAACTATGATAGGATTCTCTGCAAGTATCCGCTCCGACTCATACCAACGGGAAAAGAGCAGCCAATTATCCGAACCTACAATAAGATGAAATAGATGTTCGGGATAAGCCTTCTTTAACTTATCCAGCGTATGAACAGTATAAGACGGACGGGGCAAATGAAATTCAAAATCAGAAGCACGGAACTTGGGATAATCGGCAATGGCAAGTTGCACCAATTCCAGACGAAGTTTGTCGTCCATCAACTCACCTTCTTCTTTCAGCGGATTGTGCGGTGTGACCATAAACCATACTTCATCCAGCCCCTCGTATTCGCAAAGATAATTAGCGAGAGCCAGATGTCCGATATGCACCGGATTGAATGAGCCGCTGAAGATTCCTATATTCAAAGCTTCAAAAATTCACTGATTACCTTCAAAGCCTCTGCCTTCGCCGTCTCCAAGTCATCATTCACAATCACCGTATCGAACTTCGGAGCAAACGTAAGTTCATACTCTGCTTTCGCAACCCGGCTTTCGATGATTTCGGGAGCATCCGTAGCACGACCTACCAACCGCTTGCGCAATTCCTCTACCGATGGAGGCTGGATAAAGACAGACAAAGCACGTTCGCCATAGAACTTCTTGATGTTGCAACCGCCTACCACGTCTACATCGAACACCACATTCTGTCCGGCAGCCAACTGAGTCTCTACTTGCGACTTCAGCGTGCCGTAATAGCGATCCTGATACACTTCCTCATACTCCAGGAATTCATCATTGGCGATGCGACGACGAAACTCATCGGGAGTCAGAAAGAAATATTCCACTCCGTCTTGTTCCGTGCCGCGCGGCGGACGACTGGTAGCCGAAATGGAAAAAGCCAGGTTCAAGTTCTGGGTCAACAGATAGTTGATAATCGTTGACTTGCCCGAACCCGAAGGAGCTGAAAAGATGATAAGTTTACCCATATTACATTACGTTCAAGACTTGTTCCTTGATTTGTTCCAGTTCATCCTTCATCTGAACGACAATCTTCTGCATCTCGGCATGATTGGACTTACTGCCCAGCGTATTGATTTCGCGTCCCATCTCCTGAGCGATGAAACCGAGCTTCTTACCCTGTCCGTTTCCGCTTTCCAAAGTATTGATGAAGTATTTCAGATGATTGCTGAGACGCTGTTTCTCTTCGTTCACGTCCAGCTTCTCAATGTAATAGATAAGTTCCTGCTCCAAGCGGTTCTTGTCATAATCCACGCTCAACGTTTTTTCGAGTGCATCGGTGATGCGTTCCTTTACTTTCACAACCCGTTCCTTCTCGTACGGAGTAATTGTTTCCAGCAGGGAAGCAATATTGGCTATTTTCTCACGGAATTTCTTCTCTAAGGCCGCACCTTCCTGCTTGCGGAAATCTACAAGGTGGTTGACTGCCTCTACTACGGCAGCATGGGCTGTAGACCACTCTTCATCGCTCAACTCCTGCGTTTCGTTCTTCGTCATCACGTCCGGCATACGGAGCAAGGTCGAAAACCAGTCGGCAGGTTCGGGGATACCGGTTGCTGCAGAAATTTCCTGAATCTTCTTATAGTAGGCCGCTACCACGTCCTGATTGATGGGAGTGGCAAGCTGTTCGGCATCCTTCTTTTCAATCCAAAGGCTGAAATCCACCTTGCCACGTTCCAGTATCTTAGATATTTCGTTACGGATTTCCATCTCCTTCTCCCGGTAAAGCGGAGCGATACGGGTGGAGAGATCCATAGCCTTACTGTTGAGTGACTTGATTTCAACGTTGATTTTCTTATCGGACATTTCGACCGTTGCCTTGCCGTAGCCCGTCATTGATTGTATCATAATGTTATAGTTTTGCGCAAATTTACGCGATTATTTTAATTACTGAAAATAATCACGTAAATTTGCCACAATAAAATTAAGAATAAAAGTTATGTCATGTATCTTGCATATTGAAACGTCCACATCGGCATGCTCCGTAGCCGTGAGCGAAGACGGGCAGAACGTTTTCAAGAAAGAAGACCTGAAGGGGCCTTCACACGCCGTGCTACTGGGCGTTTTCGTGGACGAAGCGTTGTCGTTTGCCGACAGCCATGCCATGCCGTTGGATGCTGTTGCCGTAAGTTGCGGACCCGGTTCGTACACCGGACTGCGTATCGGCGTATCTATGGCAAAAGGCATCTGCTACGGACGCAATCTGCCGCTTATCGGACTGCCCACGCTGAAAGTGCAATGTGTGCCGGTATTGCTCTATCACGAAGAATTGCCGGATGATGCACTGCTCTGCCCCATGATAGACGCCCGCCGTATGGAAGTTTATGCCGCCATTTACGACCGTGCCCTGAAACCGGTACGCGACATTGCAGCCGACATTGTAGACGAAAACTCCTATACCGAGTTCCTCGATAAACAGCCCGTTTACTTCTTTGGCGACGGCGCAGCCAAGTGCAAAGAGAAAATCACGCACCCCAACGCACACTTCATCGACGACATCCGCCCACTGGCCAGCATGATGTTTCCGCTGGCAGAGAAAGCCATCGCCGAGAACGATTATAAAGACGTAGCTTACTTCGAACCCTTCTACCTGAAAGAGTTCGTAGCAAGCATGCCGAAGAAACTCCTTTAATTTTTAATTATTAATTTTTAATTGCCAAGTATGCAATATAATACCCAACAAAAACGGATGCCCCTGCCTGAATACGGCCGCAGCATCCAAAACATGGTAGACCACGCCCTGACGATTGAAGACCGCGCCGAACGCCAACGTTGTGCCAACACGATTATCAACATCATGGGAAATATGTTCCCTCATCTGCGCGATGTGCCCGACTTCAAACATAAGTTGTGGGATCACCTCGCCATCATGTCGGACTTCAAACTGGACATCGACTATCCGTACGAAATCATCCGCAAGGATAACCTGAACACCAAACCGGAGAATGTCCCCTACCCCAGCACCAAAATCCGTTACCGCCACTACGGCCGTACGCTCGAAGTGCTGATAAAGAAAGCCATCGACTTCCCCGAAGGAGAAGAAAAGCAGAACCTGATAGCGCTGATCTGCAACCACATGAAGAAGGACTACATGGCATGGAACAAAGATACCGTGGACGACCGCAAGATTGCAGACGACCTTTCCGACCTTTCTGACGGCAAGCTGCAAATGACCGACAGCATCGTCCGCCTCATGGCCGAACGGATCGATCTGAACTATCGCCCGAAGATGAACATGAATAACCGGAACAACAACCGGAATAACGGCAAACGTAAATACTAATCAAAACCCATGGCATCATTTGTAATTGAAGGAGGACACAGCCTTTCCGGTGACATCTACCCCCAAGGAGCGAAGAACGAGGTATTGCAGATTATCTGCGCCACGCTCCTCACTGCCGAAGAGGTGACTGTGCACAATATCCCGGACATCCTGGACGTCAACAACCTCATCCAACTGATGCGGGACATGGGAGTGAATGTTTCCAAGAAAAGCATCGACACCTACAGCTTCCAGGCTGCCGACGTCGACTTCGCCTACTTGGAAAGCGATGCATTCCTGAAGAAATGTTCCAGCCTACGCGGTTCCGTCATGCTGGTAGGTCCGATGGTGGCCCGCTTTGGCAAAGCCATGATTTCCAAACCGGGCGGAGACAAGATAGGACGCCGGCGACTGGACACGCACTTCATCGGCATTCAGAACCTGGGTGCTGACTTTGCCTACAACGACACCCGCGAAATCTACGAAATATCGGCCGAACAGTTGCATGGCACTTACATGCTGCTGGACGAAGCCTCCGTGACGGGTACCGCCAACATCGTAATGGCCGCCGTACTGGCAAAAGGGAGAACAACCATTTACAACGCCGCCTGCGAGCCTTACGTACAGCAACTGTGTAAAATGCTGAACCGGATGGGCGCCAAGATAGAAGGAATTGCCTCCAACCTCCTCACCATCGAAGGTGTGGACGAACTGCACGGCACCAACCATACCATCCTGCCGGATATGATCGAAGTGGGCAGTTTCATCGGCATGGCCGCCATGACGAAAAGTGAACTGACCATCAAGAATGTCTCACACGAGAATCTGGGCATCATCCCCGACAGCTTCCGCCGCCTCGGCATCAAAATGGAGCAACGGGGAGATGACATCTACGTGCCTGCACAAGACAGTTACCAGATAGAGTCTTTTCTTGACGGCTCCATCATGACCATTGCAGATGCTCCCTGGCCCGGACTGACACCGGACTTGCTCAGTGTGCTGCTGGTAGTTGCCACACAGGCCAAAGGCAGTGTGCTGATTCATCAGAAGATGTTCGAAAGCCGCCTGTTCTTCGTCGACAAACTGATAGACATGGGTGCGCAAATCATTTTGTGCGACCCGCACCGTGCCGTTGTCATCGGACACGACCACGGCTTCAAGCTGCGCGGCGGCAACATGACTTCACCCGATATCCGTGCCGGTATCGCCCTACTGATAGCTGCCATGAGTGCGGACGGCATCAGCCGCATCCACAACATCGAGCAGATAGACCGCGGATATCAGAACATTGAAGGGCGCCTGAATGCCCTTGGTGCAAGAATAACGAGAATATAATGATAAGAAGAGAAGAAGTATATAAGATAGGTGTATTCAACAAACCGCACGGCATTCACGGAGAGTTGTCATTTACTTTCACGGACGACATTTTCGACCGGGTGGAAGCCGATTATCTAATTTGTCTGTTGGACGGCATCCTGGTGCCTTTCTTTCTGGAGGAATACCGTTTCCGTTCGGACACAACCGCCCTCGTCAAGCTCGAAGGAGTAGACACGGCAGAACGTGCACGCATGTTCACCAATATCGAAGTCTACTTCCCCGCCAAGCATGCCGAAGAGGCCGGACCGGAGGAACTGAGTTGGGACTTCTTCGTAGGTTTCCGCATGGAGGAGATTCATCACGGCCGGTTGGGCGAAGTGACGGATGTAGATACAACGACTATCAATACTTTGTTTGTGGTAGATCATCAAGGAGAAGAGTTGCTGATTCCTGCTCAGGAAGATTTCATTGTCGGCATCGACCAGAAACATAAAGTCATTACGGTGGATCTGCCGGAAGGATTGCTGGCGCTGGATGAGACGGAAGAGGTGTGAGAAGTGATAGGGTGATAAGTTATGAGTGATTGGGTTATAAGGCGATAAGATGGCAATAAAGAAGAAAAACAAGAAACGGAGCAAGGCTTTTTGGAACAACATCAAGTTCAAATATAAGCTGACCATTATCAACGAGAATACGCTCGAGGAAGTGGTAGGTCTGCATGTGTCCAAGCTGAACGGAATCTCTGTATTGCTTTCCGTACTGACGATCTTGTTCCTGATAGCTGCCGTCATCATAGCATTTACTCCCCTGCGAAACTACCTGCCCGGATATATGAACAGTGAAGTCCGCGCCCAGGTGGTGAATAATGCCTTGCGTGTAGACTCACTCCAACAACTGGTAGAGCGGCAGAATCTGTATATCATGAATATCCAGGACATCTTCCAGGGTAAGATAAAAGCAGATACCGTACACTCCATAGACTCGCTGACCAACGTGCGCGAAGACTCGCTGATGGAACGCACCCAACGCGAAGCGGAATTCCGCAAGCAGTACGAAGAAACAGAAAAGTATAATCTGACTACCATCACAGCCCGTCCCGAAGTGGACGGATTAATATTCTACCGCCCTACTCGCGGCATGATTTCGTCGCCCTTCAATGCTGAATTGAAGCACTTCGGTACGGACATTGCCGCCAATCCGGGTGAGAGCATATTGGCCACCCTGGACGGTACCGTCATATTGAGCACCTATACAGCCGAAACCGGCTATCTGATAGAAGTACAGCATAACCAGGACTTCGTATCCGTCTACAAGCATTGCGGCTCTCTCCTGAAGAAGGAAGGCGAGACGGTGAAAGCCGGTGAAGCCATCGCATTGGTAGGAAATACCGGAGAACTGACTACCGGACCACACCTCCACTTCGAGCTATGGCATAAGGGAAGAGCGGTGAATCCGGAACTGTATATTGTGTTTTAGGTGATAGAGTGATAAAAGTGATAAAGAGATAAAATGAAGAAACAAATAGCTATACTCGGTTCTACCGGCTCCATCGGCACACAAGCCCTTCAGGTCATCGAAGAGCATCCCGACCAATACGAGGCGTATGTGCTGACCGCCAATAACCGCGTAGACGATCTCATTGCCCAGGCCCGCAAGTTCAAGCCCGAAGCAGTGGTGATAGCCAACGAATCGAAATACACTCAACTGAAGGATGCGCTTGCCGACCTGCCCATCAAGGTGTATGCCGGCGAAGAGGCACTTTGCCAGATTGTAGCGGAAACTCCCATCGACATTGTACTCACCGCTATGGTGGGCTATGCCGGACTGAAACCGACCATGAACGCCATCCGTGCCCGCAAAGTGATAGCCTTGGCCAACAAGGAGACGCTGGTTGTTGCCGGAGAACTGATCAACGACCTGGCACGCCTCAGCGGTACGCCCATACTGCCCGTCGATTCCGAACATTCCGCTGTATTTCAGTGTTTAGCCGGAGAAATAGGCAATCCGATAGAAAAAGTGATACTGACTGCTTCCGGCGGTCCGTTCCGCACCTGCACGATGGAGCAACTGACAACCGTCACCAAAGCGCAAGCGCTGAAACATCCCAACTGGGATATGGGTGCCAAAATCACGATAGACTCTGCCTCGATGATGAACAAAGGGTTCGAGGTGATTGAAGCGAAGTGGCTGTTCGGTGTACGCCCCGACCAGATAGAGGTGGTGGTACACCCGCAATCCGTCATCCACTCAATGGTGCAGTTCGAAGACGGAGCCATAAAAGCACAGCTTGGCATGCCGGACATGCGCCTGCCCATTCAGTATGCATTCTCTTACCCGGACCGCCTGAAGGCTTCTTTCCCGCGTCTGGATTTCAAGCAATGCACGGAACTGACGTTCGAGCAACCGGACACGACACGTTTCCGCAACCTGGCGCTGGCTTACGAAGCACTGCACCGTGCGGGAAATATGCCGTGCATTGTCAATGCGGCTAATGAAGTAGTAGTGGCTGCTTTCTTGCAAGACAAAATTTCGTTCCTCGGCATGAGCGAAGTAATAGAAAAGACAATGTCGCGCGTATCCTATATACAGAGGCCTACTTACGAGGACTATGTGGCAACGGATGCGGAAGCGCGGCGGATAGCAAAAGAAATGATAATATAAACAAATAAATTAGCAGATTATTAGATGGAAACATTCTTGATTCGTGCCCTGCAACTCGTTATGAGCCTTTCGTTGCTCGTTATCGTTCATGAGGGAGGGCACTTCCTTTTTGCTCGACTTTTTAAAACACGAGTGGAAAAGTTTTGCTTATTCTTCGACCCGTGGTTCACATTATTCAAATTCAAACCCAAAAACAGTGAAACAGAATACGGCATCGGATGGTTGCCCCTGGGCGGTTATGTAAAGATAGCCGGTATGATAGACGAGTCCATGGACACCGAACAGATGAAACAGCCCATGAAGCCATGGGAGTTTCGTGCCAAACCAGCATGGCAACGCCTGCTCATCATGATAGGCGGTGTATTGTTCAACTTCCTGTTGGCATTGTTCATCTACTCCATGATACTCTTCACCTGGGGCGATGAATACATTCCGGTACAAAAGGTGCCGCTGGGTATGGACTTCAACGAGACAGCCAAAGCAGTCGGCTTCCGCGACGGTGACGTGCTGATTTCTGCCGACGGCGTAGCCCTCGAACGTATGGGAGGTGATTTGCTGACAGCGATTGTCGATGCACGCCAGGTGACTGTATTGCGCGATGGAGAAGAAGCCTCCATATACATTCCCGAAGATATGATGAACCGCCTGCTGGCGGACAGTGCACGCTTTGCCGATTTCCGCTATCCGTATGTGATAGACAGCATTCCAGCCGGTACTCCTGCCGCTCTTGCCGGACTGCAACCGGGCGACAGCATCATACAACTGAATGGAAAGAATATCTCATTCTCCGATTTTGAAGAAGATAAAGCGCAACGCAGACAAAACAATGCGACGCATGAACTGCTTCTGACCTACGTCCGCAATGGTGTGACAGATACGTTGACAGTTACTACTGATTCTCTATATAATATAGGTGTATATGCCAGAACGCGTACAGCCCAACTGCTGCCTGTCGTAAAAAAGGAATATAGCTTCTTCGCTTCATTCCCCGCAGGTGTCACCCTCGGTGTCAATACGTTGAAAGGTTACGTCGGCCAGATGAAATACCTCTTCTCAAAAGAAGGAGCCAAGCAGCTGGGAGGTTTCGGAACCATCGGCAGCATCTTCCCCGCAACATGGGACTGGCATCAGTTCTGGTATATGACGGCGTTCCTCTCCATCATCCTCGCTTTTATGAACATCCTGCCCATCCCGGCATTGGACGGCGGACACGTATTGTTCCTGATATACGAAATCGTAGCACGCCGCAAGCCAAGCGACAAGTTCATGGAACGGGCACAGATGGTAGGTATGTTCCTGCTCTTCGGCCTGCTGATATGGGCAAACTTCAATGATATTCTAAGATTCTTCTTCTGATAAACAGCAAATAAAAAACGCATCATCTGTTCCTGAAAAACGGATGATGCGTTTGGGTAAAATAGATGATGCGTTTAAGGCAAACAGATGGTCTGTTTGAGGTAAACGCATCATCTGTTTTTTTATGCCCTTATACCAAGTGTCCGATCCACTCTTCGCGATCGCCAGGAAGGAGATCGATCACCGGAATTTCAATCATGGTGTAACAGCCCGGCTGCTGACGCATGGCGGCACGAGCCACACATACCAATACCTGAGCCGTTAGTGCAGGATTGTTGATACGCATATTGAATTCGAAAAGCTGGTTCTGTGTCTTGCCCGATACACCCTTGCGGGTCAGGTTTACACCATGCCCCATGTCCAGCAGTGCATCTACGCTCTGAACAAGCTTCACATGTGTTTCGTCATTCACAAAATACGGGTCGGCCTTGATGGCGGCAGCTACTTTGTCAAACTCGTAACCATCTTTCAGTTCGATGTAAACCATGCGACGATGAATACCCGTTCCGGTGGGGATAGTCATGGAGAGAGCGGCTTTTACACCGTCGATAGCCTTTACAGCCACCGTATGTCCCATACTCATACCCGGACCGAAGTTCGTATAGGTGATGCCCTTCGGAGCAATGGCTTCGAGCAGGGTGCGGACGATTGAATCGCTTCCCGGGTCCCAGCCGGCAGAAATGATAGATACCGTATTGTGAGCCTTAGCCTCTGCATCCAGCGTACGACGCAAGTCGGTGATGCCCGTATGGATATCAAAGCTGTCTACCGTATGAATGCCCAAAGCCAGAATCTCTTTTGCATACTTCTCCACGCTGCGGGTGGGTGTACAAAGAATAGCTACATCTACACTTTCCAATTCCTGGATATTCTTTACAACGGGATATTCACTCAGTTCCGCAGGACGGTTCTCGGCTCCGGCACGGCGTACTACACCGGCAATCTCAAAATCGGGAGCTGCTTGCAGGGCTTCGAGCACAAAGTGTCCGATATTGCCATAACCAACGATGGCTGCTCTTACTTTTTTCATTCTTTTACTGGTTTTGTTTATCAGTTTTCTATATTATCGGCACAAAAGTAATCATTTTCATTTATATACAACGATAGAAGCAGCCACTGTTTCACAGAGTTTTTCTTTTTTTAGTGACTGAAAGTTCGATAATAATTCCTACATTCGCGGACGATAAGAAGCATTTATGATAGAATACATCAAAGGCGGAATTGCCGAACTAAGTCCGGCAACCGCAGTAATAGACTGTAACGGACTGGGATATGCCGTTAATATCTCCCTGAATACGTATGCTGCCATTCAAGGCAAAAAGGAGTGTAAGCTATATATATACGAAGCCATCCGCGAAGATGCCTATATCCTCTATGGCTTTGCCGACAAGCAGGAACGGGAACTGTTCTTGCTGCTGATCTCCGTATCGGGCATCGGCGGCAATACGGCACGGATGATTCTTTCGGCACTCTCCCCTTCCGAACTGGTCAACGTCATCAGCACCGAGAATGCCAATCTGCTGAAGACCGTGAAAGGCATCGGGCTGAAGACTGCCCAACGCGTGATTGTAGACCTGAAAGATAAAATCAAGACCGGCAGTATGGCTGCAGGTACTGCCGGAACAGTGGGTGCGCTGATGTCCGCAGCCAATGCACAAGTGCAGGAAGAAGCCATAGCCGCCCTCACCATGCTGGGCTTTGCACAAGCCCCCTCGCAGAAAGTGGTATTGGCCATTCTGAAAGAAGAACCCGATGCACCGGTAGAGCAGGTCATCAAGCTGGCATTGAAAAGATTATAAGAATCTTATAAGAAAAACAGCCAGTGCAGTAAATATTTTTGCCCGGTTATGGCTATTGTATATTAAAATCGGTTATCTTTGCCGGAAACGAGCAAAATATGACAAGAATTACAATGAAGCATTGGCTGGGTGCCAATGAACGTAGCCACGTAGTGCCAAGCGATAAATGGTATCTGGACTTTTCCAACAAGACTCTTCCTCTTATCAGGCAATCTCCCTTGTTCAGAAATGAGGACGATTATACTCAGGACGATGCCGCTATCAGTTTCGGCATGTACTTCCAGGATGCCATCTCTCAGAACGGAGGTTGGAAAGTATTTTCGGAGGCCTATCATGAAAGATATGGAAGTTATCTGCCCTTCTATCCGCTGACCGACGAGTATGTACCCGACGAAGTAAACAAGGAGGATATCTCCTTTATTATATGGACTTTAAAGTCGCATGCCACCCTCTACGAAGAGGGCAAATATTATTTATTCGATCCTTTTGACAAGGATTTGCTCGCATTGAGCCAGTCCGTCTACGAGTTGATGGATGCCTGTTTCGAAGAGGCACCAATCAGCGAAGAAGAGACTTTATTCCTTTGGGTGATGGGACCGGACTTGCTGGATATGCCCATAACGCCACTCCCGGAAGTTACACCGGAAACCAAACTGAGCAAAGACGTAGCGCGTTGCTTGGAATACAGCGGAGGCAAACCATTGCTCTATTTCCCCACTTATCAGAAACTGCGCTCTTTCTTTGTCGAAGTATTGGAGTGGGACAAGAATCCGGCTTCCCTGTTGCCCGACTTGAAAAGCAAGAAAGAGTTCGTGATTTACGCCAATGCCAAAGGTATGCTCGTGGCACACGATGTAGCCGCTTACTTCTGCGAAGAGCATAATCCGATGTATAATGCCAAACGAGCCAGGAAACACGGTTATGATATGTTCTGCCATCCGGGCGCTTGTCCGTTCGACTTATTGAAGTATGGAATGGCGAAGGGACTTCTGCCCGATGTAGCACTCCCCTTCCCGAACGGAAAAGAGGTGTTGCACCAATATTGGGACTTCATAGCCCGTTACTATTTATGCGAATATTATGAGGGGGAATAAGGATACCGCCCCCCGCCCCAAGCGGACCGGCAAAGCCAAACCAACCGGGAAACGGATTGGAAAATCAAAGCCGGCGAAGGCGAATAACCAACTTAATAGAAGGGTGAAATAGTTACGAGCTACGAGCTACAAGTACCATGCGGCAAATAGCGCAGCGACTTGTAGCTTGTAACTCGTAGCTTGTAGCTCGTAACTATTACAACTCAATAATCTCTTCCTTACAGAGTGTAAGTTTCTCCAGACCGTCCGTCGTCACTGCCCAAGAGTTTTCAATACCTACAGGACCTACGCCCGGCAATACAATCTTCGGTTCCAAAGCGAAAACCATGCCCGGTTCTAATTCTTGCTTCATACGCGGAGCCAATACCGGCATTTCATTTATCTCCAGGCCGATGCCATGACCGATGAACTTAGCTTTCTGGCCTACTCCCATAAAGTAATCGGCAAAACCGGCTTTCGTGACAATATCAATAGCTGTATTGTAGAGGTCTTCACAAACTGCTCCCGGTTTTGCTTTTCCGGCAACAGCTTCCTGAATTTCCAGACAAGTCTGATGGGCAGCATAAGCCTGCTCCGGCAACTTGCCGATAGAGAATACGCGGCTCATATCTCCCATATAGCCATAGAAGTTTCCTCCCAAATCTACCATCACACTCTGTCCCTCTTTCAGCTGAGTACCATTGGCACCGCCGGGCAGAGACGGATCAAGCCCTTCACCTCCCAAAGCAAAGTCGTACGGTGAAGGAGCTGCAGCATTATCTCCGGTCAAAAGGCTTCCCATGAATATCTCCATGCTCTGACCGAACACACGGAAGATTCCCAGACAACCTTCCAGACGCATCAGCCGTTCTATCTCTACCGAGAACTGGTGGTCTGTCATTCCCGGCCGATAAACAGAAGGTATCTGTTCGTAGGCTTTGGCATGTGCTATGCCGGAGCGACGGAGGATTTCAAGCTCTATATTCGTTTTTATACTCCGCGCTTTGCGGATAAGAGAAGTACCACAAGGCAACACTTCTGTCTCGGGGAAACAGGCAGCCAGACGAGTGTACTCGGTAAAAGGCAGTTCGTCACCTTCCAACATCAGCTTGGCAGGTATCGGCAAACCACATTCTTTAAGTAATTCGGGAAGCTGTTCGGGCTTACGGATGGTATGAATATGCTCTCCTTCAATATTATTGGGGCGCTTGATGAACAAACGGGCCGGAGCATTCAGCGGCAAATACAGGTAACCACTGACAACACGTCCATACGTATAGATTAAATTTACATTGCAAGTGATAAGAGCGGCATCGATTGCTTGTTGAGCCATAAGTGCGCGTATCTTATCGCGTCTCACTTTCAATTCGGGTTGTAACATCTCTTTGTTATTTATGGTTTCAAGATGCAAAAATAACGATTTTAAGTCATTTATCACTCATAACTAAAAAAAAGTACTGCCCGGACCTTCGCAGGGGCGGGCAGCACAAACCACAAATACAAATACAACTAAACAAAGTTTCTCTTAGATAATTCCCTGACCCATCATGGCGTGAGCCACCTTCATGAAGCCTGCAATATTCGCACCCTTCACGTAGTTGATGTAACCGTCAGGTTCTGTCCCATATTTTACACACTGTGCATGAATACCGTGCATGATGGCGTGGAGTTTCTCGTCCACTTCGGCTGCACTCCAACTGAGGTGCATAGCGTTCTGCGACATTTCCAGTCCACTGGTAGCCACACCACCGGCATTTACAGCCTTGCCCGGTGCATACATTATCTTATTTTCAATAAAGAGGTCGATAGCTTCGGGGGTGCATCCCATGTTAGAGATTTCACCTACACACATTACCTTATTATTAATAAGGTGCTGTGCATCTTCACCGTTCAACTCGTTCTGAGTAGCGCAAGGCAGAGCGATATCTGCTTTTACTTCCCAAGGACGTTTGCCGGCAACGAAAGTAGAGCCGGGGAATTCGTCAGCATACGGAGCCACGATATCGTTACCCGATGCACGGAGTTCCAGCATATAGTCTATCTTTTCGCCACTGATGCCGTTCGGGTCATAGATGTAGCCGTCAGGTCCGGAGATGGTAACGACCTTAGCTCCCAATTCGGTAGCCTTGGTAGCAGCACCCCAAGCCACATTTCCGAAACCGGAAATAGCGATAGTCTTACCCTTGATATCAATGCCTTTTGACTGCAACATTTCGTTCACAAAGTACAATCCACCGAAACCGGTTGCTTCGGGACGAATCAGCGAACCGCCGAATTCCATACCCTTACCGGTGAAAGTACCTGTAAACTCACGAGTCAACTTCTTATACATACCGAACATATAGCCTACTTCGCGACCGCCTACACCGATATCACCGGCAGGAACATCCATATCCGGACCTATGTGACGCCACAATTCCAGAATGAAAGCCTGGCAGAAACGCATGATTTCAGCATCGCTCTTTCCACGTGGAGAGAAGTCGGAACCACCCTTACCACCACCCATCGGCAATGTGGTCAAGGCATTCTTAAAGGTTTGTTCGAAACCTAAGAACTTCAGGATAGAAAGATTCACGGAAGCGTGGAAACGAATACCGCCTTTGTACGGGCCAATGGCATTGTTGAACTGTACACGATAGCCAAGGTTAGTCTGAACATCACCCTTATCGTCCACCCAAGTAACACGGAAAGTAAAGATACGATCGGGTTCTACCAATCGTTCAATGATTTTTGCTTTCTCGAATTCCGGATGTTGATTATAGATATCTTCGATAGAAAGAAGTACTTCCTTTACGGCTTGAAGATATTCAGACTCGCCGGGATGCTTTGCCTCCAAAGAGGACATGATACGTTCGATATTCATAATATTACGTTTTAAAGGTTATTACCTTGTTGACTTAATGTTATCCGATCAAAATGTCAGCGAACAACACTGCAAATATAGGGAAACTTTTCAAAATAGCTAAATTACATAGTGATATTTTGATTAAATAATGATAAAACGTCAAAATAGCAATCAAAATCTCCTGGTAACATGCTGCATATTCCTCTCATTTTCGGTCAACAACCCGGTTTCACGGGATAAAGTTATAAAATAATAAACAATAAACAAGCAGAGAAGAAGAATATAAAGATAAAAAATGAAGAAAAAGCATTCGATGCCCAGGTTTAAAAAACATCTCCTGAGGTTCAGATTCTATCATTTCCCTGCATTTAGATAGTTTTTAAAGTATTTATGGCAATTATCAAACCTCATTTTGACAAATAATGGCTAACCTTGCAGCACAGAAACCAAAGGTTGACATTGAAAAATGAGAAAGACACTATTTATCTTACTTCTACTATCCGCAAGTAAGTTTTCTACATACGGGCAAGTTCGCCTGACTCAGGATGCAGAGTTGGAAAAGCAACTTTATGAAAGCGGATTGATACATCAGCCCCTGCCGTTAAATACCGGGAATTCTTTTGAAGCTAACGGGTGGAAGAAAGAAGTGTTGCAAAGTGACACGCTTCCTCTATCGGAAAGCCTCAAGTTGCAATTTCCCACCTACACCGGGAAAAGGGCTACCGGCTCTCCTTCCGATCCGGACTATGCCACTTACGGAAATAGTAGCGTCGCCTATCAACTGAATGGCGCCAATCTGGAACGGTACAACCGGATTGTATTCTCCATATACCCCGATTGTGACGGCGCCCGCGTAGTCAACGTGAACCTTACGTTTGTAAATGCCGGTACTCCCGGCAAGCAAGGCTACAACCAGCCTACCGGTTCACACCTTATTAATCTGGTGAACAAAGAGTGGAACCAGTGTTTTCTCGAGATAGACGAGTATCAACGGGACAAGGTCATGGAAATCCGTTTCAGCACCGCCCAGAAAGGTAAGGACCGGACAACGGGGGATTCTGCCGTTTACTACATTAATAATCTGCAATTGCAGACGGTGAAGAATCCGGAAAAGGTAAGCGGATGGGTACCTGCCGAAGGGAAGATTGTCTATTCGACTACGGGATATGCCTTGAACAGTCCGAAAACGGCTATTGTCAATGTAGATACACCTATATATAATAGTAGGCGATTCCAGTTGCTGAATCCGGATGGTGAGACAGTCTACGAGGGAGACATCAAAGAAGAAACGAGTACTATCGGGCGGTTCGGACTCCTTGATTTTACAGCCTTCGACCGTCCTGGTGAGTATAGGTTGAAAGCAGGCAATCTGCTAACCCCCACCTTCCGAATCGGAGAAAGCATTTGGGAGGACTCGCAATGGAAAGTGCTGAACTTCATCTTCTGCCAGCGTTGCGGATATCCGGTTCCGGGCAAGCACGGCACTTGCCACATCGACCTGATGTCCCGGCACGATGGGCGCAGCATCTCCTACGCAGGCGGATGGCACGATGCAGGCGACCTCTCGCAACAGACGCTTCAGACGGGAGACGTAACCTTCGCGCTGCTGGAAGCCTACAACAAACTGAGGAATAAGAATATCGCCCTTGCCGCCCGCCTGCGGGAAGAAGCCGAATGGGGCGTGGAGTTCATCCTGAAGAACCGTTATGGCGACGGTTACCGTGCCAGCAGTGTAGGACTCCTGATCTGGCAAGACGGTATATTCAATACCCTGGATGATATCTCCACGGTACGTGTACAGAATATGGCATTCGACAATTTCCTGTATGCCGGATATGAAGCATACGCCTCCATGACGCTGGACAACGACCCGATGCTGCAGGAGCATCTGCTCCGAGTGGCCGAAGAAGACTTTGCATTTGCCATGGAGAAGTATAAAAGAGACGGCTTCGACAAGTTTCTGCAGCCTTACGAACATAGTTACAATACTTCCGAAAGCCAGTATATGGCCACCATATCCTGGTCGGCAAGCCAGCTCTATAAGCTGACGCACAAGCCTTATTATGCAGAAATAGCCGCCGAGTACATCCGCTATACGCTGGACTGCCAACGTACTGAGCCATTGAATGACAAGGACAAGACTTGTGGCTTCTTCTATCGGAACACATCGAAACAGTCAATAATACATTATATACATCAGTCCCGCGAGCAGGTCTACATGCAAGCCATGAGCCTGCTGTGCGAGACGCAACCGGAGCATCCCGACTTCCCCCGATGGGCACGCTCCATAGAACTGTACGGCAATTATCTGAAAGGACTGATGAAGTACACCCTCCCGTACGGAATGATACCGAGCGGTGTATATCATGCAGAGGAATATAAAGATACCACCGGCTTCTACGCCCTCCACCTCTTCCCGCCCACTAATGCGGAGGAACTATATACGGAGCAGATAAAGCAAGGCATCCGGCTGGATAAGGAGCATTATGTGAAGCGCTTCCCCGTCTGGTTCAATATATTCAACGGTAACACGGCCATTCACCTCTCGACCGGGAAGGCAGCTGCTATCTGCGGAAACTTTCTGCAAGATAAAGAGTTACTCGACATCGGCAGGGAGCAGTTGTACTGGACCGTGGGCAAGAATCCCTTCGGACAATCACTGATTTATGGAGAAGGACACAACTACCCGCAACTGAACAGTTTTTCTTCCGGTGAGATAACAGGAGAAATGCCGGTAGGCATACGTACCCTTGGCAATGACGACATCCCCTACTGGCCACAGACGAACAATGCCTGCTATAAAGAGGTATGGGTGACATCGGCAGGGAAGTGGCTGTCGCTGATTGCGGAATATTAAATGGGTGATAAAGGGATAAGGAGATAGGTGATAGTTTACTTAATATAAATGATAAATAAAAAGAAGACATGAGAAACATTCTAATTTTGTTATTCAGTGTTTGTACTTTGTTGGTGCATGCACAAGAGCCTGAAGGCTATCCGGCTAACTACGCACGTGCGCCCCGCTTCAAGGCATTGGTTTATTACACGCAGCATGTAGAAGAAGCGCATGTGCAGTTTGCTGAACAGGCTGTACAGTTCTTTAAGAAGCTGAATTATGGTAATGGTTTCGTATTGGACATTACCACAGACTTTTCGCAATATCCATACGAGAAACTGAAAGAGTACAACGTTATTATCATGCTTAACACAACCCCGAGCAGCAAGGCCGAGCGTGATGTTTTTGAGCAATATATGGAGAACGGCGGAGGTTGGGTAGGATTCCACGCCGCCGCCTATAATGACAAAAACACGAATTGGCCTTGGCTCGTCAAGTTCCTTGGCGGCGGGGTGTTCTATTGCAACAACTGGCCCCCCCAGCCGGTATTGGTTGAAGTTGACAATGCAGAACATCCCGTCACTAAGAACTTGCCGGCATCATTTGTGGTGCCTGCCAGCGAGTGGTATCAGTGGAATCCCAGTCCCCGCCAGAACAAGGACGTGGAAGTGCTGCTCTCCCTCTCCCCCAAGAACTATCCGCTGGGCATCAAAGATGTGGTGAAATCCGGAGACTTCCCTATCGTATGGTCGAATAAGAATTACAGAATGGTTTACCTGAACATAGGGCATGGCGACGAAGAATTTATTGACGCCACACAGAATCTTTTATTGGTCAATGTTTTCCGTTGGGTAGTGAGCAAGGATAAAAAGGGAGATCCGTTCCTTAAATAAAAGGTTCCCATAACGGCAATCAAGAAAGCAAAAGGATATAGTATTTTTTGACTTCGCTCAGAAATATAATCTTTTGTACCGAGACAGATACTTTTGCCTGTAAAAAGTATCTGTCTCGGTCATTTTATATAGATACCCGTTTCTAAAATTTTAGTTCATCAAGAGCCATCGTCGGCTTCAATACGTCATTAACCTTTTCCGTGAATTCCTTAGATAACTGATAGCTCCCTGCACCACGGATATCCTCGATGGAAGCACCGAACTTCACAAGGTATTTTCCTTTGGCACTCACCCAACTTTGTGTGCTTTCATCAAAAGAAGCCAAGTCATAGTCGGATACATTGAACATCAGCACTTCACTTTCGCCAGGCTGCAACAGTTTGGTTTTGGCAAAAGCCTTCAACTCGCAAGCAGGCTTTTCCAGTCCGCCGGCGGGAGCGGAAACATAGAGTTGGACACTTTCGCGTCCGGCCGTCTTACCGATGTTTTTAACGCGGATGGTGGCTTTGAATCCTCCGCCGACAGCTTTTACAACAGGAGCATCATAAGCAAATTCCGTGTAGCTCAATCCGTAACCGAAGGGGTAGGAAACCGGTTTATTTACGGTATTAAAATAGCGGTAACCGATGTTGATGCCTTCTTTGTGCAGGGTATAGTCCACGTTTTCACGCCCATTGCTACCTCTTTGTCCACTGTAGCCATTGAGCGGGAAGTTACGTGAAGAGGGATGATCCATGGCAGTGACAGGAAAAGTCATGGCCAGCTTTCCCGACGGATTTTCTTTGCCCAGCAATACATCCACCACTGAGTTTCCTCCTTCCTGTCCAGGCTGCCATGCCAGAAGAATGGCATCGGGAAGACTTTTCCAAGAAGCGGTTTCAACAACGCCACCCACGTTGAGCACGACAATCACTTTCTTGTCGAGGGCATGGAAAGCATCGCAGAGGTCATTTATCAGTTTCAGCTCTACTTCGCTCAGGTTGAAATCGTTTTCAATCGTGCGGTCCTTACCTTCTCCAGCCTGACGGCCGATGGTGAGGATGGCCACATCGGCTTCTTTAGCCTGATAGGTGATGCAGTCTTTGCCGACGGGCATTTCTTGTATATCGCTCTCTTCACTGTAATAGCCGTGGGACTTGCCGCGGTCGCAACGATTCTTGATACGCTGGTAATCGAGGTATCTGGCATATAGTTCTCTCAAGTTTCCAGTGGTTTCAAGTTCGGCATTATTGAGGCCTTGTTGCATATTCACTACGTAGGGCTTGACGACGTTACCCGAACCTGTGCCACCTGCCCAGAAGTTGTAGGAGGTACAGCCGAAGAGGGCGACTTTCTTCACGCCTTTCAGGGGCAATGCAGCATTGTCGTTTTTTAGTAGTACCATGCCTTCGGCTGCCGATTGGCGAGTGAGGATGGCATGAGCTTTCAGATCAGGGTTGTCACTGTATTTATATTCTCTGAAATGAGGGGTTTTCACAATGTAGCCCAGCATTCGCTTTACGCAAATGTCGATGTCTGCTATAGAGAGCTGGTTAGTCTTCACCTTGTCGAGAAGATCATCCACTTGCTTTTGTTCACCCGGTTGCAGATGATCGTTGCCGGCATGTATCTGGGCCGCAGTGTTGCGCAACCTAATCCAGTCACTCATTACGATACCGTCGAATCCCCATTCGTCACGTAGAATAGTGGTCAGCAACTCACGGTTCTCCTGAGTGTAAGGGCCGTTCAGGCGATTGTAAGAGGACATGATGGTCCATGGATGACTTTCCTTCACGGCTATTTCGAAGCCTTTCAGGTAGATTTCGCGCAGCGCGCGTTGGGAGACGATTTCGTTTACTTCCGTACGGTTCGTCTCCTGACTGTTGACGGCAAAATGCTTCGGACAGGCTCCTACGCCGTTACTTTGGACACCGCGGATATAGGCGGCAGCAATCTTGCCGGTCAGCACAGGGTCCTCAGAGAAATATTCATAGTTACGGCCGCAAAGCGGTGAACGGTGTATGTTCATCCCCGGCGCCAGAACAACATCTACGCCGTATTCCAACGTTTCATTACCGATTGCCTGGCCGATGGTTTCCACCAGTTCAACGTTCCACGAGCAGGCGAGCAGGGAACCTATAGGAAAACCTGTGGCGTAATAACTTTTCTTGTTATCGGGACGTGTCACTACGACAGCACCGGCAGGACCGTCGGCAAGCCCGGTGGCAGGAATCCCCAACCGTGAAACTGCTTGAGTAAATCCGGAGATATTCGGGTCCATCACACGAGGAACCGTATCCTGTTCCTCATAACCCCCAAAGAGATAGTCGTTACGACCTACCAGGAGATTTACTTTCTCTTCCAAAGTCATAGCCTTGACAATCTGATCAATATTGTCGGCCCGTAAGTTCAATGATTGGGCATTTACTTGCCCGGTGCAGGAAAACAATAGCGCACCCACTATTAAATTTTTCATTTTCATGGCGTTTCGTTTTTAAAGTTCATTTCATCCGTAAAAGCAAGAGGCAAAGGTTACTATTTCTCGCTCAGCAACTCCTCCATGCCGTCGATGGCCAAGGCTCCAGCACCCAGCAGGCAAATGAACCTCGGGTTGAGCTTGGTAATCACTACGCCGTTGGTGAGAAAGCGCATAGTCACGTCATGCAGCTGTTGCTGAATCTTCTCCAATAAGAAGCCATCAGCCACCATCTCGCCACCCAGCACCACAATATCGGGGTCGGAGACGCGCACCAGGTTCATTATCAGGTCGGCCAATGCCGCCACTGCGTTCTCCACCAGCTTCACACACAACGGGTCGCCCTCACGGCTCAGCCGGAACACTTCCTCCACCGACACGCACTCATCATCGCCCGGTATGGGCAGGCGCGTGTCATACTGGCCGCGCAGCAGACGTGCACAGCTGTCTATGCCCATGCTGGAGGCTATGGTCTCCACGCAGTCGGTCCGGCCGCAGGGACATTTCACGCCTACGGACACCCCCACCCGCATGTGACCGACTTCACCGGCATTGAAGTGGCTGCCACGTATCTGGCGCCCCTCCACGATGATGCTGGCGGCAATGCCTGTGCCCACATACAGGTAGATGAGGTTCTGCGAAGTCTTGCCGAAACCCCAACGCTGCACGGCGCGCCCCGATGCCTTCACGTCGTTGTCGATGAAGCAGGGCAGTCCCTCGGCGTCCTCCACCCGGTGCACCACATCGATGGGTTGCGTCCGGGCCGGGTCTATCTGGTGCCAGATACCGCGCTCGCCGTCCACACGTCCGATGAGCCCCATCCCGATGGCGCAGGGCGTGCCCACATAGCCTTCGTGGAGTCTATAGTCTTCCAGCGAACAGAGAATCAAGTCGAGCAAAGCCTCTTGATTAAAGCAGTTCACATGATAGCGTTTCAACCTTAATATGTTGCCGTTGGCATCCATTTCGCCAACCATCATGCTTGCCCCGTTTAGAGCTACGCTGATATATGTATCCATATTCTTAATATAAAGTTAAATCCAATAATATCTATTATACTTTGGTAGGGCTGATGCCAAACTGCTTCTTGAAGCATGTGCTGAAGTACTTCGGGTCGGAGAATCCCACACGGTAGGCCACCTCACTCACATTCAGTTCCCGCGAGAGCAGCAGCTCGTACGCCTCGTTCAAGCGCACTGTCTTGATGAGGTCGTTGAGTCCATGCCCCGTCAGCACCTTTATCTTACCGTAGACGGTGCTACGGCTCATGTCCAGTTCCTGGCAGAGCTCGTTGATGGAGAAGTCGGAGTCCAGCAAACGTTCCTTTATAATAGCCACCACGCGGTCCATCAGCTCCTTATCCTGCCGGTTCTTGTATTCCATCTTGCTCAGCACAGGGGCCATCACCGCCTTGTCGAGCTGCTCCTGGTTACGTTTCAGGATAGAGCGGATGCGTGTGTGCAATACTGTCATGTCGAAAGGCTTGACAATATAGTCTGTGGCACCGGCCTCCAGGCCATAGATGATGTTCTCGCGCTCCGACAAAAAGGAAATCAAGATGACAGGAATGCGGCTGGTCTCCACATTCTGGCGCAGTGCATGGCATAGTTCGTAACCCGTCATGACAGGCATGCGGACATCAGAGATCACAATGGCAGGACAGTTTTCACGGATCAAAGCAAGTCCCTGCTCACCATTCTCTGCCACCAATACCTCGAAGTCGGCAGACAACTGTTGTCCCAGATAATCGCGCATCCCGGCATCGTCGTCCACTACCACAATCTTATGCTTCGGCATATCCTGCCGCCCCTCCTCCTCGCCTGCAGTCTCCGGCGTCGCCCCCAAGGGAGGTATGCTTACCAAAGGCACTTCCGCTTCGGTTAGAGACAAGGGTACCTGCATGTCGAGTCTTCGCTCCGTCTCCATAGACTGCGCTGGTATCCGCTGCTCCAAGGTCTTCAGGCGAAGAAACAGCGAGACGCAGGCAAATGCCAACGCCACTACCACCAAAATCAATAAACACAATAATACAATCATCATTGTCATAAATACGTTATGTTACTGTCAGTTCGATACAACTGGAGTATCCTCTACCACCCCGCCCTTTGGGCACCCCTCCTCCCGGGGAGGAGGGGAGTAAGTCAGTGAAAAGCCCGCCGAAGAACTAATGTTCTCCGGCGGACTTGGAATGTCTGCAGATACCAGGCCATGATTTCACGACATGGTGCCTACTCCGTCTTGATCTGGATCTTGATGATGGTGATGTCCCCGCCAATAATGAGAGCGGTTTCAGAGCCGTTCATCGTTGTCGCCATACCTTCCGAGATCTCGAACTCCAGGAAGTCCTCACCGGCGGCAAGGGTGATGTTGTTGCCGCTTTCACCGCCCTCGCGGATGAAGGGAGCACCCCACGCACCGTCGCACAGGCAGAACGTCTGAGGAGCGTCATGGTGAGTGAACGTGAACTTAATGGTCTGTCCGGCTTCCGGCGTTATTGCCGAGAGGTCGAGCTCCGATGCCGGGAGATACCACCACCAGCCGGTAGTGTATTCGCCCTGCCAGAGTGTAGGATACTCGCGGTACAACTCAATCTTCTTCAGCGTGAAGTTAACACCACCGACAATGATACCACCACCCCCTTTCAGAGTTTCGGCCATACCCTGCGATATGGGGAATTCGAGTTCGGTAGTACCTGCATCAACCCATACGGTGTTATTACCTTCGCCGTCGACATCGGGCGCACCCCAGTTACCATCGCATACGCATATGCTGGCACCATCGGGATTATCGAAGGTAAGACGCATCATAATACCTTCGCGAATCATGAAACCTTCAAGATTCAGTTGGTCTGACGTCAGGTACTGCCAGTCGTCCCAACTGGGGATATTGGCATTGCCTTGCCAGATGGGAGCATATCCTTCGCCTCCGGTTTCCTCGCTGCCACCTACAACCTCGTCGGACAGCGTTACCTCCGGCAAAGTATACTTCTTGCCACTGCAGTCTTCGATGACCACTTGGGTAGGTCCGGCTTTTATGCCCATGGGCGAATAGATGTAGAGAGAACCGGTAGCTTTGCGCTTGAAGCTGCTTGCATCTACCACAATGTCCCGGCCATCTTCACCGGGGAAGTAAGCCTTGGTGATGAATTCGAGGTCGTTGCCGTATACCTCCACACATTCGTTGATTTTTATCTCCTTGTCGAGAGGAGCCACGCGCAGAGGCTCTGGCTTACCGATGGTCAGCCTCATGACCGACTCTACCGATTCGCCGTCGGCTTCTATGGTTACTGTTCCTCCCTCTGCAGAAATGCCAGCAGGGGTTATTACGGAGATATAGCCGTTGCCTACTTTGGTAATGCTGCTTGTAGAGACATTGCCGGGGAACACAACGGAAGTGGCCTTCTCAAGACCTGTACCGGTGATGGTAACAACCTGCCCTTCCATAACTTTTGTAGGCAGGACAGACTTCACCATAAGCACATCGTTGGCATCCGCCGCATCATCATCGCTGCACGAGGTCAGTGCCATGTTCGACAGTAATGCGAAGCCTGAGGCCAGAAGATATATAATATGTTTTTTCATAAGTCTTATTCGTTTGATATTTCATTGAATCTGCTTTACCAATTGGGGTTCTGCGTCAGGTTGCCATTCTTCTGAAGCTCAGATTGTGGGATGGGGTACAGATAGTACTTCTCGTCCCACTGGCGAGCCTTGGTCACGCGGTTGAGAATCAGGTTGCCGTCTCCATTCAGCTTGAAGTCTGCCACATCGACACTCTTAAAGAACTCGGCACCTTTCTTCCAGCGACGTACATCCCAGAAGCGCTGACCTTCGAAGGCAAGCTCTACCATGCGCTCACGCATGTAGCGCTCTTCAAAGCCATTGCTTCCCTGGAACTCGGGCATCATGATGTCGGGACGGTTACGAAGCACGTTAATGGCCTCGTTGGCCGAGAGGCCCAGATCGCCCGGTTCGTCAGCATTGCCGTAGTACTGGTACATGGCCTCGGCATAGTTGAGGTAAACCTCGGCCAGACGCATCACAATCCAGTTGTGGCGAGTGGTAGTCTGGTTGTTGGCTGTGGTCACGCAGTTACCGTCCACAAACTTCTTCAGGTAGTAGCCTGTGGTAGTTGCACCATACTTGGGAGCACCGTTGAAGCCACCCTGATACGTCTCAATGGTAATCTGCTGAGTTGCGTTGGAGGGCCAGAGGTCGCCGTTCTTCACTACAGTGAGTTCGAAACGCGGGTCAAGGCCATCGTATGGATTCTCGGCAGTCACGTCCACATCTCCGGGATGCTTCTCCCGGAATGTCTTGCCGTCGGCTTGATATTCGTAGGCGTCTACCAGTGCCTGCGTAGGGCAGTTACCGGAGTTACCATTCTCTACCCCTACCGGATAATTGTACTTCTCGAAGTTGTTGCTTGCCTGGGTGCCCAGTACGAAGATGAATTCAGGATTGGTGAATGTATCGTGCCCCCACAGGTTGGCATAGCTGCTGAGCTTGTAGCCCCAGCGCTGCGCATTATCGATGATGACCTTGCTGGCAGCAGCGGCCTCTTTCCAAAGCTCCTTATTATTATCCGTATTGAACAGCGGGGAAGCCTGATAAAGAAGTACACGTGCCTTCAGTGCAAGAGCAGCCCCACGGGTGGCACGACCAATCTCCTGACCGGGAATGTCATTGTACGATACGGGCAGATACTGGGCCACGGCATCCAGTTCGTTGATGATAAACTTGAACACCTCCTTGGCCGGAGTGCGCTCCACGCTGTTGGCCTGCTCATTGGTGAGGGTTGTGGTCACCAAAGGCACATCGCCGTAGGCACGTACCAACTCGAAGTAGAAATAGGCACGGAGGAAACGCAGCTCGTAAGGGAATATCTCGAACTGCTGCACCATGGTCTGATAGTCGGGATCGTATTCATAATCCGACAGGTCTATCTTGTGGATGCGCTCAAGGTACATGTGCACCTGAGTGATGGCACGATATGAACTGGTCCATGTGGTCGCGAAAGGATTCGAAGGAGTCCAGCCACCGTTGAAATACTTGTGAATAGGTGAGAAGGAAAGTGCAAACTCAGACTCGTCTGTGGCACTGGCTATCAGGGCACCGTCACCGTAGACATTGTCTTTGAACTCGCTCGGCATTTGTGCATAGACATCGTAGACGAGAGCCTTGATACCGTTGAGGGGACTGTTGTAGGTCCAGTCCTCATCGCGGTTCGAAGCTTCGTTGTAATCCAGGTCGGCGCAGCCTGCAAATAGTGCTGCTGCCATACCTAAAAGAGCATATTTTATCTTGTTCATAACTGTATCTTTAATTAGAAGGTTAGTGTGATACCTATGTTTACACCCTTGAACATGGGATATGCCGTCGAGAGCACCTCGGCATCCATAGCCTCAACATTGTCGAAGGAAAGAAGGTTCTCGCCCTGAACAAACACCCTGGCTGCGGTAAGAGAGAGCCTTGAGAGCAGCGTTGCAGGAACTTTGTAGTAGACCTCGATGTTGCGCATCTTCAAGAAGTGGACAGGCTTGAGCCAGACGTTGCTTGCCTGATTGTTGTTGCTATTGTCCAGAGTTGTCAGGCGTGGGTAGAGAGCTTTGTCGCCAGCCACATCCCAGCAATTGTTGTAGTAGTCCACTGAAAGGTTGCCGTTGTTGGCCATGCCCCCCCATATTGTCGACGGAAGACGCTTCATATAGTTGCCGATGCCCTGGAACCATGCATTCAGGCCGAGGCCTTTATACTCTATACCGACATTGAAGGCGTAGTTGAGCTCAGGAATATCGGTAGCACCATCGAGACTGGTCATATCGAACTCGTTGATTACCTGGTCACCGTTGAGGTCCTGATATTTGATGTCACCAGGTCTTACAGTAGAGAATTCCTGACGGTAGCTGGCGTCTATATCGGCCTGATCCTTGAAGAAGCCTGCCGACTTGAATCCCCACGCCTCGTTTACACGGCGGCCTACAGGGTCGCTCAGCGGATAGGTCGGTGTGCCGATAAACTTGCTCACCTCATTGCGTGCCCACGACAAGTTGGCACCGAGATTGAGATTAAGGTCGGAAGTGAGCTTCTTCACGTACTTGGCACCTACCTCGAAACCGTAGCTCTTCACTTCGCCCACATCGTTGTATGACGACTGTATACCTACTACTGATGAGTTCTCATTATTTGCAGAGAGCATGATGTGGCTGCGAAGTTGGTAGAAGGCATCTACTGAGATGTCAAGAGCATTCGCCAGGCGAAGGTCGGTACCGAGGTTGAAGCTTGTAGAGGTCTCCTGTGCGAAGTTGGTAGTGGGGAAGGCTCCGAGCGATGCGCCCCAGGTAGCACCGTAGTTGTTACCAATAATCACATAGCCGTGTGTAACATCCCATGTGGGAAGCCACATGCCATAGGTAGGCATATAGTCGGTATGCTGGATGCCGGCCGATGCACGCAACTTACCGTAGTTGAGCAGGCCCTCGTCGCTGTTGGCATAAATCCAGCCGAGCGACAGTGTGGGTGAGAATGCCCACTTAGAAGGATAGGTACGGCTGGAGCCGTTGCCTGCAAGCACAAGGTCGGCCACATAGCGGTTCCGAATGTCGTAGTGGAAGACTCCCATGATGTTCTGACGATAGAAGGTGTTTCCACGTTCATCGGTGCTCGAACCGCTGTTGTCGTAAAGGACGGTAGCATTGAAGTGGTCGTCGTCGAAGAACGAACGCTTGTAGTTGAAGCCTATGCTGGCCTTTGCTTTCCACCATTGTCTGTCATTCCAGTTACTGAAGGTGAGGTTGGTCTCCTTGTTACCGAATGTGCTCAGAGATACGTTGTTCTTGTCGCCAATGGTACCGGTGTAACGCTCGTAGCCATACTGGTGTGCCTTGTGTGAGTTCTCCGCGTAGATCGCCGAATTGGCATAGCCGGCACTGACAAATACGCTCAGGCCATTGACCAGGAAGTCGAGGTTTTGCGACAGCTTGGCATCTACCCATAACTGCCGCTGATGGGTCTTGTAGAAGCCGGACTCCTGAATCTTGGCAATGGGGTTGGCATCACCGTATGCCTCGTTACCACCCCATATACCTGTCGAGGTCTTATAAGGGAAGGCACTGGCCGGCAGTCTGTAGATGGCAGCTGTAGCATCATCGGCACTGAGGTCGGAAGGCCGCTTGGTCTCTTGGAACATGCCGAAGAGATTCACCGACATAAGAGTAGTGTTGGTGATGTTGAAGTCGAGATTGGTGCGGATATTGGCCTTCGACTGTCGCAACTGCGCATTGTAATCGGCCTGCTTGGTGTCCTTGAAGGCACCGCGCACATCGGTATAATCGATATGGGTGTAGTATTTCACCTTGTTCGTACCTCCGTACACCGAAACGTATGCATGGTCTTCCTCGGCAGTGTTCTTGAAAGTAAGGTCGCGCCAGTTCACGTTAGGATAGAAGTGCGGGTCGGAACCATCTTTAAAGAGGTTAAGCTCCTGCTCGGTATATGCGGCAGAGAGTCCGTCGTTGCGACGGGCATTGTTGAAGGCATTGGCATAGCCGTAACCGTCTACCATGTCTGCGAATTCAGGGTCGAACTGGAACTTATGGCTGTAGTTCACCTTGATGCGTGTCTTGCCTTCTGTGCCACGCTTTGTCTTCACCAGTATGGCACCATTGATGCCCTCATGGCCAAGAAGTGCTGTAGCAGCGGCATCCTTGAGGATGGTAACGCTCTCCACTTCCTCTACACTGAGGCGGTCGATGGGACGCTCGTAGCCATCGACGAGGATGAGAATGTTTTTATCGTTAAGCGTATGATAGCCACGGATATTAAATGAGGCACCCTTCTTTTCGTCGCCCGAGAAGCCGCCTTGCGATAGAGCCGTGAGGCCCGGCAGACGTCCATAGAGGGCCTGGGCAAGGTTCGTTGCCGAAGTCTGCTGCAATTCTTCGCCTGTGATTGTGGTTGCGGAAGCGGTGCTGAGGAAATTGCTTATTTCCACGCCGTAACCCAAGTCATAGGCATTTGCATTCTTATCGTTGAGTTTTACCTGCGCATTTGCCGTGAGAGAGGCAAATACAGTCGCAAGCATCAACATTCTATTTATATTCATATTCTACAAGTCTTATTGGTATTTAAAATCTGTATTACCAACCTGGGTTCTGGTTCAGGCCATAGCCCTTGTTGATCTCATCACGTGAAATAGGCGAGAGATACCATTTATCGGTCCACTTGCTCGTCTGGCTGTCAGTATCCCACCATACGCGGATATTGTTGGTACAAGGTATCTTCTCATAGATACAGTTGGGCCAAGGTTCACCGGGTTCGAGACTCGTGTTGCCACCGTAGTCGGCGGGATCCATTTTCTTGCCATTGGCATCCTTGCGCCATACACGCAACTGGTGTACCTGTTTCTTGAATATGTCGACTCTCTTGTAGCGGATGAGGTCATACCAGCGCGAGTCTTCATAACCGAACTCACAGGCACGTTCCCTAAGGAGTTGCTCGATGAAGTTGTCCTTGTTGGTAGTTAGGTTGAGCCCTGGGTTCAGGACCTCTACCTTGCCAAGACCTACGCGTGCACGCACCTTGTTCATTTCGTCGCAGGCTTTCTGCAGATTGCCTGTCTGTGCGAGTGCCTCAGCGTAGCAAAGGTGAATGTCGGCCATACGCAGATAAGCATAGTTGGTCGGATAGTATGCCGCATAGCCGTTGTCGCGGAGATACTTGAACAGTTTCATACGGGTAGACCATGGATTGTCGGTAACAGCAGGACTGAAGGTCTGGTCAACATTGCCACCTTGCCATATCTCGGTGCTCGAAAGCCCCTGATATTGCTCGACAAGATTGTTGCGGTTCACCACCATTGTCTCGTAAAGACGCGGGTCGCGGTTGGCAAAAATATCTACGTTGTTGGGGTTATCGGTATTGAACACGTTGTCGTAAGGGAAGTTACGACCGTCTGCCATACCAAACATTTCCATATATTCGAGGGTGAAGAGAGCCATACCGAACTCATCCATACCTTCTACGTTCCAGTCACCATTCCAAGCATTTGTACCCAAACCGGCATGAACTTCAATCACCTTCTCGCTGTTGCCACGGAACCAGTAGGCAGCACGGAAAGCGTTGCAATAGTCTTGTTCACTGTTACCGGTGGGCTGTACAAGGGCGAAATAGTTGCCGTTGGCGCTATTGGCTTGGAAGAAATCCTCACAAGCCTTCAGTGCTTTCTGCCAAAGTTCGGACTTGTAACCACCGGTCCATACCTGATTGAGGTCCTGATTCTCCTCGTTACGGGTGAATTCAAGATAAGGTTTGTCACTATTAAACAGAGGCGAAGCCACGAAGTTCCACAGCCTTACACGCAGACCATAGGCCGAGCCTTTGGTCAGACGTCCGGAGTTGGTGGCCTGATCCTGCACAAAGAAAGGAAGACCCGGCTCGTTGATAGCGGCCTGGATAAGCTCGTCGATGAACTCTGCCGTCTCAATTACGCTCATACGCCTGCCATCTACCACATCAGCGGCCATGAATGAGCGGTCCACTTTGGGCAGGCCTCCGAAGTTGCGGAAAGCATCGAGATAGCGCGATGCCATGATGACATACACCTCGCCACGGAGCTGGCTCTTCTCTGATTCGCTCAAGTCGGGAACGCGGTCGATGTTCTCGACAAAAATCCAACCCTCACGGATGGTACGCCAAATGCCTGCACGGTTATTGCCGTCACCGTTGGCGATGAAGGGGAACTTGGCGAAACCGCCGTTATCCTGGTCGGTCTCGGTAAGGTCACCACCGTAGTACTTCCCAAGATTGTGCCATCCGCAGTACGACTGGCAAATATCGGTAAGGGCATCGGGGTGAGAATACCATACTGCACCTGTATAGGTGAAAGGGTTGTGCATAGCACCGTACATGTGCCAGAGGAAACGCTTTGCATTCTCTCCCTTGACAAAGATGGAGTCTACGGTCACATCGACACCCGGCTGCTTGTCAAGGAAGCCATTTCCGATGTTAATATCATCGACACAGGAGTTCAGCGAACCCATCCCCATCATGGTAACAGCTACACATATAATGGTAACAGTCTTTATTCTGAGTTTCTTTATTAGATTCATTGTCTTGAATGTTAGAAATTTAAGTTGATACCGAAGTTATAAACACGGGTCATAGGATAACGCGTGCTACCATAGCCGGCTTGCGCCTCCGGGTCATTGGCCTTGAAGCTTGTGAAAGTAAGGAGGTTATAACCATTGGCATAAACACGGATGTTGTTGATGGGCACACCGGGTATGCGGAATGAATAACCAATCTCAAGGTTCTTCAGACGGATATACGATGCATCGACCATCCATGGGTCTGAAAGTGAACCGTTATGCTCGCGTGCCGATTTCTCAAGAGAGATACGTGGCAGGATGGCACCGGGGTTATCCTCGGTCCAGGAATTGTCATAGACCCATTTATTGAGCATGGACTGGTTACCGGTACCGAAGGCCGGAGTATAGAAAGAACTGAGCTGACGGTTAACGTGAGTGGCGCCTACCCAAGTCATGGAGAAGTCGAGACCCTTCCAGTTGAGGGTTGCGTTTATGCTACCAGTATACTCGGGAATATCGCTGTAGCCGATAGCATGTACATCGTTGGCATCCACCTTGCCATCACCTGTGAGGTCAGCGAATACGCTGTCACCGGGACGCAATGTAATCTGCTGGTCCGGCATGTCAACGCCGTAAACTTCCTTGTAGCGCTGTTCGGTTTCACCAGGAACATAGAACTCAAAGAAGTCGTAGCCGAAAGGCTGACCTACAGGATGCCCCGTATGATACATGTGTGGGAATTCCTTCTTCACTTCTGCCATTTCCACAACCTTGTTGCGTGCGAAAGCAAATGTAGGAGCTATTGAGTAGTCCACTTTACCTATACGGTCGGCCCAACGTAGGGTCACTTCATAACCATGGTTCTTGACACGGCCAAAGTTGATGGAGTTAGGTTTGAGAGCGGAAATACCTGCAATGGTTGTTTCGTTGGAAACGAGGATGTTCTTACGGTCTTCCCAGAAGAGGTCGACACCGAGGCTCAAACGGTCTCCAAAGAAGCGTACATCCGCACCATAGTTCTGCTTGGTAGCTGTTTCCCAAGTAACATCGGGGTTACCGTTGCTGGATTCGCGTGCGCCAGGCATGAACACACCGTTGTTGGTACCAAAGTTACCTGTACGGTCGTTGGTCCACCATGCACCACCTTTACCATTGTCGTTGGTGTAGAACTGCCACGTGCCGGGCAGATAGAGGAAACGGCCAATACCCTGGTCATTACCTACCTTACCGATAGAACCGCGAAGTTTGAAATAGGAAACAACGTTACGGATAGGCTCCCAGAACTTCTCGGAAGAGATGATCCAGCCGATAGAAGCGGAAGGGAAAAAGCCGAAGCGCTTGCCTTTGGCGAAGTTCTCCGAGCCGTTATAGCCCATGTTGAGGTCTATCATATACTTGGTCTGATAGTCATAAGTGGCGCGGGCCACCATACCCACATAGCCGCGTGGGATGGAATTGTAGATACCGCCGGGATAGTAATTCTTGGATTCATTATAAAGAAGAAGCGCACCCACATTGTGGTCACCGAACTTGCGGGCATAGTTGAGGCTCGCTTCTGCATACCAGTTTCTACCTCCCCATTTTTTCTCCTCATAGCCAAGAGGCCATGAGTCACCCCGACGGACATAAACAATCTTCGGAGAACCGTCTTCGTTGTATTCACCCTTGGCGATGGTGGCCTTGTAGCTGATTCCACCGTCAGTAGTACGTTTTTTCTGCTGTGTATAGTCAGAGTTGTAGGAACCCTTGATACGGAAATCAAGCCCCTTGGTGATAAAGTCGAGCTTGAGCTTGTACTGAAGATCGAGGTTTACAACACTCTGACGCTCAGTAGTATAACCATGTTCGTAGATAAGGCCGAGACCATCGGAGCCAACTGCGCCAACGAGGTCAGGGTCGGAAACGATGCGACGTCCCTCACTATCAAGACCGTAGCCAGACATGGGCGTACCATTGTTGAGAAGCCCCTCAACACCAAAGACACCAGACTGACCGTTATATTCACCATTACCGATAGAGTTGCGTCTGCCAATGCGTCCACCGATGCCGATAGAAAGCGTACTCAGCTTAGAGAAATCTACATCGAGGTTGGCGCGGAAGTTGTAACGGCGGTATTTGAAGTTCGCGTCATCACCCTGGTCGAAGGTTTTGAAAAGACCGTCTTGATCGAGCATACCGACAGAAACGAAATAGCGGGCACGTTCAGTACCACCCGACACATTAATATTATATTGTTGCTGCCATGCGTGGTCATTCATCAAGTACTTAAACCAGTTGGTGCTTGGATAAACGGTGGGCATATCCATGTCCTTCCAGTGCTGTATAGCTTCCTTCGAGAACTTCCATCCGTCCTCGGCCACTCCTTCCACTGCCTGAGCATGGTTGTAAGCCGTTGCATACTCGTAGGAGTTTGCAGGCTCAAGGAATTTAGAAATCTGCTGAAGACCTGCTGAAGCTGTTAGTGTGATGGTAGGCTTGCCTATCGCACCGCGACGAGTGGTGACGAGAATAACACCGTTGGCACCACGCACACCGAAGACAGCCGTAGCGGACGCATCCTTAAGAATAGAAATGTCCTGCACCTCGTTTGGGTCTATCTGGCTGAACTCACGCTCTACACCATCGACAAGCACGAGAGGCTCGGCGCTGTTGAACGAACCGACACCACGGATACGGATGACAGGATCGTCGGCACCGGGAACACCGGTGTACTGCACCGACTGGAGACCGGGAAGCTTACCCGAAAGGCTGTTACCAAGCGATGCGGCCGGCGATTTGAGAAGTTCCTTACTACTTACATTAGAGACAGAACCCGTCAGCGTCACCTTGCGCTGCTGGCCATAACCGATGACAACCACTTCATCGAGCATCTCATCATCCGATTCCAAAACAACATTCAGAGAAACTGATGTTGCCTTTACTTCTTTCGACTTGTAGCCGACATACGAAAACACCAAGGTTGAACCCTTGGGAACTCCCGACAAGACATAGTTGCCACTGCTATCTGTTATCGTGCCTTTAGACTTGTCTTTAGTCTGCACGGTAGCCCCGATAAGTGGCTCGTTCTGCTCGTCAGTAACACAACCTTGCACTTTTAAAAGATTTTGTGCGAAGGACACTCCCGGTAGCAACAAAGCCAACCAAAGGAGATGTAATCTGCATAACTTTCCCATTAGCATTAGATAAAAATAATCATTAATAAAATCATTAATAAAATAAATATTCTCTGCCTGCAAATGTATTAATGAATCTTTCCAACAATGGGTAAAAAATAACATTTGAGGTTTAAAAAAGCACTAATATCTGCATTTTAACACCGCATAGGTTTAATAACTATCAAAGAGGGTCAAAAATTCATCATTTTCCCCAAAGCACACCGTCTAAAAAGAAAGAGAGTGTGCCATCACCGTGACATACCCTCTTTCTTCTACCTGAAAACATCATTCCTCTTAAAGCATCTACTGATATGTATATATAGTTGTCAGTTAGATTCAACAAAAAGTTTATTGGCTATAGCCTTATGAAGCATGTGGTTGCTGTCATCGCCAGCATCGTCCCAGAACATGGCACCGAGAAGTCCGTATTCGAGAATATAATCACATTTCAAACCTATTGAGCGAGCGTTGTCGTAGCTGAGGACAAAACGTCCATTCTTGTCGGTCACATAAGGGACTTTTGCCTCATCGTCCCAGCAGTTAGTGTACCCCGAGGGCACCTTTACATTCTTGAAATCCGTGGAGTGGTCGTAGACATCGGTTCCATGACCATAGAAAGGCATACCGAGCACAAGCATCGATGCGGGCACTCCCTTGGCAAGGTGCGCCTTGACCGCCATGTCGCAGTTAAACCATCCGGGGAATTTTGAAGACTGATACAGGGGTGCATTGTGCTTAGGAGGATTCTCCATGTCGTATGCCATGATGTTGACAAAGTCGATATAAGGCATAATGCCTTCAAAATCGATGTAGTCGGCAGAGCACACTGTTGCGAGCGTCAGAAGCTTGTCGCTGCCTATAGCCTGCCGGATGTCGCGCATCATCAGGTTGTAATTGTGGGTGTCGTCGGGTGACGAAGAGATGCCTGCCATGTCACTCGTAGGAAATTCCCAGTCTATATCGATGCCGTCGAGACCAAACTCATCAATCACACGCTTGCAGTCGGCAGCAAAGGCGAGGCGATTGTCGGCATCTGCCGCCATCTCGCTGAAGTTGCCACTGCCCCAACCTCCTATCGACAAGAGCACCTTCAAGTGGGCGGCTTGTTTCTTCAAGGCGACAACCGACTTCAGACGTTCCTCGTTGGAGATTCCGACACTACGGAATGTTCCCTGTACATGCCCGAAGGCATAATTGATGTGGGTAACATATTCCGGCTTCACCTCGTGGTTTGACCATGATGTGACATAACCGACAACGATTTTGTCGGTAGAACCAGGAATGGGATTCGGCTCCTCTGTCGCCGGCTCGTCCGGAAAAGGCGGAAGCTCTTTCAGCTCATCGCCCTTCGAAGAGCATGACAGCATCGAGGCAATCATAAGCAACACCATTGAAAAGTATTTCATACCTATACTATTATAATTATTCGATTATTCAATTGTATTTAAAACCGATTGTAAAATTAGCGCATACTTCCGGCACAAAGGTTTAGAAATCATCAAAATGAGTCGAAAAATTCAAGAATAGCCATGAATAATGATATATATAATAATATTCAAACCTTTTTCGAGATTTTCTCAACTTATTCGTCAAAATATACCCTTATACTTGCACCGGAAAACGGCTTTGGTTTAAGTCTGATTGAAATTATGAACCTTCTAAATACAACGTACCATGAAAAAAAACATCAATGAGTGGAAACCTATGACAACATTTCTATCCTACTTAGCTATTGTAATCATAGCAAGAGCCATTATAGGATATGCTTATTCGGCTGAGATGAATGCCGGATGGATACATATCATAGATTTCTTTTTGTATTTATCCCCTGCTTTCGCTGCATGGGCAGCTGAGAAAGGGAACTTTAGCAAATTTTGCTCACACAACAAATTGACTTTTAAGAATATTTCATGGAAAGCCTCTATCAGTTATGTTGCGGCTACTGCATGCTTATTTCCTTTATTGGCAATGCTCCTTATATATGTGGGCGGAAACCTCTTGAACGTAGAGACTATAGGCCACATATCAATACCCTCCCACAATGATTTTTCGTACATGGGAATCCCCATTGTGGATAATTCTTATTTAAGAATTGTACAACTGTGGGGCATAATAACCGGTTATGCATTGATTGTCGGTAGCACTTTAGGAGCACTTTCTGTAATAGCAGAAGAAATTGGATGGCGTGGATTCATGGAAAATCATTTACGATGTTCCAACATTTTCAAGCCAGTGTTGATTGGTTTAGTCTGGACTCTTTGGGGAATTCCATTTTGGATATTTGGAAACGGGCAAGACTGTTTCTCTATTTTATGGAAAGTGAGTAGCTTGCTGTTATATAACATCGTACTATCTTTCTATTTATCCAAAGTTCAAAGAAATACAAATAGCTTATGGACATCAGCAATGGTTCGTGGAGTATTGACGTTTTGCACTCTGTCAGCTATCTATGTACCTGCTGATGAAAATGGAAGTCTATGCGTTTCTTTATAACAGTTTTGATGTTATCTGCCATGCCTATTATCAAACGGCATAAGGTATAATAGAAAATCTCCACTCTACCTATTATCGAGTCTTAACTTCTATTCTTAATATGGCAATGAAAAGATATTTTCCAGTTATATGTTTACTCATTCTATTAGTCTCATGTTCTCATAATTCTAAAGGACTACGTGCAAAAGCTGTCTATATAGATTTGAATAGTAAAAATACAGTTTCATTCTATGACTTATTCTCTAAAATGGAATTAATACCGTTAGAAACAAATGACAGTTCCTTAATCAAAGGGTACAATCTATCTGTAAAGATACATAATAACAGATATTACATACTGGATAAAAATCAGAATCAGATCTTAATATTCAATATGGAGGGTAAATACATAAGAAGCATTAGTAAACAAGGAAATGGACCGGGCGAATATTCAGAATTATATGATTTTGATTTTAACAGATTCAGTGGAGACTTAGAACTATTAAGTCCGGTAGCAGGTATTTATGTTTATGACAGTTTAGGAATTATTTATAGACACCATGTAAAATTACCAAGTTCAATGTCTACTGCCCATAATTTTATAGCTATAAACCCTAATCAATACTTATTTTATAGCGACACTAAAACGGGAACTAAAATGGCATTGTATGATGACTCTCTGAAAAATGTAGTCTCTGAAACCTACAATCTGTCTGATGACATAATTAAAACCCTATACCATCATGTATATAGCCCATTTTATCTGTACAATGATTCTGTTCATTTTGTTCAAGCATACAATGGCGATAATTTTGTATATGTCAATCAAAAGTTACAGCCTAAATATTCATGGGATTTTGGAGAATACAATTTTGAAATAAAAAACTTGCCAGCAGGAAAAGATATTCGGTATTATTTAGAATGGAATAAAACATTTGGCACGAACTATGCAACAATTTTTATTCAATATAGCGAAAACTCCAACTATTATTTTACTGCATTTTATTGGAAAAGAAAAATATACCATTTATTAATTGACAAACGAAATAATCGGCATTTGCTATTTAATTCATTCAAAGAAATGAATTTTTTCTCACCAATATTTGTGGATGAGAAATATGCTTATGCTATTATTCCTACAGATTTATTAAACACCTACGTCTCTACGGATTTACTTGATAAAGCAGATTATAAAAAGTTAAATTCATTGGATGATGATGCTAACCCTATCATTCTCAAATACACTTTTAAAAATTCGGACTGATATGAAAACTTTAGTCTTATCATTTGCCATCATGCTTTCATTCTCAGCAAATGCCTTTGCCCAGAATCGTCTTTTCAGAATGCATCGTTCCCATTGCTCGAAGCAGCATAGCATCGATTTGATTAAACTGAAAGATTTCAAGGTGATTGCCGGGTTGACCATATTCAGAATAAACGAAAAGATGAATATAGGAATGTTCTATCAGATGGTTTTAGAATCAAAGTCCAAGGATTGTCTGATTCTGTATCCTTGTTTCGACACGTATTCAAGCCATTACCGTGCGGCAAAAAACATGCCATACAGAGAGGTGAAAGCTGCATTGAACATGGATTCCGGTAGTGATATGAGAATAAAAGTGGCCGATGGCAAATTCATGGTTCAAGGAGCACCGGATTCAGGCTCAAATGAAGAAACAGCAAAATTGGATACCGCCCAATATATAAGAATCATCGCTGAAGACAATATGAAGGATTATTTTAATGCTGATACTGTCTTTATCTTTAAAGTCAGGCTTCCCAGCCTTATAAAGAATCGTACAATGAATGTATAGGAATAAATGCAATCAAAAGAGGATATCCGTCTGCAATGATGAAGATTCTTTTGACAGAAGAAGGCAAAAAGAAAGAGGAAGAATATATGCAGCTCCTTTTCAGAAACATACGCTATCCCAATGCTGCACCGGAAGAGGATTAGAGAGCAATGAGACACTGCAACAAAATGATTTTAATCTATTGTCCATGTACCTGCCGATGAAAATGGAAGCCTATGCAAGATAAGGGCCAAAGACACCGGCACATTTCATTGTTTCAACTTTTGTATCAAGATAACCGGATTGGATTCTGCCCCATCCATGCGTCGAAACCCGTCAATCCGTTGTCTCAAAGCTGCCGAATAGAATCTGTGCCTATCCAGACCGGCTTCACCTTCCATCTCAAATGCCAGATTCCAAAAGGAAATGGCATAATATTGGATAAGGCATTCATCCTCTATATGGAATTTATTCTTCTGAAGTGGCAAATCCCCCAACAATGAATTGACAGCCGTCTTGGCGACTTCCAAATTCCCCGTTTCTTTATTATAGATGCCGGTATAGTCCTCATTGGAATCTCCAAACCGCAAAAAGATGTATTTCTCCGATTGCACGACATTCTCACAGCCCCTGACATAGTTGCCGTCAAATGCTGCCTTCAATGCAATGCGGCCCTCTTCTCCGATGTATTGCCGCGGAAGCCTCTTACGCCCAAAATCGACGAAATAGGCAGGATAAGCAGCCCCATCCTTCACCATGTAAAGTGTGTCGAAAGGACAAGTATAGATTAAAGCCTCATCTTTCAGCGGAGCAATGACGGACTCCGTACCCCACCCGGAATTTCCCGGATCCTTAAACGGCAAAAAAGCCTCATGCTCTTCTGCCTTGTCAAGATTCACCGAAAACAAGTGGTAAAATCCCCGTTGAGAAGAACTGCCGTCATTTACTAGATAAAGTTTATTCTTTATACAGAACATATCCATTCCCCAAATATCCGGCACATCCTCCGTTTTCTGGAGAATGCCCGCTGAATCAAAAAAGAACAATTTCCTTGTAAAGCTGTCATAAATTATAATACCCGAGCCATGTACCGTAAAACTGGTGACACTGAGATACTCCTCCGGCCCGTTGCCAAACGAGCATATCCTTGTCACCAACTTACCGGACATATCAAAGACACAAACAGCCTGCCTCATTGCATCCCCTACATATATCCGGCCATTTCGACAGATAACTTTGGAGACTTCACCAATAAGACAATCGTCCCGCGTTTCCAACGGTATCACCAACACACTGTCTTCCACCATCGGAGCATAATCGAACGTCTCCCTGACATTGCTCCAATCTATACGAATTGCAGTGACGTTTTCATTCCCGCTCCGTTTATCGTGAGCTGTGCAGCCCACAAAAAACAAAACTGACAATAAATAAACAGCCGAAGCCCTTTGGCTATACCTCAATGAAAGCATGACAGCCAATGATAAAATCCGGATTTTCATGGTTTGAATTAATATTGCCCATACAAGTATTCAAATATAGGCATTCCATCTCAGCGAAAGGTTCATTCATTATCATTATGAGTTTAAAATCCATCAATAACAAGATGCTGATTATGAAAATGTCCCGATTGACTGTCTATTTCTGCAAGGAGAACAATCTGTTTTTATTTCAACAGAAATCCCCCATTTAACAAGCACTGGAGTCTGTCGTGACAGATGCCAGTGTTTGTCATGACAGACACCAGTGTTCATCGCGACAGACGCCAGTGTCTGTCAAATGGGGCGAGAGGCGCTCTTGAGCAAAAACAAAACTCCCGCATCGCAGCCTACTAACAAGCACGATACGGGAGCTACTAAATACCTATTACAAACAATTACCTAACGAAAAGCCATTACCTAAAAAAATCTACCTTATATATAGCATGTCATTTACCCAATGCCCACGAAATGGCATTGTGCAGCATCGTGGTGAAGTCATCCGAATTGAACAGCTTCGGGCTATGCCCCATCTGGAAGTAGACATTGCGTGCTTTCACCTTCTCATTGACCCATACCACCGGATGGTCGTCCATCTTCACATCCGAAACCGGAGAATAAGTAGACTCGTCCACATGGGCCAGTACACGTACATTGGGGCGCGGACTCTTGTCGTAAGTGTACCATTCATCGTCCGGGAGGACGAACGAAGCATCCACGTTCTTCATCACCGGGTGCTCCTTGTCTTCGGCCACTACCGTGCCATCGGCAAGCGGGGCAATGTAGTTCTGAAAACGGATGCCACCCATAAAGTCGCTGAACCACTGCCACAAAGGAAAGCCGTCGAAGTCGCCCAACAGCGTGGCATGGTGGAAACCTATCCAGCCGCCACGACCTTCATTGATGTAGTCTACAAAATTCTGTTCCGCTTCCTTGGGCCATGTATAGGGAGGGAAGTCCAACTGGATGACCAAATCCGTACCGTTCAGTACTTCCTTCTGTGCCAGCAGGCGGGCACTGTTCAGTACCTGAATCTGCAGGTTCTGCACCTTGCTTTCGTCTATCAGCCACTTCAAAGCCGCATCCGAGAAAGGTTTGTGCTGTCCGGCGCTCTCTGTGAGCACCAATACCCGGTACATACGGTCGTGGAAAGGCTTGCGCTCTATCAGGTTCTCGTAGACCGTGCGGCGCAGGTCGCCCTGCTCGTTGTCACCGTCGTAGTCCCAATACATGCCGCCCAGCAGGTTCTGCTTCAGGATGTATTGGCACTTGATGGCTAGCGAACGCGGATTCTCGTAACCGAAAACCAGTGTACCTTCCTTATTCACCAGATAAGGTACCCGGGCCGTCTCGTCCCAACATTCGCGGAATCCTTTGGCATATCCCACTTTGTTGAAATCCTGAAAATTGGGATACCCCTTTCCGCCACGACCATAGAAAGGCATACCCATCACCAGTTTGTCGGCAGGCACACCGGCAGCCAGATGGGCTTTCACAGCCTTGTCGCCCGTCATCCCGCTGCTGTTGTCCGAAGAATAGAGAGCAGAGTGATGTTTGGGAGCATTCCCCATGTCGTAGGACATAATGTTCACGAAGTCAATATAAGGAAGGATGGACGGGAAGTCTATATACTCGCCCGAAGCCACAGTAGCAAGAGTCAACTGCTTCTTCGGACCGATGGCCTTGCGGATGTCACGCATCAGCAGCGTGAAGTTTTTCGTATCGTCGGGAGAGGAAGAGATGCCGGCAGCATTGCTCGTAGGGTATTCCCAGTCGATGTCGATGCCGTCCAGCCCATACTCTTTCACCACCCGCCGACAATCTTTGGCAAATGACTTGCGGTATTTTTCGTTGGCGGCCATCTCACTGAAACGTCCACTGCCCCAACCGCCGATGGAGAGTAGCACCTTCAGGTCCGGTTTCTGCTTTTTCAGCTCCACCATCTGCTTCAGGCGGTCTTCATTGGCAATGCCTACACCGTCGAAGGTCTCACTGACATGCCCGAAGGCATAATTGATGTGAGTCATGTACTTGGGGTCGGGGATGACGTGACTCCAGGAAGTGACGTATGCCACAATCACTTTACTGTCAAGCGGGGCTTTCGGCCCATCCGCAGCCCTCAGATTGCCGCACGACAACAATACAGCCAGTACGGTCAAAACAATCGTTCTAAAATTCTTCATGTTATTCATATTTATCTATGGTAATTATTGGTAAACAAGAATCAATCGGCTGCTTGGCGGACTCGCGAGCCTATCAGTGCATAGTACAGCATAAACGCTTCACCCAGAAGTACAAGGAGCCAGGACCATCTCCAACCGCCCATAAGATCGGCAAGCACACCCTGGAACAAAGGCAATATGGCGCCTCCCACCACTCCAATCATGAACACACCGGAAGCAACGGACGTATATTTCCCCAGACGAGCCACAGACAAGGTGAATATTGCCCCCCACATGATGGAGTGGAACAATCCGACCGCCGTAAGCAACCAGGGGTTATTCAATAGAATGGCCACCAGAGCAAGTGCACCTGCTCCTATCGTCGTGACCGTCAACTGTACACGCGGAGAAATCCGGCTCAACGAGCTGCCTACCAACCTCCCCACGAGCATGCCGCCCCAATAGAGCGTAGCCATCAGCGCCGGAGAAGCATAATCCATCTCAATGGCATACATATTGATATTCGCCCCGATACAGACTTCACAACCTACATAAAAAAAGATAGCCACCACGCCCAAAGTTAGATGGCTGAATGACCAGACACTCTTTTCGAGCTTCTCACCTTTCTCTGCCCTTGTTCCCTGTATATCGGGCAGGGAGAGTTTCATCAACAGCAAGACAATAAGGAAAATCACCACCATCAATGCAAAAAACGGCATCATCAACTGGTTTATCTGTATATCCTCCATCGCCAGACCACCAAAAACAACGCCGGTTACAAAGTAAGGAGCCAATGTCGTTCCCACCGAGTTGGCAGACCCACCTATAGCCAGACGCTGGATGGATTGGGTACCCTTCACATGACAAGCCGTAAGGTAAGGATTGATAACTACCTGAAGAATAGTAGCCGAAGCACCGACCACAAAAGAGCCCAAGAGGAAAATAAGGAAACCGCCTGGAATAACATTTTCCCCCACATGCCAATTGGCTCCGGGAAAGTGTACAGTGAAATAAGAAGAGACAAAGAACAAGCCCAAGCCTGCAATCATAAGCAACAGCCCGCGCATCAGCGTGCCTTTATAGCCGTGCTTGCCAATCCAAGACGAACCTAATCCTCCACAAACCGGATATGCCAGAAACCAGGAAAATGTGATTAAAGTGGCAAAAGTATTTTTCAACCCGCCCACTTCTGCCAGAAAAGTCTCTTTCAGAGGTCCCTGGAATTGGGTATTGGCAGTGGTAAGGAAACCTACAATAAAGAACAGGAACACCATCGTAATAAATGGCCCCATATAGTTGATTTGTTTTTCTTTTTGTGTCATAATATTAGAGAATTAATAAAGGATTCAATTATTTGGCAGAAAGCCCTGCAGCAGCCTTACTGTCCAGCAGGAACTCGCAATTAGGATGAAGTTGCAGGATAGAAGCGGGAACATCTGTCGTCACGGGACCTTCCAGCATTTGCTTCACAATATCCGTCTTATTGGTGCCTTTGGCAACCAATACAATCCGGCGGGCCTGCATGATGTTCTTTATTCCCAATGTAATACCGCCCAACTGCTTTTCGGGAGGCGTATTCGTTTCCCGGCGGATACGCACTTCCAGTTCGGCGTGCATACCGGTAACCCATGTTTCAGTATCGAAAGGGTTTCCTGGCTGGTTGAACCCCAAATGTCCGTTTTCCCCCAATCCCAAAATCAGCAGGTCGATGCCTCCACGTCTTGCTATCTCCTGCTGGAAGTCTTTGCAGGCTTTTTCAAAATCATCTGAAACAGTAGGAAGCATCAGGAAATTTTCATCTTTGACACCCAAAGCATCCATTAACTCTGTTTTCAACATTGTATAGCACGCACCTGCATATTCACGCGGCACATTGGTCACTTCATCCAATCCGAAGAAAGTGGTGGAAGCCACATTAAAAGGATACTTGGAGTATATTTCTCCAATCAACCGATGCAGATTGCCGGTAGTACGCCCTGTTGATAGCCCGATAACGCTCGAAGGTTTATTCAGAATTTCTCCGATAACACGCCACGCAGCAGCGCAGTCAAACTCTCTTTCATTATTTGTTATAGTAATTTTCATAAGTAAGTGATTAAAATTAGTTTATATCATTTGCGCGCTGAATGACAATTACATATTCATTGCTACTGCTCCCGCTCCCAACAGACCGATAAAGCCGGGATTCAGTTTCGTGATAACAACTCCGTTGCTCACAAAACGCATGGTCGTGGGATGCAGTTTTTCCAGAATCTTTCCGTGCATATATCCATCGGATACAACACCGCCGCCCAATACCACCGTATCAGGGTCAATCACGCGCACCAGGTTCATAATAAGATTGGCAAGAGCCTCGGCAGCATTCTCCACCAATACCGTACAAAGAGGATCTCCCTTCTGGCTGAGTGCAAAGACTTCACTGACAAGCACCCTTTCCCCCTTTTCTGCCGGGATGTGCAGGCTGGTCTCATATTGGCTGCAAAGCAAACGGGCACAGTTGTCGAACCCAATACCGGCAGCAATGACTTCCACACAGTCCATCCGGCCGCAACCACACTTGACACCGACATTCACACCGACACGTACGTGACCCACTTCACCGGCATTAAAATGACTGCCTCGTATCTGCCTGCCGTTCACCACCGTACCTACAGCAAGACCGGTACCCACATTCATATAGATGAAGTTCTTGGAGATTTGACCGAATCCCCACACCCGTTCGGCTCTTGTGGCACTCTTCACGTCATTGTCTATATGACAAGGTATACCGTATGTTTCCTCCAGTTCCTTAGCCAGAGCTATCGGTTGTGTGCGACTGGGGTCAATCTGCAACCAGATCCCTTGCTCAGGATCGACGCGACCAATCAAACCGACTCCCATGCCCACTGGTTTCTGGTCATACCAGCCCACGGTACGGATATAATCGTCAAGCGACGATTTAATAATTTCCAATGCAGCTTGCTGGTTAAAATACCCTGAATCATACTTCTTATACCTTAAAATATTGCCATGGCTGTCCATTTCACCAATCAGCAGTTTGGTACCACCCAAATCAAGACCCAAATACGTTTCCATTTTTATATGCGATTTTTTATTATTGTTTCTGTCTACAATATTACGCACTATCAGAAAAACGGAGGTTCGTTATTTAGCAAAAAAGGTTTAATACCTATCCGCAATGGTTCGAAAACTATCTTTATTATATCAAATCTTACTAGGACTGGCACCAAACTGCTTCTTGAAGCATGTACTGAAATATTTCGGATCAGAAAAGCCCACCATAGTAGAAACTTCTCCGATAGAATATTTCCGAGATTCCAATAACTCCTTTGCTTTGTTCAAACGAACAATCCGGATAAAATCATTGGGGCCTTGTCCTGTCAATGTTTTTATCTTGTTATAGACCGAAGTGCGGCTCATACCCAACATCCTGCAGAAGTCATTGATGGAGAATTCGGAATTAGACAATTCTTCATGAATGACCTCCATCACTTTATCCAAAAATTCCTTATCCAGCTGACTGGTATAATCCGTCTCTTCCGGCCGGGCATTCAGTGACAATACCGTATCACGCAAGTGTTGTCTGTTTTGAAGGATATTCCTTATCCGCACTTTCAATACCGACAGGTCGAAAGGTTTGATGATATAGTCGCTTGCACCGGCTTCCAACCCAAAGATGATGTTTTCCCTTTCACTAAGTGCTGTCAACAATATAACAGGTATATGGCTCGTATCAATGGATGACTTCAGAATCCTGCACAGTTCGTCTCCTTCCAGCACCGGCATCACAACATCTGAAATGATAATGTCCGGATTGATTTCCCGAGCCATTTCCAGTGCCTTCCCGCCGTCGGACACACCGATTACCTTATATTCGGAGGAAAGACAGTTTGTCAGATACTCCCTCATGTCCGCATCATCTTCTGCCAAAAGAAGTACGTTCTTCCCTACATCGTCACCATTATTCTGTAAGCATACAGTTGCCGCAGATGCATTCGCTTTGTCTTTTTCCGGTTCAACGACAATACCCGACTTTATCTTCTGCGGAAAAGTAACGGCAAAAGTCGTTCCCTTATCCTCTACACTGCTGAATGAAATGCTGCCATGATGCTGCTTTACAAGCCGACGAGTAATCATCAGCCCGATGCCTGAACCGGTTTCCTCGGAATTCGTCGCATTCTGCGCCCGGTAGTATTCATGGAAAATATTTCGCTGCTCCTTCTTCGGAATACCGATGCCCGTATCTCGCACTTCAATCGTCCACTTCTTCTTTGCAGTCTTTACGGCAATGCGGACAATACCCTGCTCCGTATATTTCAATGCATTGGAAAGCAGATTATCTATAATATGATCCATCTTTCCCCTGTCAATCCACACCTTCGGCATATCCCTTTCCACCTCCAGTTGCAACTCTATGCCCTTTTGCATAGCAGCTAGACGGAACTCCGCCATTTTCCCCTCCAGATAGGCCTTGATATCATATAGCGAAACTTTCAAACATTCGGTATGAAGCTCCATCTTCTGCCAATTCAGCAACTGGGTAATCATGGAAAGCAGTTTTTCCACATTCTTTACTGCTACAGCTACCGTCTTCCGACTCTCATCCGGCAGTTCCGGCTGCACCTCAAGCTCACTCAAAGGTGCTTTTATCAATGTCACCGGAGTACATATGTCATGGGCTATACTAATAAAGAACCGTATCTTTTCCTTCACTCTATCTTCATTGAGCTTATGCCTGCGGTACTGTACGAACACATAAACGAACACGGACAGTATCATGAAGTAAACAAGCAACGCCCACCACGAAAGCCAATAAGGGCGATGGATGACAACCTCAAGGCTACGCTCCCCTATCTGCCGACCACTGTACTTGTCGAACGCCCGCAAACGGAAGATATATTTACCGGGAAAAAGGTTCATATAGTTTATACTTCCCACCGAATTGGAAGACTCCCATTGTTCATTGTAGTTCTCCAGCATGTACTCATATCTGATTCTGTGCGGAGATGTAAAATTAATGGTAGAAAAAGAAATGGAAAAGGAATTTTGATTGTATTTCAGGCCGACATGCCGCGTATCATTAATGTTTGTTGCCAGAAGAGAACCTTTCCGGCCTGCCTTCACCGACTCGTACAGCAGCTTGAAGTCCGTCAATATGAGCTCGGCCGACACACACTGCCCGAAGTCCAGCGAAGGAAGAAAAGAGACCACCCCTTCCGCCGTACCGAAAGAGAGATAACCGTCATCCAGCCTGAAAGCGGCATTCGGATTATAATGTCCCCACCCGATGCCCAGGAAATCATTGACTCCGACAACGATGCCCCCTGCCAAGTCCAGGCAGTACAGCTCCTTCTCCGTACTGAACCAGATACGCCCGTCATTATCTTCCAGCAGACTGTTGATAGAATTGGATACAAGACCATCGCTTGCCGTATAGATATGCGCTTCCTGTTTGCCGGGGTTGAAGCGAATAAGTCCGTCACCATCCGTCGCCAGCCAGATGTCTCCGGACGAAGACTGCATGAGGCAACGGATGGGATAGTGCAGAGAGAGTTCCCCGAACTGCTGGTACCAACGGGTGTTCCCCGTCGCTTTGTCAAGAATGGCCAATCCGCCGCAACCGGCAATCAGCAACGAACCGTCCACACCCCGTTTTATATCGCCTATGCAATCAATCGGATAATATGTATACGCGCCCGTCTCTATGTTATAGCAAGTAAGTTCCCCTTCTATTCCGCCCAACCAAATTTCATTTCCCTCCGCATGGATGGCATAGACATAATCAGTGCCCATCCCCCTGTCCGGATGTGCGCTCCTGCTCTCCCACTTCTGTACCCGCCCCGTTTTCTTATGGATGCAATAAACTCCGGTTCCATAACCGCCGGCCCATATATTCCCTTTTGCATCTTCGGCAAGGGCCAATATCACTTTACCGCTAAGTCCTGTGTTTTCCAGATAGTGCGTCCATTTGCCTCCCTTGCGCTGGTATAAGCTGATACCGTTGTTCGTGCCATACCAGCAATCCCCTTCGGAATCCTGGAAGACCACATTCACATGATTGGATTTCAAAGAATTGGCATTGTTCCGTTCATGCCTGAACCGATAGACATCCGGCATCAACGGATCCAGATGACTGATGCCGTTTGTAGAAGTACTGACCCAGATACCTCCATATTCATCAACACAGATATCAGATACAGTATTGCCGCTCAAACCTCTTTCGTCATCCTCATCAACCATGTAATGTTTCAGAAGCTTTCCGGTGACAGCATCCACACAGAAAAGTCCCGCGCCGTCCGCACCAATCAGCAATGCATTGGCTTTGGTCTTGGCAAAAACGCTGACCGGAACATGAAGAGCCAAGCCGTCCAAGGAGTATATCCGCCCTACTGCCCTGTCCATCACAAAAACGCCATCGGAAAAAGTGCCGACAAACAGTTTCGCTCCGTACACACACAGCGATTCAACACGCATCTCCATCGGAAAATGGATGGGTTTCTCCAGGAAAAGCGGGTTCGACGTCTCTTCCGTCAGTTGCCACACCCCCTTGTCCGTACCTGCAAAAAACAGCCCGCCGTCCGCTTGGACAATGCTACAGACATGTTGCCCTTTCAAGCCGGCAATGGCTGGGCCGGTCCCTTCTTCCCAACAGTAAACCCCGTCGGACAGACATAACCAGAAACGGTTGTTACTGTCAAATAAAATATTGTTCAGCACCGGATAAGGGAGATAGTCGGACAAATTTATGCGCAACCGGAAAGAATCTGTCTGCCTGTCATAAGCATAAATTTTCCCGTTCTTCAAGGCAACCCAAAGAATACCGGACTTGTCACAGGCCATAACTGTAGAAGGCTGTATATATTCTTTAGGATCAACCGTCTCATCCAATTTATAATGCTTAATCTCGTTCCCATCATAGCGATCTATGCCAACGTGAGTGTACGCCCAGACAAAACCTGCAGAATCCTTGTTTATCCGAAACACCTGCCTGCTACTTAATCCATCCTTGACACCCAGTGTCCGAAACGAACCGGCAAATAAATCAACTGTTCCAAAAACCGACATCCATAGTATCAAAAGTGTACCTAAAACGTACCTTTTGCACAGCATCTCCTTAGCAAGCTGTATCGGACTTATATTAGATTTATATCGGACTTGTTCCGAACAGAGTCTGTATTTTGTCATCATAGGGGTTTACTTATTCATTGGTAATAAATGCTTCAGGCTTGCAATTTTACGGACAAATATAAAAAAAGTGGTCGAAAAACTATCCGAATAGGTTTGATTTCTATTACTTTTGCCAATCAAACCAATAAACCGTGAGAAACAATGCTTAGCAAATATAAATTAAACCAGCTCTACTTCAAGGATACGCAGTTTGCCAATCTCATGACACGGCGCATTTTCAATGTCCTCCTGATAGCCAATCCTTACGATGCTTTCATGCTGGAAGATGACGGTCGTATCGACGAAAAAATATTCAACGAATACACCTCCCTCTCCCTGCGCTACCCGCCGCGTTTCTCACAAGCATCCAGCTGCGAAGAAGCATTGTCACAGCTTGCCACCATCTCTTTCGACCTCATCATCTGCATGCCGGGTACGGGAGACAATGACAGTTTCGACGTGGCGCGGCATATCAAAAGCCAGTACGAGCACATCCCTATGGTGATACTGACCCCTTTCAGCCACGGCATCACCAAGCGCATCGCCAACGAAGACCTCAGCCCCTTCGAATATGTATTCTGCTGGCTGGGCAACACCGACTTGCTGGTTTCCATCATCAAGCTGATAGAAGACAAGATGAACCTGGAGCACGACGTCAACGAAGTGGGCGTGCAGCTTATATTAGTGGTGGAAGATAGCATCCGCTTTTACTCTTCCATCCTGCCCAATCTTTATAAATTCGTATTGAAGCAGAGCCAGGAGTTCTCTACCGAAGCATTGAACGCCCACCAACGTACGCTGCGCATGCGAGGACGTCCCAAGATTGTCCTGGCACGTACCTACGAGGAAGCCATCAACATCTACGAGAAATACAAGAACAATATACTGGGAGTAATTACCGATGTCCGCTTCCCCCGCGTGGAGCGTGGTGAAAAGGATGGACTGGCAGGCATCAAGCTATGTGCCGCCATACGGAAAGAAGACCCGTTCGTTCCCCTTATCATACAGTCCTCCGAATCGGAGAACGCCTCTTATGCAAGCAAGTACGATGCCGCTTTCATCGACAAGAACTCCAAGAAGATGGATGTGGACTTGCGCCGCATCGTATCGGATAACTTCGGTTTCGGCGACTTCATCTTCCGCAACCCGGACACTCTGGAGGAGATAGCCCGCGTAAAGAACCTGAAAGAATTGCAGAACATCCTGTTTGCCGTACCGGCAGAATCGTTCCTCTATCATATCAGCCGCAACCACGTCAGCCGCTGGCTCTACTCGCGTGCCATGTTCCCCGTTGCGGAGTTCCTGAAACCCATCACCTGGAACAGCTTGCAAGATGTGGATGCTCACCGCAAAATAATCTTCGAAGCCATCGTGAAGTACCGCAAGATGAAGAACCAGGGTGTGGTAGCCGTCTTCAAGCGCGACCGCTTCGACCGTTACTCCAACTTTGCCCGTATCGGTGATGGTTCGTTGGGAGGCAAAGGCCGCGGCCTGGCATTCATCGACAACATGGTGAAGCACCATCCCGAATTCGAAGACTTTGAGAATGCCCGTGTAGCCATCCCGAAGACCGTTGTGCTTTGTACCGATGTGTTCGACGAATTCATGGATACCAACAATCTGTATCAGATAGCCTTGTCGGATGCAGATGATGACGTCATCCTGCGTTATTTCCTCAAAGCCAAGTTGCCGGACAGCCTGGTGGAGGACTTCTTTACTTTCTTCGATGTAGTGAAGTCGCCTATCGCCATCCGGTCGTCTTCTTTGTTGGAAGACTCGCACTACCAGCCGTTTGCGGGCATCTACAACACCTATATGATTCCGTATCTGGACGATAAATACGAAATGCTGCGTATGTTGAGCGATGCGATCAAGGGAGTTTATGCTTCGGTCTACTTCCGCGACTCCAAGGCATATATGCAGGCCACAAGCAATGTTATCGACCAGGAAAAGATGGCCGTCATCTTGCAAGAAGTAGTCGGCAACCAGTATGGCGACCGTTACTATCCCAGCATGTCCGGTGTGGCACGTTCGCTCAACTACTACCCCATCGGCGACGAAAAGGCTGAAGAAGGTACCGTTAACCTGGCTCTCGGCTTGGGAAAATATATTGTGGACGGTGGCATGACGCTCCGCTTCTCCCCCTATCACCCCAACCAGGTGCTGCAAACCAGCGAACTGGACATAGCGCTGAAAGAGACGCAAACCCGTTTCTATGCCCTCGACCTGCGCAATGCCGGACAGGATTTCTCTATCGACGACGGCTTCAATCTGCTGAAACTCCACGTCAAGGAGGCTGAGAAAGACGGAGCCTTGAACTACATCGCCTCCACTTACGACCCTTACGACCAGGTGATACGTGACGGTCTATACCCCGGCGGACGCAAAGTCATCACCTTTGCCAATATCCTGCAACACGATGTATTCCCGTTACCCCGCATTCTGCAATTAGTGTTGAAGTACGGGGAACAAGAGATGCGCCGCCCGGTAGAGATAGAGTTTGCCGCCACCATGAGCCGCGAAAAGGATAAGACCGGAACCTTCTATCTGCTGCAAATCCGTCCTATCGTCGATAGCAAGGAGATGTTGGACGAAGACCTCACCACCATTCCCGACGAACAAGTGCTGCTGCGCTCCAACAATTCGCTGGGACATGGGATTATGAATGACATCTACGACGTTATTTATGTGAAGACCGATGATTACAGTGCTTCCCACAATCAGGAGATAGCCTGGGAGATAGAGAAGTTGAATCAGCAATTCTTGAACGAAGGCAAGAACTATGTCCTGGTAGGTCCCGGCCGTTGGGGTAGCAGCGATACTTGGCTGGGCATCCCCGTGAAGTGGCCGCATATCAGTGCAGCCCGTGTCATTGTAGAAGCCGGACTGACGAACTACCGTGTAGACCCCAGCCAGGGAACACACTTCTTCCAGAACCTGACATCGTTCGGAGTAGGTTACTTCACTATCAATGCGTTTATGAATGATGGTGTATACAATCAGGACTTCCTGAATGCACAACCTGCCGTACACGAGAGCAAGTACCTGCGCCATGTACACTTTGAAAGTCCCGTTACGGTAAAGATGGATGGTAAGAAGAAGCTGGGAGTGGTGCTGATGCCTGAGAAATAAATATGTTCCGGCAAGTTTTCAGTTTTTCAGCTGATGGAGCACTATCATCACCACCTCGGCAGGTGCAAACATGCGTACAGCCTTTTGTGAAGTGCCGATGCCATTCGTGATAATCATCGGAACATGAGCCGAATTGTACTTTAATCCGGTAAGGAAGCGCTGACCGTAATGTGACGGAACGATTGGCGCATAAAGGCCAAACAACGTCACCTGCCCGCCATGTGTATGCCCGGCAAGCACCAGGTCGGTGTTGGCAATAGAGACATCTTCCGCATAGTCGGGAGTATGGGTCATGAGGATGACAAAATCATCGGGAGACAGGGCAAGCGTAGGCGATTTGCCATTCCGTGCCAGGTCAAAAGGATTGCGCACGCCGGCTATCAGAATCTGTTCATTGCCACGCCTCAATGTATCGACTTTATGTTCCAGCAAGTGCATCCCATAGCGATTCATTTCTTCCACAATATCGTCGTAGCAGGCTTCATAGTCGTTGTTTCCCAAAACAGCATAAGTCCCCATCGGAGTTTTTACTTTGGCAAGCGCAGCCATGACGGGAGGCACATACTGGCAACCTTCATGGAAATCACCGCCAATCAGCAATACATCGGCTTTCTGGTCAATAAGCAGGCGAACAAGGTCATTCAATTCCCTTTCTTTCAATAAACTCTGATAGTGCAAGTCAGAAACAAAAGCAATGCGGAACCCCTCGAAGGAAGCAGGGACATCCCGATGGGTAAAGTCGTATTCTTTGATACGGCTGACGCCCTTGTAAGCAGAAGAAACATGAATGGTTTTGGTTGTAATCTTTGTACCGCGTTGTACTATCTCCTTTTGAATCTTCACCGGTTCTTCCTTCTTTTTCTTCTTCGGAGCACGCGTCACCTCCTGGCGGTGAATATTACGCAGATCGGATTGATCGAAGGTCAGCATCGGGGAAAGGGAGGACGGCAAGCCGACAGTATCAGCCAACTGGGTAGTATCAGTCTTTATTACTTGCTGCGGCAACGACGCAACGAGATTTCTTTTCGACTTACAAGAGGAAAAGAGCAACAAGGAAAGAACGGATATATATAGTAACTTCTTCATCATAAGTGGGTGCAAATATAGGCATTTTTCAGTATCTTTGTAGACGGATGTTGATACTTATTAAAACAGCATATGAAAGAAATCAAGTCAAATTCGCTTCATGCCTGGCTGCTTGCCGCGCGTCCCAAGACACTGACAGCCGCCGTCATTCCCGTATTGCTGGGCAGTGCCCTGGCCTTCAGCGACGGACAATTCAAGACTACGCCCGCCTTGCTGTGTGCACTCTTCGCCTGCGGCATGCAGATTGCCGCCAACTTCATCAATGATTTGTTCGACTATCTGAAAGGAAGCGACCGCGAAGACCGCCTCGGCCCCAAACGCGCCTGCGCCGAAGGATGGATTACGCCCGGCGCCATGAAGCAGGGAATAGGCATTATGTTGCTGCTGTCGTGCCTTGCGGGACTGGGACTGCTGTTCACGGTATGGGGGCAGTTGCCTCATGGAGGCTGGGAACTGGTGGTCCTGGGGATAGTATGCATCCTGTTTGCTTTTCTCTATACCACGATATTGTCCTATCGCGGATGGGGCGACTTGCTGGTGCTGGTGTTCTTCGGCTTTGTGCCCGTGGCCGGCACGTATTATGTACAGGCATATACACTGAACATGGATGTGGTAGTGCTTTCACTGGTCAGCGGCCTGGCGATAGACACATTGCTGATGGTAAACAATTATCGCGACCGCGAGCAAGATGCCATAAGCGGCAAGCGCACCTTGGTAGTGCGCTTCGGCGAGGCTTTCGGCAGGAATATGTATTTAGGATTGGGCATTGCAGCCGTGTTGCTCTGTCTGTGGTTTGTCTATACCAGCAGGCTGACACCGCTCGAATTCATTTGGGCACCTTGCGTCTACTTCTATCTGCATGCCTTGACATGGCGCAGGATGGTAAGCATCCGCAGCGGAGAAAAGCTGAACCGGATATTGGGAGAGACTTCGCGCAATATGCTGTTTCTGGGGTTGCTGCTGGCGGTGGCGCTGTCGGCATAAGATATCGCCCCTCATTCCCCCTGCATTCATCCACTCGGACTATAGAGATCAAGAGCGTTTAACGGCCGTGAGCTGATTGATTCATGGACGTGATTCAATCTGTTCACGGCCATCAACAAATCAGCTCACGACCGTTAAATTACAATCAATCTATAGGCTTTCAAGAACAAAGTGTATGCCCCGTACTTATTAAGTACAGGGCATACACTTATTGCAGAGCTACATTTCAGACATTAAAGTAAAGGTTCGGGGTGGAAGCAGAATTTGCTTCCACCTCTTTTTGTTGCTTCCACCGCAGTTGTAATGCCGATGAACAAGGAGTTATAGACAAGAGGTGGAAGCGTGGAAGCAAATTGATAAAAAACTTGTATTGGAAGAGATTGGGCTTTTATCTCTTTCCGTACATCTTCTCGTAATACTTCTGGTAATCACCGCTGGTCACTTCTTCCACCCACGGCTGATTATTCAGATACCATTCGATGGTCTTCACAATACCCACCTCGAACTTCGTCTCGGGATACCAACCCAGGGCATTGGTAATCTTCGTCGGGTCGATGGCATAACGCTGGTCGTGACCAAGGCGGTCTTTCACGAACGTAATCAGGTCTTCGTTAATCCAGCTGATATCAATCCGGCCATCCGCAGTTTTCACCTGCTTCTTCAGGACTTCGCGGTAGCGGGGCTCCTCCTCCATCAGACGACGGATGGTAGCGATGGTCAGCTTTACGATTTCGAGGTTCGTCTTCTCGTTATGACCGCCTACGTTGTAGACTTCTCCTTCTGTGCCTTGGCGAACTACGAGGTCGATAGCCTTGCAGTGGTCTTCTACATAGAGCCAGTCGCGCACGTTGCTGCCGTCACCGTAGACGGGAAGTTTCTTTCCTTCGAGGATATTCTTGATGATGAGCGGAATCAACTTCTCGGGGAAGTGATAAGGCCCGTAGTTGTTGGAGCAGCGGGTGATGGTGACGGGCATTTTATAAGTGTCGTGATAGGCCATTACGAACATATCGGCACTGGTCTTGGAGGCACTGTAGGGGCTGTGAGGACAGAGCGGGGTCTGTTCCGTGAAGTAGCCTTCGGCACCCAGCGAGCCATAAACTTCGTCGGTAGAAACCTGATGATAGCGTACACCGCTGCGCCAGGTGGGATAGCCGGAATCATCCTTACCCGTCACCCAGGCGCGGCGGGCGGCATCGAGCAGGTTTTGCGTACCCAGGATGTTCGTTATCAGGAAGAGTTGGGGGTTCTCGATGCTACGGTCCACATGGCTCTCGGCGGCGAAGTTCACTACATAGTCGAATTTATATTTGGCGAACAGTTCGTCGGCAAGGGTACGGTCGCAGATATCGCCCTTTACAAAGAAACAGCGTTCGTCGTCAATGTCGCGGGCGATGGTGCCCAGGTTTCCGGCGTAGGTCAGGGCATCCAATACCACGACTTTGATATCATTATGTTTCGCCAGGATATATTTGATATAGTTGGCGCCGATAAATCCGGCGGCTCCGGTTACAAGATAGGTTTTCATATTAATTATAAATTATAAATTAAAAATCAAAGGGGAGACAGTAGGATAATTATCAATTATCAATTATCAACTATCAATTAATCAACGACGGGAGTCGGCGAGTTCCATTAAGTATCGGCCATATTCGGTCTTGCCGAGTTGCTCGCCCAGGCGGTAGAGTTGGTCGATGTCTATCCAGCCTTTGCGCCATGCTATTTCTTCGATGCAGCTGACGCGGAAGCCTTGACGGTTCTGTATGGTAGCCACAAAGTTGCTTGCCTCGAGCAGGCTGTCGCAGTTGCCCGTATCGAGCCATGCAAAGCCACGGCCGAAGAGTTCGACTTTCAGGGTACCTTCATCGAGATAGAGACGGTTGAGGTCGGTGATTTCGTACTCGCCACGGGCAGAAGGTTTCAGGGCGGCGGCTTTGGCTGTTACGGTGGAGTCATAGAAGTATAGACCGGGAACGGCATAGTTGCTCTTGGGTTGCGCAGGTTTTTCTTCGAGGGAAATGGCTTTGCCGTCGGCATCGAATTCTACCACACCATAAGCACGCGGGTCTTTTACATAGTAACCGAAGATGCAGGCACCTTTGTCTATGGAAGCAGCACGCTTCAACATGGCGGAAAAGCCTTGACCATAGAACATATTGTCGCCCAGGATGAGGCAGCCCGGACCGCCATTCAGGAATTCGGCACCCAGCACAAAGGCTTGTGCCAGCCCGTTAGGGTTTTCTTGAATCTTATAGGAGAAAGACATTCCGAGTTCTTCGCCGGTTCCCAGCAAATCACGGAACATGGGTAAATCACGCGGAGTGGAGATGATCAGTACCTCACGTATTCCCGCCAACATCAGCGTGGAGAGCGGGTAATAAATCATGGGCTTGTCATAGACGGGCATTATCTGCTTGGAGATAGCCTTGGACAACGGATAGAGACGAGTGGCGCTGCCACCTGCAAGAATAATTCCTTTCATATTTCAGTTCTTTTTTGGTTTCTATCAAATGGAGAATAAAATAAGAAGGAGGACCATGCCCCACGGCTCTCGTTGCTATTCGGACTGCAAATATCTAAATAAATCGGGACAATCCAAAATAATAAAGCTTAAATCAGCCTGCCAGTTCTATCACTTCGAGGTCTTTAAAGGTTCCATTGTCTACAATAAAGCGCACCATCGTACGTACTTTATGGAAACCGGAAATACCTGCCGCTCCCGGATTGATATGGAGCATATCCAGTGTTTTGTCATACTTCACCTTTAATATATGGGAATGTCCGCTGATGAACAACTTCGGCGGATGTACCAGAATGCTACCTTTTATGGAAGGATCGTAATTGCCCGGATAGCCACCGATATGTTTCATCAGCACCTCCGCCCCGTCTACCGTGAAGCGCAGAATCTGCGGATAGAGCCGGCGGATATCCTGCCCGTCTATATTGCCATACACTGCACGGAACGGACGGAAAGCCGCTAACTTCTGTGCCACTTCCAGCGAGCCGATGTCTCCGGCATGCCAAATCTCGTCGCACGACTCGAAGTATTGCAGGTATTTTTCGTCCCAATAAGCATGCGTATCCGATAATAAACCAACTTTTGTCATCTTTCTATTGTTTATGTTGACAAAGGTAATTATATTTGGGAAAAATAACCACCATGGAGAACAGATATTTCAAACGTGACATCAGCTGGCTGTCATTCAACTACCGCGTACTGCTGGAGGCTGAAGATGACACATTGCCACTGTACGAACGCATTAATTTCATTTCCATATACTCGTCCAACCTGGAAGAGTTCTACAAAATACGTGTGGCAGACCATAAAGCGATAGCAACCGGCGCCGCACAAAGTGACGAAGAGTCCGTGCAGTCCGCCATCGAACTGGTAGACGAAATCAACAACGAAGTGAACCGCCAATTGGAAGAGCGTATCCGCATCTACGAACAGAAGATACTGCCCGCCTTGCGGAAACACCATATCATATTCTATCAAAGCCGCAACGTAGAGCCCTTCCACAAGGAATTCCTGCGCCGCTTCTTCCAGGAAGAAATCTTTCCGTATCTGGCTCCTGTGCCGGTGACCAAAGACAAAGTGGTTTCATTCCTGCGCGACAACCGCCTCTACCTTGCCGTGCGCCTGCACTTGAAAGGTGTGCCTGCCGACTCGCCCGAATATACACAATACTTCGTAATGAAGCAGCCATACACCAAAGTGCCCCGCTTCATCCAGCTCCCCAAAGTAGGGAAGAACTATTACCTGATGTTCATTGAAGACATTATCAAGGCAAACCTGGACGTCATCTTCCCCGGCTACGAAGTGGACAGCAGTTATTGCATCAAGATTTCACGGGATGCGGACATCCTGATAGACGATGCTGCCAATACTTCCGAAATCATCGAACAGGTGAAGACAAAAGTGAAGAAGCGCAAAATCGGAGCAGTCTGCCGTTTTGTGTACGACCGTGCCATGCCGCAGGATTTCCTGGATTTCCTGGTAGATGCTTACCGCATAGACCGCCGCGAACTGGTGCCGGGCGACAAACACCTCAACCTGGAAGATTTGCGCCATCTGCCTAACCCGAACCACACCGTGCGCCCCATCAAGAAACCCCAGCCCATGAAGCTGACGTGCCTGGACGAGCGCGAATCCATCTTCCGCTATGTAGAGAAGAAAGATCTGCTGCTGCATTATCCGTATCACTCTTTCGACCACTTCATCCACTTCCTGTACGAAGCAGTGCACGACCCCACCGTACGCGAAATCATGGTAACCCAATATCGTGTGGCCGAAAACTCGACAGTCATCAACACCCTGATAGCTGCCGCACAAAACGGGAAGAAGGTAACTGTATTTGTAGAACTGAAAGCCCGTTTCGACGAAGAGAACAACCTTGCCACCGCCGAGATGATGAAGGCCGCCGGCATCAACATCATCTTCAGCATACCGGGATTGAAAGTCCATGCCAAAGTAGCCCTCGTTCTGCGTCGCGACAAGGAAGGACACAAACTGACCAGCTACGCCTACATCAGTACCGGAAACTTCAATGAAAAGACTGCTACACTCTATGCCGACAGCGGACTGTTTACATGCAATCCGGTCATCGTAAACGACCTGCACAATCTGTTCCGCACCCTGCAAGGCAAGGAAAACCCGGTTTTCCACCGCCTGCTCGTGGCACGCTTCAACCTGATACCGGAACTGAACCGCCTCATCAGCCACGAAATGGAACTGGCACAAAGCGGAAAGCGAGGCAGAATCATCCTCAAGATGAACGCTCTGCAAGACCCTGCCATGATAGACCGCCTCTACGAAGCATCGCAGGCAGGCGTTGAAATAGACCTGATTGTACGCGGCATCTGTTGCCTCATACCCGGACAGACATATAGCCGTAACATCTATGTAACACGCATTGTAGATACATTCCTCGAACATGCCCGTATCTGGTACTTCGGCAATGAGGGAGATCCGAAGTTATTCCTCGGTTCACCGGACTGGATGCGACGCAACCTGTATCGCCGCATCGAGGCCGTAACGCCCATACTGGACCCCGACTTAAAACGGGAACTCACGGATATGCTCTCCATCCAACTGTCCGACAGGCGGAAAGCATGTTTCGTAGACGACCACCTGCGCAACCGCTGGAAATCGTCGCGACCGCAAAAAGAAAAAGTACGTTCGCAATATACTTTCTACGAATACTTAAAAGCAACTGCCTTGTAACATTTCTGTAACATGTATGACATTTCTCTGCAACACGAAAGTCCTTCCTTTGCAGTCAGAAATAAAATACATATTTATGGAAACAATCTACTTAGGTATCGTCGTCTTTCTGTTCGTACTTGCCATCTTCGATCTTGTGGTAGGCGTCAGTAACGATGCGGTCAACTTTTTAAATTCTGCCATCGGAGCTAAAGCGGCTTCTTTCAAGACAGTATTGTTCATCGCAGGTATCGGCGTATTTATCGGCGCCGCCCTGTCCAACGGCATGATGGACATTGCACGACATGGAATCTATCAGCCGGAACATTTCTATTTTGCCGAAATCATGTGTATCCTGCTCGCCGTGATGCTGACGGACGTCGTATTGCTGGACGTTTTCAACACGATGGGTATGCCGACTTCCACTACTGTTTCGATGGTATTCGAGTTGCTGGGAGGTACATTTGCATTGGCACTCATCAAAGTCCACAACAGTGACACGCTGGGACTCGGAAATCTTATCAACACCGACAAGGCTTTATCCGTCATCATGGCAATCTTCGTGTCCGTAGCCATCGCCTTCTTCTTCGGTATGCTGGTACAGTGGCTGGCACGTATCGTGTTTACCTTTAATTATAAGAAGAAGATGAAATACAGCATTGCCCTGTTTGGAGGCATAGCTGCCACATCCATTATCTACTTCATGCTGATAAAGGGTCTAAAGGACAGTTCGTTCATGACTCCCGACAACAAGCATTGGATACAGGAAAATACCGGATTGCTTATTCTTTATAGTTTTGTTTTCTTCACCGTGCTGATGCAGATACTGCACTGGCTCAAAGTAAACATCTTCAAGGTAGTGGTACTGATGGGCACATTTGCCCTGGCCATGGCCTTTGCCGGAAATGACTTGGTAAACTTCATCGGTGTGCCTTTGGCCGGTTATTCTTCCTTCGTAGATTACACCACCAACGGAATGGCTGCAGGTCCCGACGGCTTCCTGATGACTTCACTGCTCGGCCCTGCCAAAACTCCCTGGTACTTCCTGATTGGTGCGGGTGCCATTATGGTTTATGCTCTCTGCACCTCTAAGAAAGCACACAACGTTATCAAGACTTCTGTTGATCTTTCCCGCCAGGACGAAGGTGAAGAGAATTTCGGAAGCACCCCGATAGCCCGCACATTGGTACGTTTTAGTATGGCAATGGGCAACGGAATCTCCAAATCCCTGCCCGAAGGTGCCAAACGCTGGATTGATACCCGCTTCCAGAAAGACGAGGCCATCATTGCCGACGGTGCCGCATTCGACCTGGTGCGCGCCTCCATTAACCTGGTGTTGGCCGGTTTGCTGATTGCACTGGGTACTTCCTTGAAGCTCCCTCTTTCTACTACTTACGTCACTTTCATGGTGGCTATGGGTACCTCGCTTGCCGACCGTGCCTGGGGGCGTGACTCGGCAGTATTCCGTATCACCGGTGTGCTGAGTGTTATCGGTGGTTGGTTCATCACAGCCGGAGCTGCCTTCACAATCTGTTTCTTTGTAGCCATGGTTATCTACTTCGGTGGCACAATAGCCATTGTCGCCCTCATCGGACTGGCCGTATTCATGCTGATTCGCAGCCAAGTGATGTACAAAAAGCGTAAAGCTAAAGAGAAAGGTAACGAAACATTAAAGAGACTGATGCAAAGCACCGACAATGCGGAAGTTTTGGAACTGCTCCGTAAACACACCCGCGAAGAACAAGCCAAGGTGCTGGAATTTACAGAAGAGAACTTCGAACGTACCGTGACCTCCTTCTTACACGAAAATCTGCGTGGCCTGCGCCGTGCCATGGGTTCAGTGAAGTTTGAGAAACAGCTCATCAAGCAGATAAAACGTACCGGAACTCTTGCCATGTGCCGCCTCGACAACAACACTGTTTTGGAAAAAGGTCTTTATTACTATCAAGGTAATGACTTCGCCAGTGAATTGGTGTATAGCGTCGGCCGTCTTTGCGAACCGTGCCTGGAACATATAGACAATAATTTCAAGCCACTGGATGCCATTCAGAAAGGTGAATTTGCCGATGTAACGGAAGACATTACATACCTGTTGCAAGTATGCCGCCACAGACTGGAAACCAATGACTACGAGAACCTTGAAACGGAGATACGTAAAGCAAACGACCTCAACGGACAGCTTGCCCATCTGAAACGGGAAGAATTGCAGCGCATTCAAAGCCAAAGTGGAAGCATCAAAGTCAGCATGGTATATCTGACCATGATACAAGAAGCACAGAATGTGGTGACTTACACGATTAATTTAATGAAGGTAAGCCGTAAGTTCCAAATAGAAGAATAAAGGAGGGTGATATTCTTAAAAGACTACACCGGAATTCAAACCATGGATTTGGTTGGGCTCCGGTGTTTCTTTTGTGAATTTCATAAATATAATAAAAGTTGATGCTTAGGGTAACTGGTTTTGTTTATATACCTGTTTGGGCAATGGTAATACTTTCCCAGATAGTGACGATTTCACCATCGACTTCGCACATTATCGGTTTGGATGTACCGAGGGATACCAGTCCTGCCAAATGGTGAGTACCTGCTTCGGGTTTGTAGCCAATGCGACCGGTAAAATTGACGGTTTTTGAAGTTTCAAATAGCTCGTTGAGCATTTGTTCTATGTTCTGATACCTACGGTTTATCGTGAAACGGAATTGCCTGCTTGGATAGACTATGACGATGCGGCCAAAGCATTTCGTTGTTATTTTTATCCCATTAGGACTTTGGCTTCTTCTTCCGTATTTGCTGAAATCGAACCAGACGAGGCTTTCTTGCTGCAATGTTTCTTCACCGGAAGTCAGGCTGCTGATTTCATTACCGGACAATGCCCGGTCGAAAATGAGAAAGTTCTTAAAATACGCATCCAGTCGCTTTCCGATACATAGTTCCTTTTCCGCCTTTCCTTTGTAGGGTGCTTTGCATTTGAAAGAATCTTTCTTTTCTCCTTCCAGCCATGCGGACAAGATTTTGCCATCATAGACTATGGCAATGGAATACCAATGGTCGGTGACAAACTCAGCGACCTTATATTCCGAGAACTTAGTGACACACCAATCTATTGCTGCAACGTAGAGCAATCCATCCATGATACCCATCTGAAACATATCCTTCTGTTCGAGAATCGATCCGTTCTGTGTATTTTTGAAACAAACCGTAGTGAAGATCGTGAAGGGTTTGTCGCCTTTCAAAGAAAATTCAGGAACAGATGTCGCAGGGATATAAGCATAATCGAGCCCTATGATGCCGTATCCTGTTGCGAGGGCTTTGAATGCTCCCGGTATTGTTTCATTCTCAGTCATGGCGTATCTTTCTGTCTTGCTGTTGTGATTAATAAATTAGTTGAATCTCTCGCTTTTGCGCTATTCCCCGCTGCGAAACGGGGAGTGCTGCCGACTGCACCCGGACATTTACGCAAACTGCCCGAATAGCTGTTTGAATTGAATTTACAGTGGGTTTGAAAGGAGGCGGACGGAGAGGCACGGACTTCCTCGGTTGAGTCCGTCCGTACCTGCCGTTTTACACCTCTTCAATCAAACTTCGCTGTTAGGATTATTACTGTTTCTTAACCAGTTTCAATGTGCTGCCACTGGCTTCCCATTTATAATTATAATTAGTGGCATTTTGGTTCATTGTACTGACTCTGCCAGATAATTCTGATTCAGTAGAGTAGGAAGCGTTATCACCGCCCGAAGTCCATCCTGAATAGCATTTCTCGATGCCTTCCGGAGTAGCACCACTTTTGTAATACCACGTACATCCTGAAATGACTCCTGAATTACCACTTAGGTCTGTATTAATGGCTGTCATTCCACCCGTTTGTACACCTGTATTACCGCTGATTGTCCCTTTGGCAAAGCAGGAAGTAATCTGTCCTACATTGCTGTCTGAAGTCCCCTGCAGGTTTTTCCCGCATATCCATCCAAGACGGCTTTCAGAAGTATTCACTTCGGTAGCCTTCACTGTACCTTCAAAGCTACAGAATGCAATGGTTCCGTAATTATCACCTGCTATTCCTCCGATGCTTGCACCCCCTGTACCAGTATATTCGACCTCACCTTTTACTGTTAAATGCTTGACGATTCCACCGTTTTGTACGTAACCGATAAAACCAACATAATATTTTTGGCTTTCAGATACATTTAGTCCTGAAATGGTATGTCCTTGCCCGTCGAATACTCCGTAAAAGGCCATGCCACCCATATTAAAAATACCTAACGGCATCCATTGATGGTTGTTCAGATTAATATCGGCTGTCAGTTTATAGGTGGCATAAGTATATGTATTATTAGTAGTGACGGCGTCTGATATGTTTTGATTTATTAACTTCTGCAATGCACAAAGCTGCTTCGCTGTGGAGATTTCGAAGACGTAGTCTTTGCCGTCCGTACCGGAGGAGACTGCCTCTCCGAGCCATGCCTTTGCTGTTGCTACGTCCGCAGGATAGTTGCCGTCCCAAGTATCGATGGTAGTGGTAATGTCATGATTTTCATCCGATGTCCCCCACTCATCCGTGATATCCACCGTCATTACCGTATTGGGCGAAGGAGTCACCGCCTCGTTGATAAGGCTTCCGGCGGCATTGGTGCAGTAGTTGCGTTTCAGGGGTATTCCGGCGGGGATGGTGACGGTTTTCAGCGTTTTGTTGCTGCCATCGTCGGGCTCGAATTCGAGCGCGATTTCTCCCATCGTGTCGTTATCCCCGGCAAAGAAATAGTTGAAGAAGAGAGTTTTGCACGTTTCGCCATTGATGATGACATCGTTGCCAAAACCACCATATGCAGAATTATTAGAATAATATGCAGAATATTTCTTAGTAACTGTTCCCGAAACGGCTCCCGTGGCTACATTCAGCGTCGTGGGAATATCGTGGGTAACATTTACTTGTTTGCAGTAACTGAAGTTCGTTGCATTCTTTTCTGCAATGGTCAGTTTGGCAAGCGGACGGGTAAGGGTCACATTAAAATTGGTCAGCGCCCCGACTCCTTTCGTGAAATCCTTGCAGGCAAAGAAAGCGTCCCGAATTAGAGGGTTATATTGGTAATTTGCTATACTTACGGCTTTCAGCCCGTCAGTTTCATCATCCGTTGTATAGCTGTTATCCTGATAATGTGTGTAACTGTTCGGGGTGGTCTTCTGTATTCCATTTGTAGTTATCGGAATATAATCCGCCCAGAACAAAGCCTTGTAGTCGGCAGGATTCTCCAGCTCGAACTCAAACTTGATGTCGGTATCTCCTGTAGTGGGGACTTTTTCCTGACGGACAATCAGTGTGCTTAAATCCTTGCTCCATACTTCGAGTATGCAGCGCAGCTTATGCTGACCACCATTAATCTCCGTGGGAGGCGTTGGCAGTGCCCGTGTTCCGGGTTGTGCAAAGTCGGCAGGCAGCGAGGCGGTGAAGCTCACGCGGTTGCTTTCACCGGCAGTCAGCGCCTCGGTTTCGTTCGGACTGCACGAGGTTATCAGCCCTGCGAGGGCGATTAACCAGAGATAAAATCGGTACTTTTTCATTGTTCTCAGAGTTTTTTAAGTTATAAATTTATTGGTAATTCACTCGTTTCTATTTTAAACCGTCGAGGTCAAAGTCTATATCCCCGTCAAATCCGGTGTCTATATCCACCCCGCCTTTCATTTCGTTGGTAAGGAAAGCTCCGCGCACGGTGGTGAGGTGTCCCCGTCGGTAGGGCACTTCCAGTCCGGCGGTACGGGCTGCGACTTCCCCGGCAGGGCCTTTTACTTCCATGGTGAGCACCACGAATGATTCCGTGCCATTGACGAAAATGTAGTCCGTGCCTATCGTGCATTCTTCCGAGCCGTCGGCGGGCAGTGTCAGCGGGGTGGTGAAACTCACTCCCGCCTGCGAATTGGCAGGTTTGCCCGTCAGGACGTTGAAGCCCAGCGGAACGTAAAAGCCGTAGGAGAAGGTGACGCTGTAACCTTCGGCTGTGCCACGCTCTTTCTTCATCTTGCGCAGGAAGTCCTTTACGTCCGTAGCGATAATCTCGTATTGTGCCAGCGGGCGTACCATATCTACCTGCACCTGTACTTTGGCGTTCCATTCGTCCCGGTACGGGCGCAAATCGAGCGGTGCCGTTCCGTAAAGGCAATCGCGGTAAGGGGTGTTTCCTATATAGGGCGTGGTGCAGGACACTTGCTGCAAGTCCTCCGTGTTGTAATAAAGGTCGGCTTCCGTACCTGCCGCCACGTAGTCCGTCCAGACTGCCAGCGTGTATTCCAATGCGTGCAGTTTCAGGTTGATGGGCAGGGTGATTTTGTCGCTTCCGCTTTCTTCCGCTTCTTCGAGTACCGTTACTTGCCGCTGGGCGACTTTGCCGTCGTGGTAGGCATCGATGATGAAGCGGCGGCGGTAGGTATCGGTAGCGGCTTTCGTGGTTCCCGAGCGTGCTTTATCGGTGATAATCTGTAAGGGCACAAGCTCCAAATCAAGTGTCACTTCGGTATTTACTTGTACGAGTGTAGGGTCAACGCCTTCCTCGCCATCGTCTGTCATCGTCGGGTAGTCGTGTACGCAACCCGTAAGCAGGATGATAAATAAGAATAGCAAATAGTATCGTTTCTTCATATCGTTTATTATTTAAGATTGAACCGATATACAACGGAAATACCTACACGGGTGATGCCCCAATAGTTCTTTGTACGGGTGTCTATCCGTGCGCCGTTGCCTATATTATAATAGGTGTTATACTTCATGTTGGCGTATCCCGCACCGAGGGTAAACTCGCCTGCCCAGTGTTCGCCGAGCGGCAGCAAGTAACCGTAACTGATACCTGCACCCAGAAGCGGACGGGAGGTATCTTGATAGCGGTCGCGGTTCCACTTCACGTTGAACCAACCTATGTGCGCATGTACGCCGAAGAAATGCCCTTCGCCGGGACGTGTCAGCCAATAGCGGCCTTCCGGCTGGATGGTAAAGGTCTTAACGGCATGTTTGTCGCTGACGTGCCACGGACACCAGAGTACCGGTAATTCCACAGAAATATGTTCGCTCACCTGCACATCGGCGGCAAGGTTCATTATCGTACCCGCCCATGCCGCAAGGTTGGTCTTGACGGCCACGTAGCGGGATGACGTTTGCGGAGCGGATACTGATTCGTCTGTTTGCATCGGTTTGTCCGTCTGTTCCGGTTCGGATTTCACTTGTTGCTGCACCGGGGTGACTTGTTGCTCCACCTGCTGTATCTCCTCCTTTATTTCCTGCTTTTCTCTAACCGGTTCCGTCTCTTTTTCCACAACGACCGGAGTGATTTCTTCGGTTTTCTGCTCTTTCTCAGCCGGAAGGGATTTCGATACGTCCTCTTCCATCTGTTTAAGTGGTGGAAGTGATGAATAGCTGATTACAACTATATCTCCCAAATCCGGATGGTTATGAGGGGTATTTACTGTTTTGAAATCCCGTTCGCGCAATCCATAGTAATTAATAAGATAACCTTTCAGGTTGATACAACGGTGAAAAGCTGTACGCTGGTTGCGAGAGTCATTTTCACATTCCCCGGAATAACCATTCACATAGAGCGTATCCTTTCCTTTGGAAAACGTTTGCAACCGTTTCTTTAATAATTGTAGTGTCTGCCGGTTGCTTTTGTAGTCTGCCTTGAACATTTGTATGCAAGGCGGGTAATGGAAAACGAATGTACTGTCGGAGGCAGTACCTTTATTTCCTTCCTGCGTCGTTTGTGCATTCAGTGAGGAACAAAGAATGAAGCCTATTATCAGGCAACTAATGATTTTTTTATTCATCAATACATGTATTTATTTTGTTCTTAACTATCGTTGTTTATTCTATTTTGCAAAGCTATATATCCTTAATTTGCAATTCGTCAAAACCATATTGTCATTTTATCAAAATCTTAGTATTCATGCGGAATTGAGGGCAATTTTATCCTGAATTCTCTTTTTCACGGTATTGTTTAGGTGTAATTCCATCGTGATATTGTGCAAAAGCCCGGTGCAATGCCGAAGGTGAAGTGAAGCCGGATTTCAGAGCAACCTGGTTGACTGTAAGTTCCGAATGATTCCGCAGCAGTTCTTCGGCATAATGGATGCGGTAGCTGCGTACCACATCGCTGAAACTTTCTCCCCAGCCTTCATTGAATATCTGTGAAAGGTAAGTCCGGTTCAACGGAAGCACCCCTGCAACATCCATCAATTTGAAATCCTTACGCAAATAAGGTTTTGTTTCTTCCATCCATTGCTGTACTTTTGTTTTGTATTCGGGCAGTTTTACAAGAAATACCGTTTCATTCATACTCTTTTCCTGTTGTTCCACATTATCCACGGTTAAAAGAGGCGGCAGTTCTTCCACTTCTTCATTTTTCCGGGCTTCTTCTTCATTCATGGTATGGCGGAAGAAGTTTTCCGGATACGGGTTTTCATGGAAGAAGCCTTTGTAAAAGATGAAACCGAAAAACAGTTGGACTATGATATTATGTACTACATAGCAATAGGTATTGCCGTCCAGCAATATCCAGCAGAAAGCGAACATGATAAACATCGTCCCTAAACCATAAAACCGCAACCAGGATATTTCCATGCCTTCGGTCGAAGCATAGTTTGCATCACACCATTGCTGGTATGAAACCTCATAGCGATAGACAATCAGAATCAGATAAGCGATATATGCAAACACGGAAAAAGCGATAACTAATCTGTACCAGACATTGAATTGTCCCATATTTATAAGAAGGGTATCCCAATGATCCAGACAGACAGGAGTTTCGCCGAGCAGATACATAATCACAAAATATAAAGCTACAATCACCAGATAAGGAGACATGACCAGCAAACAGCGTTTCGGGTTGAGCCAGCCGGGGCGGACGACTTCAAGAGGATAGAAAAGGGTAATGATAGCATAAAGATTACCGGCTATCAAGACAAAAGGGTCAAGGACGCTACTCTCCATCGTTCCCATAAAGCCGAGTAAAATACCAAAGATGCGGATTACATAAGCTATTCCCCAAGCCAGCATGACATACGCAAGCAAACGCTTGGAGCGACTGCCTTCTGCATTAAGAAGAAGTAAAATCGCTCCCGCCATGCAGATAACGGTACACATCGGTATCAACATCTGCAAAACGGATTCCCATCCGGGAATAATCAGGTTCATAAAATCATCATATTCATTTTACACTACGTTTTATCGCGCCTAAACACAAGAAAGGCGTGAGCCACTGTTAACTTTATCCATAAATCAGGTCTTCGCAATACCCGTGTTGTTAGATAAAGCAACAGCACTCACGCCATTTGTTGTATATAGGCTACTACGTAGCATACCCGGAAGGGTTTGCAATAAGTAGGTATATAACAAAAGGACGTGAGCGTTTGTTGCTACCATCTCCAACAACACTGAATCAAAGTTGCGAAGTTTGATTTATGGAGATTGGTATTTTTAAACGCTTCCGTTGTCACATGTCTCATTCCGCCCTAAAAAGCAGAATGCGTACAAAGATAACGAATGCCGTTTATTTATCAAAGCAGCACGGCAATTGTTTTCACCGGACGGTACGAAAATACTAACTTACGAGCAGTAAGGGAGAAAAAGCCGATGGACAATTCGATACCCAAAAACGAAAACCGTCAATTATTTCTTAAAAAAGCACCTTTTCTCCCTTGTTTTGCAAGGAGATTAGAGAAATTATGTATCTTTAATCATTTAATATTATTCCGATTGTACAATGATAAACAAACACACCTTATTATATATATTTTGTTTCTTTCTCTATGTGGCATTAACCGGATGCCACAAGTCGTCCCAACCGATTAACCGGAGTGATATCCGTGAATGGCTTTCACAGGATGCAGACTCGTGCTTATGGTATTGTACCGACCAATATACCACCTTACTTAAAGAAAAGAGATACCAGGAAATAGAGCAACTGTATGCCTCCGTTTTGCGTGCTATGCCGGAACATCCCAAAAGGGGCAAAAATATGAACTTCCTGATGGGCTGGGTGCTGTCCTATTATTATAATGCCCTGATGTATCAAGACAAAGTGGACGGCAGCGAATTTCTGACTGACAGCCTGCTGAACAGTAGCCACCCTTACTATACCCAGGTGCTTCGCCCGGAACTGCTTGCCCACTCCTGCAAGTTCTACCTGGCTCAAAACCGGATGAAGCAGGTAGACAGTATCGGACACCTTTTTCTTTCACTTCCCCCTACGGACGATCCACGGAGAGATGCCCGGACATGGCATATTATGGCATATTCTCTGGAGTTTTGCAGTATTGACACTAAAACACCCATGCAACTGATGGAACATGCGGTAGAATCGTGCCGGAAAGCGGAAGGCAAAGTAGGCAATGAAGGTGAAATATATGACTACATGGGTTACCTCTACTGGAAAAACGGAGAACCCGAGAAGGCAATAACCGCCATTCAGGAAGCGATAGACTGGTACACAGCCCGTCCGGGGACTCCGGGGGACGGGTTGATAGAATGTTACAACGACCTTAGCCGGGTATATACTACCCTTGAACTATATGATAAAGCCATAGAAGCCAATACCCTTGCCGTGGAAGTATCCAAGAAGCTGGATAACTGGACGCTGGAAGAGGTGTACCGTCTGCGTGCCGCCTGCTTCAGCAATGCCGGGAAGAAGGATTCTGCGCTGTTTTATATCCAGGAAGCTATCAAAGCTACTCCGAAAAGCGCGGAAAATTACTTCAATCTTTTATTACGCATCAACCGGTTGGAATATTATTATGCCGCCTACCCAGACTCCATAGCCGGACAACTGGATGAATGTTGCCGTTTGCTAAAAGATACCACCGATATAGACCCGGTTGCCCAGAACAATTTGTATGCTTACTATGGCATGGCATTGCTGCGAACGCCGGGACACGAACAAGAAGGAGTGGAACAGTTGGAGCGGAGTTTTCGGAATTTTCAAACGTCCCGTTTTCCGGAAGGGATCATTTCCGTCGGCGATGAATTGATACGTGCCTACATCCAAACAGGAATGCCGGACCGGATTTCATCTATATACTCCTTATATACTGAAACAAGCGACAGCCTGCGGCATCAGGCACGTGCCAATGCTGCTATCGGAGCCAATATCCGTTACGAAACAGGACGCAAGGAACATGAGAACCTTGTTCTTGCCGCCGAGGTGTCTTTGAAGCAACGGACGCTAATTTTTACCTGGCTATTGGTCGGACTGCTGTTTGCCATCCTTCTCGTTGGGGGGATGTATATGCGTCAGCGCCAGCAATTCCTTCGTCAGATCAGTAACGCACGCCTCTCACAAATCAGCGGGTTACTCCAGGCACAACAGGAACTGAAAGAGAAAAACGAATCCTTGCTGGAAATGCAGGAAGAATTGCGTCAAAGCAACGAGGCATTGTTCAAGGCAAAACAAGAGTTAAGCCAGCATAATGCTTCATTGACACAAGAGCTTCACACGACATCCAGCCAGCTCAACGAAGTGTCTTCACGATTGGATGCCGTGTCGAAACAGAAAGTTGTTACCGACCTTCGGATGAAAATCAGCACCCAAATTTTCAATTCCGACAAAGAAGCTGAGTTCCGCCGTAGCTTCACCGCCTTCTATCCCAATTATATTCCTGCCCTACACCGGTTAAGCCCGGATATTACCCGTACAGACGAGCTGATTGCCATGCTTGTTATTCTGGAATTAAGCAGTGACGAGATTGGTCTCACATTGGGTATTTCCAGAATTGGAGTAAACAAGGCCCGCAGCCGGATGCGTAAAAGACTGGGGTTAGCCGGTGACGCTAAATTGGAGGACTTTCTGAAAGGGATTTGGGATTAAGGTAATAGAGTGATAACACTATTATCACCTTATCACTCTATTACTTTTTTCAGCCCCATTTTCTCCGCCCGTTGCAACATAAATGCACGGGCGGCTTCGTATTCATTGGGAATAACGCCATCCAGAATTGCATCTTTAATAGCACTTTTCAAAGTACCAACCTGCTGACAGGGAGACAAGCCGAAAGTTTTCATAATCTCCTCACCACTGACCGGAGGCTGGAAATTGCGGATGCGGTCACGCTCTTCCAGATCTTTCAACTTCTGGCGTACCAGCTGGAAGTTATTCAGAAAGCGCTTCTTGCGTTCCGTATTCTTGGAGGTGATGTCGGCTTCGCATAAAGTCATCAGGTCATCAATGTCATCGCCTGCTTCAAACAAAAGACGACGGACAGCCGAATCGGTAACAACATCATCGGCTATGACGATAGGACGCATGTGCAGGCTGACCAGCTTTTGCACATATTTCATCTTTTCGTTCATGGGCAACTTCATCCTACGGAAGATATCGGGTACCATCTTCTCGCCGATAAAGTTATGATTGTGGAAAGTCCAACCGGCACGGGGTTCCCAACGTTTGGTTACGGGCTTGGCTATATCGTGCAGAAGAGCTGCCCAGCGTAACCAAAGGTTATCGGTCTTCTTACTTATATTATCAAGCACCTCGAGGGTATGATAGAAATTATCCTTGTGTGCCCGTCCGTTACGGGTTTCTACTCCCTGCAAAGCAACCAGTTCGGGGAAGATCAGTTCCAACAACCCGGAACGGTCCAAATCAATAAATCCTTTGGAAGGTACCGGTGAAAGAAGTATTTTGTTCAACTCGTCGGCAATGCGCTCTTTGGAAATAATGGAAATACGCTCTTTATTGCGACACAAGGAATCAAAGGTTACATCGTCTATGTAAAAGTTCAGCTGGGTAGCAAATCGGATGCAGCGCATCATGCGCAAAGGGTCGTCGCTGAACGTGATATCAGGGTCGAGCGGAGTACGGATAGTCTTCTCTTTCAAGTCCTCCATACCTCCGAACGGGTCTACCAACTCACCATAACGTGTCTGGTTCAGGCAAACGGCCAATGCATTGATGGTAAAGTCGCGACGGTTCTGGTCATCTTCCAATGTGCCGTCTTCCACGATCGGCTTGCGGGAATCGTGCGTATAGGATTCTTTCCGTGCACCTACAAATTCCACCTCCGTACCGTGATACTTCAATTGTGCCGTACCAAAGTTCTTAAAGACGGATACGTGTGCACCACGCCCCAGGCGCTTGCCCAATGCTTCGGCCATTGCAATGCCGCTGCCCACCACCACCACATCAATATCCTTGGAGGGACGTTGCAGGAAAATATCGCGTACATATCCGCCAACTACATAGCATTCCAATCCCAATTCATCAGCAGTTTCGGATATCCGTTTGAATATATCGTCACTAAAATGTTGTTTCAGTTCTTCTGGCGTCAACTCTATCATTTGTCAATAAATCATTTTCGAGCTGCAAAGATACAGATATTATTTCTATTTTTGTCCTCACTAATAAAAGAACAACAATTATGAAGAAAGTAATACTCCTTGCGTGCCTCTGTTGCACGCTCTTCTCCTGCGATGACGTAGAGAAGAAAGCCGGTGAAAAGTTGCAGGCTGCCCGCCAAGCTTTTGAACAGGGCAATTACAGCGAAGCCAAAATACTGATCGACAGCATCAAGATTCTCTATCCCAAAGCCTTTGAAACCCGCCGTGCAGGCATCGGACTGATGCAGGAAGTGGAACTTGAAGAGCAGCAAAAGAGCCTGGTCTACCTTGACAGCATGCTCCAGGCGAAACAGCAGGAATTTGACGCCATTAAAGGTAAATATACTTTCGAGAAAGATGCCGAGTATCAAACAATCGGTAACTACCTGCATCCCTCACAAGTGATAGAAAAGAATCTACACCGCTCCTTCCTCCGCTTCCAGGTAGATGAAAACGGTGTGATGAGTATGACTTCCATTTACTGCGGTTCTCACAACATCCATCATGTAGCCGTCAAAGTCACTGCCCCCGATGGCAGCTTTGCTGAAACGCCTGCCGCCAAAGACAGCTACGAAACCACTGACCTTGGTGAGAAGATAGAAAAGGCGGATTTCAAGATGGGTGAAGACGGCAACGTCATGGGCTTCCTTTATCTGAACAAAGACAAGAATATCAAAGTGGACTATCAGGGAGAACGCCCCTACTCCACCAATATGACTCCCGCCGATCGCCAGGCACTTGCAAGTGTCTACGAATTGGCACAGCTACTCTCGTCCATAACAGAGATAAAAAAGAACATGGAAGAAGCCAATCTGAAGATTGAGTTCGTAAAGAAGAAAATGGAGGAAAGGAAGCAACAGACAGACATACAATAAAATAAGGGGATGGTAAAACAATCGTTTTATCATCCCCTCATTTTATAATGTACGCTATTCTCAATCTACCACACCAATTTTGGCAGATATCTGCTTAAGCAGGTACGCAAAGCACTCAATGTAATCGGTTTCACCAATACCTCCGATGCTCCGCACTCCATAGCTTTCTCACGATCGGTAGTAAATGCATAGGCCGTCTGCATAATAATGGGCAACGTCCCATTATCCTGGCGTATAATTACCGTAGCATCCAAACCATTCATAATAGGCATTTTTATGTCCATCAAGATGGCTTCCGCCTTATCACGGTTCTCCTTGAACAAAGCAACCATTTCTTCACCGTTCTTCGCCCATAATATATCACATTTCTTGCCGATAATAGCTTTAATCAACTTAAAATTACTTTCATCATCCTCCGCAACCAATATTAGCGGGCGATAATCCTCTGACAATTTTTCAGTTTCCATGACTTACGCATTTTGTTTGTACGAGGCAAAGATATAAAAAATAATATAATTATGTTATCTTTGCGCCTCAATTTAAATAATACACAATGATTTCTATAGACGGACTGGCCGTAGAGTTTGGCGGCACTACCTTATTTAGTGATATATCCTTTGTCATCAACGAAAAAGACCGCATCGCCCTAATGGGAAAAAACGGCGCGGGAAAAAGTACTTTGCTAAAGATACTGGCAGGTGCCAGGCAGCCTACCCGCGGCAGGATTTCAGCTCCCAAAGACTGCGTCATAGCCTATCTGCCGCAACACTTGATGACGGAAGACGGACGTACCGTATTCCAGGAAGCAGCACAGGCATTTGCCCACCTGCACGAGATGGAAGCCGAGATAGAACGCCTCAACAAAGAACTGGAAACACGCACCGACTACGAAAGTGACAGCTACATGGAACTTATCGAGAACGTTTCGGCATTGAGCGAGAAGTTCTACGCCATTGATGCAACAAACTATGAGGAAGATGTAGAGAAGGCATTACTCGGCCTGGGATTTACGCGTGACGACTTTGGCCGCCAAACCAGTGATTTCAGTGGCGGATGGCGCATGCGCATCGAGCTTGCCAAGCTGTTGTTACAAAAGCCGGATGTACTGCTACTGGACGAGCCTACCAACCATCTCGACATCGAGTCCATCCAATGGCTGGAAGATTTCCTTATTAATAATGGTAAGGCCGTTATCGTCATCAGCCACGACCGCAAGTTCGTGGACAACATTACCACCCGCACCATCGAAGTAACCATGGGACGGATTTACGATTACAAAGTAAACTACTCCAAATATCTGGAACTCCGCAAAGAGCGCCGTGAACAGCAGCAGAAGGCTTACGAGGAACAACAGAAGTTCATAGCCGAAACCAAAGAGTTCATAGAGCGATTTAAAGGTACTTACTCCAAAACCCTGCAGGTGCAGAGCCGCGTAAAGATGCTGGAGAAGTTGGAGATACTGGAAGTAGACGAAGAAGATACCTCAGCACTGCGGCTGAAATTCCCACCCTCCCCCCGTTCGGGCAATTATCCCGTCATTATGGAAAGCGTAGGAAAGAGCTACGGTGACCACGTCGTGTTCAAGAATGCCAACCTCACTATAGAGAGAGGTGACAAGGTGGCCTTCGTAGGCAAAAACGGCGAAGGTAAGTCTACCCTGGTGAAGTGCATTATGAAGGAGATAGAGCATGAAGGAACTCTCACCATAGGACACAACGTACAGATAGGCTACTTTGCACAAAACCAGGCTTCCCTGCTGGACGAGAACCTGACGGTGTTCCAAACCATCGACGACGTTGCCAAAGGAGAAATCCGTAACAAGATACGCGATCTGCTGGGCGCTTTCATGTTTGGCGGTCCGGAAGAATCTATGAAGAAAGTAAAAGTGCTGTCCGGAGGAGAGCGTACGCGCCTTGCCATGATAAAGTTGCTACTCGAACCGGTAAACCTGCTGATACTGGATGAGCCCACCAACCACCTGGACATGAAAACCAAAGATATCCTGAAGCAGGCGCTCATGGATTTCGACGGCACGCTGATCCTCGTCAGTCACGACCGCGACTTCCTGGACGGGCTGGTAACCAAGGTTTATGAATTCGGAAACAAGCAGGTGAAAGAACATCTGAGTGGTATCTATGAATTTCTGGAAAAGAAGAAGATGGACTCGCTTCGCGAACTGGAACGGTAAACATTCCTTAACTCTCCTGCCGAACAAATTGTTAATTCATATTGTTTCATTTCATTAACCGTTTAATAACGAGAAAGAATATGAAACAATATGATGCCCTTATTATAGGATTCGGCAAAGGCGGCAAGAAACTTGCCACCGAACTGGCCGAGCGCAATTGGAAAGTAGCCATTGCGGAACGTTCTCCCCACATGTACGGAGGGACGTGTGTCAACGTAGGCTGTATTCCTACCAAAGCCTTGATTCATGAATCCGAGTATGCCGAACAACGATTCTACAACGATTACCCAAATCAGTCCAAGCTCTATGCACAAGCCGTCGGCCGGAAAGACAAACTGGTGGCTTTCCTACGTGAAAAGAATTATGAAAATGTAAAAAACAACCCTAATATAACCCTCTATGACGGAACAGCTTCTTTCCTGTCGAAAGATACAATCAAAGTGACTTCCGATAAGGAAGAAATTGTTCTGAAAGGAAAAGAGATATTCATCAATACCGGTTCCACCCCCGTTCTGCCTGCCATAGACGGAATTAAGAACAGCAAGTATGTATATACCAGCGAGACTTTGCTAAGCCTGGACAAGCTGCCTGCCGAATTACTCATTATCGGCGGAGGCGCCATCGGGCTGGAATTTGCAACCATGTATGCGGGCTTCGGAAGTCAGGTCACCCTGCTGGAAGCCGGAAACCGCTTTCTACCCAAAGTAGACCGTGACATCGCCGCATCCATGCTCGAAGCATTGGAACGGAAAAATATCCATATCAGACAGAATGCCCGTATCCAGTCGGTACATGACACCGCCGGCGGAATCACCCTGACCTATACGGACAGCACGGATGGCACTCCCTATTATCTGAAAGGAGATGCACTGCTATTGGCTACCGGACGTAAACCTATGATCGATGCATTGAATCTATCCAAAGCCGGGGTATTGGTAAACGGACAGGGAGCCGTCGTTGTCAACGAATATCTCCAAACCACAACTCCACATATCTGGGCATTGGGAGATGTCCGGGGGTGCGAACAGTTCGACTACCTGTCCATCGACGATTTCCGCATCATCCGCAACCAGCTGTTCGGAGATAAGAAGCGAAGTCTGAACGACCGGCATCCGATACCTTTTGCCATCTTTACCGACCCACCGCTGGCGCATATCGGACTGACGGAAGAGGAAGCCGTGAAGCAAGGTTACCCCGTGCAAGTAGCACGCATTCCGGCAGCCGTGGTTCCGCGTGCCCGCACGCAGCACAACATGGACGGCATGCTCAAAGCAGTAATCAATTCGCACACCGGACGCATCGTCGGCTGTACACTGCTTTGTATCGATGCTCCGGAAGTAATCAATACAGTGGCACTGGCCATGAAAACGGGACAACATTACAGTTTCCTGCGAGATTTTATCTTCACTCATCCCAGCATGAACGAAGGTTTGAATGAATTATTCAATTCTTTTTAGCATTTTGTGTTTGGTAATTAAGCTATTAACCTCTATCTTTGCGTCCATTCAGAGATAGAGGAATGAAAAAAAGACAGTACATAACACTTTTCCTGTTTTTCATCAGCTTAATAATGCTGGTGATACCCGTCATTCCCCATCATCATCATGCCGACGGACTGATTTGCATGAAGAATGATGTCACTACCAGTTGCTGCGGACATCAGCATAGCAACGGAGGTGACCATTGTTGCTGTGACACCGGATGCATGACCACGCACTTCTTCCAGCAAACGCCCACTTCGAACGATGTCTGGTTACATCCGGACACTCCGTGGGTAGTTACTTTACTCTTTGAGCCTCTTTCCAAATTACTCATCTTGCCCGAATTCGATATAAACAGGCAGGATTGTGTCTATTTAGAATCTCTGCACGGCACGTTTATCACACGTGCCACGGGACTTCGCGCCCCTCCTTTTGTTCTTGCTTAATCCTGCATCGGCATACCGCCGGAAACAGGTTTCATCCGGATGGGAATGTATGCAACCAAACTGCAATTCCCATTTCCTAACTTTGTATTCAAATTTAAAAGTAAGAACAAAATATCATCATGAGAAAAGTTATTTTCATGGGAGCTTTAGGATTATTCCTATTGGGTTCCTGCAACAGCAAGTCCGGAGAAAATCACGAAGGACATAATCACGAAACAGAAGAGCACAGCCACGAAGGGCATGACCACGAACACGAAGGCCATAGCCATGAGCACGAAGGAGAAGACAGTCACAGTGACGGCGGAAGCGATGAAATCATTTTTCCTCCCGCCAAGGCACAAGCTGCCGGCGTGAAAGTCAGCACAGTTGAACCCGGTATCTTCCACCAGGTTATCAAAACCAGCGGGCAGGTACTGGCGGCACAAGGAGACGAAAGCGTAGCCGTAGCTACAGTGGCAGGTGTCGTTTCATTCAAAGGCAAGGTCATCGAAGGCATGAGCGTAAGCAAAGGAACTCCCTTGGTAATTCTTTCTTCCAAGAACATGGCAGACGGCGACCCGGTACAAAGAGCGCGCATTGCCTACGAAGTTTCCAAGAAAGAATACGAACGCATGAAAGCGCTTGTAGGAAACAAGATTGTATCGGAAAAAGAGTTTGCACAAGCCGAACAGGTTTACGAGAATGCCCGCATCAGTTATGAGGCAGTTGCCAAGAATCATTCTGCCAGCGGGCAGGCTGTTGTCTCGCCCATCAGCGGATATGTAAAAAACCTGCTGGTGAAAGAGGGGGATTATGTAGCAGTAGGACAACCACTGGTCAGCGTCACCCAAAACCGGAAACTGTTTCTGCGTGCCGATGTATCGGAGAAGTATTATCCGTATCTGAGTAGTATCGGTTCGGCCAATTTCAGTACTCCTTATAATAATAAGGTATATACACTGAAAGAATTGGATGGCCGTATGCTTTCTTATGGAAAAGCTTCGGGCGAGAACGGCTACTATGTGCCCGTCACTTTCGAGTTCGATAACAAGGGAGACATCATTCCCGGTGCATTTGTAGAAATATTCCTGCTCTCCACACCGATGGAAGGTGTGATATCCCTGCCGCACACGGCACTGACTGAGGAGCAAGGCAGTTTCTTCGCTTACCTGCAACTGGACGAAGAAGGTTACAAGAAGCAACTTGTCACCCTCGGCGCGGATAACGGTGAAAGCGTACAGATACTTTCCGGCATAAAAGCAGGTGACCGCGTCGTAACCCAAGGAACCTACCAAGTGAAGTTGGCATCGGCTACAAATGCGATTCCGGCACATAGTCATGAACATTAATTTAGTGATAAGGTGATAAAGTTATAGAGTGATATCGCTCTATAACATTATCACATTAACACTCTAACACTTTAATTCAATGTTAAACAAAATCATACATTTTTCTCTCCACAACCGTATCCTGGTACTGGTGGCATCGCTGTTGCTGCTGATTGGCGGTACATACACCGCCATGCATACGGAAGTGGATGTATTCCCCGACCTCAATGCGCCGACGGTAGTCATCATGACCGAAGCCAACGGCATGGCAGCCGAGGAAGTGGAGCAGCTTGTCACCTTTCCCGTAGAGACAGCTGTCAACGGCGCAACGGGAGTACGTCGCGTACGTTCGTCCTCTACCAACGGATTCTCCGTGGTATGGGTTGAATTCGACTGGGACACGGACATATACCTGGCGCGGCAAATCGTCAGCGAAAAGCTGGCGGTAGTCGGCGAATCGCTGCCCGCCAATGTAGGCAAGCCGACGTTGGGACCCCAATCGTCCATCCTGGGCGAGATGCTGATTATAGGACTGACAGCAGACTCGACTTCCATGTTGGACCTGCGCACCATTGCCGACTGGACGATACGTCCGCGGTTACTCTCTACCGGCGGCGTAGCACAAGTGGCCGTACTGGGTGGAGACATCAAGGAATACCAGATACAACTGGACCCTGAACGGATGCGCCACTACAGCGTGACGCTGAGCGAAGTAATGAACGCCACACGCGAAATGAATCTGAATGCGAACGGCGGCGTGCTTTATGAATATGGCAACGAGTACATCGTGCGCGGAGTACTCTCTACCGACCAGATAGAGCAAGTGGCCAAAGCTGTGGTACGCAGCAACGGAACATCCTCCGCTCCTATCCTGCTGGAAGATATCGCCGACGTCAGAATCGGAGCCAAGCTTCCCAAACTGGGCACTGCCTCGGAACGTGGTAAACCTGCCGTATTGATGACCGTCACCAAGCAGCCTGCAACCAGTACGCTGGAACTGACCGACAAGCTGGAAGCTTCGCTGAAAGATCTTCAAAAGAATCTTCCCCCCGACGTAAAGGTATCTACGGACATCTTCCGCCAAAGCCGCTTCATCGAAAGCTCTATCGGAAATGTACAGAAGTCGTTGTTGGAAGGAGGTATATTCGTTGTCATCGTACTGTTCCTGTTCCTTGCCAACGTGCGTACTACCGTCATTTCACTGGTAACGCTACCGTTGTCTTTGATAACTTCCATCCTTGCCCTGCACTACATGGGTTTCACGATAAACACAATGAGCCTGGGAGGTATGGCCATTGCCATCGGATCGCTGGTGGACGATGCCATTGTGGATGTGGAGAACGTCTACAAACGGTTGCGCGAAAACCGGCAGAAGCCTGTCGAAGAGCGCCTCTCTGTCCTGGAAGTAGTGTTCAACGCTTCCAAAGAGGTACGTATGCCTATCCTTAACTCTACGCTGATAATTGTGGTGAGTTTTGTGCCGTTGTTCTTCCTGAGCGGCATGGAAGGCCGGATGCTGGTACCACTGGGCATCGCATTTATTGTAGCATTGGCAGCCTCTACCGTGGTGGCACTGACAGTGACACCGGTGCTCTGCTCCTACTTGCTGGGCAAAGAAAAAGCCAAAGAGGAGAAAAACGCTACCGGCGACTCTTTTGTAGCACGCAAGATGAAGCAATGGTACGGTTCGGCGCTGACCTTCGTCCTGGAACATAAGAAGAGTGTACTCGGTGGCACTATCGCCCTGTTTGTGGTAGCACTGGCTTGCTTCTTCACCCTGGGACGTTCGTTCCTGCCGCCTTTCAACGAAGGTTCGTTCACCATCAATATCTCTTCACTGCCGGGTATCTCGCTCGAAGAAAGTGACAAGATGGGACATCGTGCCGAAGAACTTCTGCTCTCTATTCCCGAGATACAGACCGTGGCCCGTAAAACGGGACGCGCCGAACTGGACGAGCATGCCTTGGGCGTAAACGTTTCCGAGATTGAAGCTCCGTTTGAGTTGAAAGACCGTTCGCGCAGTGAACTTGTAGCCGACGTGCGCCAGAAGTTGGGCACCATCGTGGGCGCCAATGTCGAAATAGGACAGCCCATCAGCCACCGCATCGACGCCATGCTGAGCGGTACAAAGGCCAATATCGCCATCAAGTTGTTCGGTGACGACCTGAACCGCATGTTTACCCTGGGTAACGAAATCAAGAGTGCCATCCAGGGCATCCCCGGCATTGCCGACTTGAACGTAGAGCAGCAGATAGAACGCCCACAGCTCATCATCTCGCCCAAACGGGAAATGCTGGCTCGATACGGCATCTCACTGCCGGAATTCTCGGAGTTCGTCAACGTTTGCCTGGCGGGCGAAGCCGTTTCGCAGGTTTATGAAAAAGGAAAGAGTTTCGACCTCACCGTACGCGTCAAAGACGATCTGCGCGATGAGATGGAGAAAATCCGCAACCTGATGATTGACGCAGGCGACGGACAAAAGATTCCACTGAACTATGTAGCGGAAGTCCGTTCGGCCATGGGTCCGAATACCATCAGCCGCGAGAACGTGAAACGTAAGATTGTGATCTCGGCAAATGTGGCCGACCGCGACTTGCGAAGTGTGGTGAACGACATACAAGACCGCGTGGACAAGCAGATAAAGCTGCCGGAAGGATATCATCTGGAATATGGCGGCCAGTTCGAAAGCGAGCAGGCAGCCAGCCGCACGCTGGCGCTGACTTCGTTCATGTCCATCGTAGTCATCTTCTTGCTGCTCTATCACGAGTTCCGCAGTGTGAAGGAGAGCGCCATCATCCTCATCAACCTACCGCTGGCATTGATTGGTGGCGTGTTTGCCCTGCTTATCACTACGGGTGAAGTCAGCATTCCGGCCATCATCGGCTTTATCTCTTTGTTCGGTATCGCCACCCGAAACGGAATGCTGCTCATCAGCCACTACAACCATCTGCAGGAAGAAGAAGGTTACAGTGTCCGCGACAGCGTAATCCGTGGTTCGCTGGATCGCTTGAACCCGATTCTGATGACAGCCCTGTCCAGTGCGCTGGCACTTATCCCGCTTGCATTGAGCGGTGACTTGCCCGGCAACGAGATACAGAGCCCGATGGCAAAGGTGATTCTGGGCGGACTTTTAACATCCACGTTCCTGAACGGTTTCATCATTCCGATTGTTTACCTGATGATGCACCGTAATAAACAACCTAAAACGTCAGATAATGAATAAACGATTTATGATATTCAGTGCCGCCGTCCTCACTTTTGTGGGGATGCGTGCACAAACCGGCGGCATCGACGCCGTCCTCCAACAGATAGAGGCCAACAACAAGGAGTTGCAAGCCAACATCCACCTCATCTCCTCGCAGAAGCTGGAAAACAAGACGGACAATAACCTGCCCGACCCTACCCTGTCTTACGCCCACGTCTGGGACTCCAAGAACAGTGACGAAACGGCCGGCGAACTGGTCATCTCACAGAGTTTCGACTTCCCCACCCTCTACGCCACACGGGGCAAGATGAACCGCCTGAAGACCAATGCCCTCGACGCACAAGCCATCGCCTTCCGCCAACAGATACTGTTGCAGGCCAAGGAAGTGTGCCTGGACATCATCATGCTGCAACGCCAGCAAGCCCTGCTCGACGAGCGGTTGAAGAATGCCGAAGAACTCTCCGCCATGTACGCCCGCCGCATGGAAACCGGCGACGCGAACGCCCTGGAGACAAACAAAATCAACCTGGAACTGCTGAACGTGCGTACCGAAGCCCGCATGAACCGCACTACCCTCGACAACAAGCTGAAAGAGTTGACCACCCTGAACGGCAACCAACCCCTGACCATCGGTGACCGCCCCGCAGCCGAAGCCCTGGGGCTGACGGATTACCCCGTTACTCCACTTCCCACCGACTTCGGGCAGGTGTGCGACGAGCTCATTGCTTCCGACCCCACCCTGCAATCCCTGCAAGGCGCAAGTGCCGCCGCCCAACAACAGATTTCGGCAAGCCGGCAAGGCTGGCTGCCCAAACTGGAACTGGGTTATCGCCGGAACACCGATTCCGGCCATCCGATGAACGGTGTCGTGGTAGGTTTCTCCTTCCCGATATTTGAAAACCGCAACAAGGTAAAGATTGCCAAAACGCAGGCACTCAACATCGATTATCAGAAAGAGAACGCCGCCCTGCAGGCCAGCTCCACACTGTGGCAGCTCTACGAAGAGGCGCGCAACCTGCATACCTCTATGGAAGAGTACCGACGTACCTTCCAGCAGCAACAAGACCTCGCACTGCTGAAACAAGCACTCATGGGCGGACAAATCAGCATGATAGAGTATTTCGTGGAAATATCGGTAGTTTATCAGAGCAAGACAAACCTTCTGCAATTAGAGAATCAGTATCAGAAGGCTATGGCACAAATATACAAAAGTCAATTATAAAAAAAGAGATCGTTCACTCTGATAGTGAGCGATCCCTTTCCTTTTATGGATTGTACCTATAATTTTGTGATCTTACCCATAAAGAGAATAGTCCCTGTACTCTTCTCCTTTATCAGGAAAGCAAAAGGACGATTCACATGGAATGATTTAGACATACCCGGGCCAACAGCAGCGTCCAGCATTCCTCCAACAGTCACAGCTGCTGCTTCGGTACCTTCTTCATCCACCTTTATATAAGTAAATTGCTGCAATAATCCTACAAACAAATCAGCAGCAGACATTTTAGAGAAATCGGCAACCGTACCGTTGAAAGCATCCTTCATCCCCATTGCCCTCATGTCGTCTATCAAGTCCTTATCATATTTCAACTCAAACCGGGGGAGCTTGACATTCAGAGTCGTCCCCGACAAATCATCGTTCCACTCCTGCCAACGCTCATCCGTCAATTGCGGCAAACAATCTTCCAAAGACTTCCCCTCAGCCGGCAGAAGCACTGCCATACTGAAAGCTTCATTGCCATAAGGGAACTCTGCTATGGAGAAATAATCATTCTCCGTATAATTGAAATGTCCTTCGGACATGTTCATCATTTGTACGGTCGATTTACTTCCATCCAGATTTGTAAATTGATCTGCAGCCGTATTGGATTTCTTAAACTGATTCGTCCAGATTCCCTTGAAATAAAGGGCATTCAACAAATAAAGACGTGCATTCTCCGGAATCGACTTCAGCACTTCCGTAATACAATTATTTGTCTTCTCAGCACACCACTTGTTTATAATGTCTTTGGCGTTGGGAGACGTAAAGTCCAGTTCCTGTACCTGGGCATCGTACATCTTTTTATTCACATTCACAAAGTCGTCATACACACTGAATCCCTGCCTTATCCAAATAGAGTTGGCAATGCCCAAGCGGGTAGTATTATCCAGATCGAGCAGAGCCGAAACCAGCTTCCGGTTATAACTGTTCATATCTTCGATTGAATAACCGGAGAATCCCAGGACGGTCTGCATTTCTGCTAAGGTATTGCCTGCAGCTCCATTGGTAATCATGGAGAGACAGAGCGTAGCACTCAAAGGTGAGATAAACAAATTAGACTTTTCAGTTCTACACACCTGATTGAAGAAGCGGAAAGCGAAATCCGTTCCTAAATTCGTAATTTCCTGTTCGGTACGTGTAAGGGAGATGTCTTTACGAGGTTTGGGTTGTGGTGCGGGGTCCTCGTCGCTCTGGCACGCTGCAAAGATACTGAGTAAACTTAAAGCAGCAATCATTTTCTTTAGCATAGGCAGTAGTTTTAGTTTTACAATTATTTATATAATAAATGCTGTAAAAACTAAAACACTGCATCAGCAGGGAAATAAAACAAGAATTATTTCTCGGCTGCTTTGGTCTGATTATTATAGAATTGACATCAGTTCCAGCACTTCCTCCGGCAAATAGCCACTACGGATGCGCCACTCCTGAGGATAAAGATTATTAGCCCGGTTACCGATATTCTTGACAAAGCCAAGGGGGATTTGTTTGTAAGTGAGTAACACCACTCCGCGGGGAGCCGCCTCGGATAGTGCAACAGCCTCCTTGCGCAAGTAGGCGATGGCCTGCTCGTAGCTGACGTCCTCGCAGGCAAAGGCATCCGGACGCAGTGCCCTGCTCATGGCAAGGCCGTGCGCAGGTATCCAATCCTTGCCTTTCAGTTCGGCAACCTCTACACCGGCCTGCACCATGCGAAGTGACGAACGCAAAGCTGCCAACTCGGACATATACTCACGGGGAAAAGCGCTGACGCGATTGGCATCGATCAACCACTCATACTTCTCCGGAGCCGTCAGCCATTGACCGAGGGACGATAACTGCTCTTTGGAGATTCCCGGGGTCTTTGTTCCTTTGCCCTGGGATTTCCGTCCCTTATCCCTGGGGTTATCACTCCTTTTCCCCGGCATTTCAAAACACCTTCCCTGAGAAAGAGCTTGCTCAGCCCTGGTATTTCCGTCGCTCATCCCCGGCTTGCGGAGCACGGCAAGGAAGAAACCTTCGCCGCGGGTCTTATGCGGCAAGAAGCGGTAGACGGGGAAGTCTTCGCCTGCCAACAGGTTTCCTGTAATATTCCAATCGGCAGGGATGGAGAGAGGAAGCACTTCGGCAGAAAGCTCGTCACGTATCCAACGGATGTTTTCTTCGTCTTCCTGTGTATTATAAGTACAGGTACTATATATAAGGATGCCGCCGGGCTTCAGACAAGGCCAAATGTCGGAGATGATGCGCCGCTGGCGTTGCCAGCAAATGTCCACATTCTCCGGGCTCCACTCGCTGACGGCAACGGGGTCTTTGCGGAACATGCCTTCGCCGGAGCAGGGGACGTCGGTCAGTATTACGTCGAAGAAAGCTTCGAGGGCAGAAAAGTCGGCGGGATCGTTGTTCGTAACTACGATGCCGGGATGTCCCCACTTCGTGAGGTTCTCTGCCAATATCTGCGAGCGGTTGCGGATGACTTCATTGGCAACCAGCAGACTGCCTGCGGGAAGTACGCTGCGGGCATGGGTCGACTTGCCGCCGGGGGCAGCACAGAGGTCGAGCATTACGGCCGGTTGGTCGGTGAGATACTGTTTCAGAGCTTGTTCCACGAACATGGACGAGGCTTCTTGCACGTAGTAGCAGCCGGCATGAAACAAGGGGTCGAAGGTGAACGTCGGACGCCGCTCCAGGTAGAAACCGGTAGAAGACCAAGGGACAGGACTAAAAGAGGTACGAAAAAGACTAAACGAAGAGTCGGTTAACTTATCCTCATTCAGTCGTATACTAATCGGTTGCTCCTTTTCCAAGGCATCAGCCAGCCTTTCATATTCTTCAACGCCCAAGAGGGTATGCGAATACTCGGTAAATGCTGCAGGTAATTCCATGCTCTGAATTGTTTTGTGTCCGCAAAGGTAATACAAAAAAGACCTTTTATCAATCTACAAGGTACTTTTTGTTCGGCACCAGGGGAAGGCATCCCCCCAGCATAACTGATGTAGGTATTCACATCAGCCACTGCTATTGCTGTCGCTGCAGACCTGCCACAGTTTTACTGCAAACGTGTTGCAGCGTCGCTGCAAATAAGTTGCAGTGCTACTGCAAACCTTTTGCAGCGACATTGCAAACCTATTTGCAGTAGCACTGCAACAAGTATGCTGCATCGTTGCAACAAGTTTGCAGCATCTTGCAGTAAAGCTTGTCTTGCTTCGCCAACAAGTATCTTTCATATCAGACTAACAATAAGTCTCCCTCCATGCATCTTTTCTCAAAAAAATTTCTTCTCTTTGCAACTTTATGCATATCAAGCTACGTCTAACAAACAAAGAAATAAAAACTTAAAAAACGATAGAGTATGAAACGGATTATTTTAGGAGTTATGCTTGCCATGCTGTACTGCGCACTGGTACAAGGAGGCAACCGAACCGTGACTGAAAACGACAGTCATGGAAACAAGAAAAGAGTGATAGAACTCAAAGACACCGTCATCAACGGGCAGACCATGACCGACACCCTCAGTATCATGACCTACGAAACCGACGCCGACAGCAACCGCTCCGGCAGCAGTAAGCACCACCGCAACGACAGCGGACTGGAATGGGGCAGCTTCAGCTTCGGCGACAAAGCCTCCGAAACTCTTATCACCGTAACAGCCATCGTATTTGTCTTCGGTCTGCCGCTGCTCATCATCTTCGTCATCTTCTTCTTCCGCTACAAGAACCGGAAGGCCAAATACCGCCTTGCCGAGCAAGCTCTGGCCCGCGGACAGCAGTTACCCGAGAACTTCTTCAAGGAAGCCGCCTCCAACGATATACGCAGCAAAGGCATCAACAATATCTTCGTCGGCATCGGACTGTTCATCTTCCTTTGGGCCATCACCACCCAGTTCAGCATCGGCTGCATCGGACTGCTCATCATGTTTACCGGCTTCGGCCAGTTAGTCATCTATTACAGTCAGAAGCAGGAAGACAAGAAATGAGTCAACTCAACGACATATCGTTAGTCGCACAGGTCGTGGTGTTTCACAACACCAGGGCCTTCGACCAGTTGGTCAAGAAGTACCAGTCGCCCGTGCGGCGATTCTTCCTGCACCAGACCTGCGGCGACAGCGAACTGAGTGACGACCTGGCCCAAGATACCTTCGTCAAAGCCTATACCAACCTTGCCTCATTTCGGAATCTTTCCAGCTTCTCAACCTGGCTCTATCGTATTGCCTATAATGTATTTTATGATTATATTCGCAGCCGGAAAGAAACCGATGACCTGGACACGTATCGGGTAGACGCTCAATGCAGCACACTGCAACAAGACGTAGGCCAGCACATGGACATCTACCGTGCCCTGGCCTCACTGAAAGAAATGGAACGCACCTGCATCACCCTCTTCTACCTCGAAGATCAAAGCATCGAAAAGATTGCAGGCATCACCGGATGCCCGACGGGAACCGTAAAAAGCCACCTCTCGCGGGCAAAAGATAAAATGGCTACTTACTTAAAACAAAATGGTTATGATGGAAAATGATGATAAACTCCTCGCTTCATTCTTTGCCGAACACCGGCAGGAAATAGCCGACAATGGCTTCAGCCGCCGCGTCATGCGCCACTTGCCCGACCGCGTCCAACGCTTGTCGCAGATATGGACCACGTTCTGCTTCACGCTCGCCCTCGTCCTGTTCATTGCCTTCGACGGCTTGCAACTGGTACTCGATACTTTGCGCGAAACTTTCAATACCGCCCTTCAGAGCGGAGCAACGGAAGTCGACCCCAAATCACTGGTAATAGCAGGCATCGTGCTGCTCTACTTCGGTTATCGCAAGATTTCATCAATGGCATAGTTGGCATTTTCAATGATAAATTGTATCTTTGCTCCCTCGTAAAACGAAATAAGAAGAGAGAGTTTTGAGACAAGTTTTATTCATCATATTATTCATCCTTTCCATTGGTAATATCCGGGCACAAGTAGCAAGCGACTCGATCGTTATGGACTACTTGCAGCAAATGGGAGCCCCCGTCACTTACAATAACGAAGTAAAATTGCTGATGACCGGTCGAGACAAGTTCGTCGACCTCTTCGAGAATATCCGCCAAGCCAAGCACCACATACACCTGGAGTACTTCAACTTCCGCAACGACTCCATTGCCAACGCCCTCTTCGACCTCCTGGCCGAAAAGGTGAAAGAAGGCGTAGAGGTGCGTGCCATGTTCGATGCCTTCGGCAACTGGTCCAACAACCAGCCTCTGAAGAAGCATCACCTGAAAGCCATCCGTGAGCGTGGCATCGAGATCGTGAAGTTCGACCCCATCACCTTTCCCTGGGTAAACCACGCCGTCCACCGCGACCACCGCAAGATTGTAGTGATAGACGGTAAAATAGGTTATACCGGCGGCATGAACATCGCCGATTATTATATCAACGGCCTGCCCAAAATCGGGAAATGGCACGACATGCACATCCACCTCGAAGGGGATGCCGTCCGTTACCTGCAAGGCATCTTCCTCACCATGTGGAACCGCGAAACGGGACAGCACATCGGGGGACCGGCCTACTTCCCCGACATCCCCCAGTTTCCGGACAGCATAGCCGAAGAAATAGCCATCGTAGACCGCACTCCGCGCGAAACGCCGCGCTCCATCAGCCATGCCTATAGTGCTTCCATCCAGGCTGCACAGAAGAATATACGGATTGTGAACCCCTATTTCGTCCCCACCAAGTCCATCCGCAAGGCAATAAAGAGCGCCTTGAAAAAGGGTACGGAAGTAGAAATCATGATACCTGCCGTATCGGACATTTATTTCACTCCCGAAGCTTCTTTCTACATCGTACACAAGCTGATGAAACGGGGAGCCAGGATTTATCTCTTCAACGGCGGCTTCCATCACTCCAAGATTATGATGGTGGACAGCACCTTCTGCACCGTGGGCACTGCCAACCTCAACAGCCGCAGCCTGCGCTACGACTACGAAACGAATGCTTTCATCTTCGACCCCGCGACTACCCACCAGCTGAACGAAATGTTTGAAAGAGACAAGCTGAACAGTACGTTACTGACCCCCGAAGTTTGGAAGAAGCGCTCTGCATGGAAGAAGTTTGTAGGCTGGGTGGGTAATCTGATGACGCCTTTCCTGTAAATCATCTGCTCCCTAAAGGGGGAAATTATCATTTGAAACTTTCGTGTATTCCCCAAAAGCAGTATCTTTGCGATAAACTATCCGCATAATAACAATGAAACAATATTTAGACTTGCTCAACCGGGTCCTGACCGAAGGCACAGAGAAGAGCGACCGCACCGGAACCGGCACTATCAGCGTATTCGGACATCAAATGCGCTTCAACATGGACGAAGGCTTCCCCTGCCTGACAACTAAAAAACTTCACTTGAAATCTATCATATACGAACTTCTGTGGTTCCTCAAAGGCGATACCAACGTGAAATACCTGCAGGACAACGGTGTACGTATCTGGAACGAATGGGCCGACGAGAACGGTGACTTAGGGCATATCTACGGTTACCAATGGCGTTCGTGGCCCGACTATAAAGGCGGATTCATCGACCAGATCAGTGAAGCTGTCGAAACCATCAAGCACAATCCCGACTCCCGCCGCATCATCGTCAGCGCCTGGAACGTGGGCGACCTGGACAATATGAACCTGCCTCCGTGCCATGCTTTCTTCCAATTCTATGTGGCCAACGGACGACTCAGCCTGCAACTCTACCAGCGCAGTGCAGATATCTTCCTGGGAGTCCCCTTCAACATCGCCTCCTATGCCCTGCTCCTGCAAATGATGGCACAAGTTACGGGTCTGCAAGCCGGCGACTTCGTCCATACCCTCGGTGATGCCCATATCTATCTGAACCATCTGGAGCAAGTAAAACTCCAGCTCTCACGCGAACCAAGGCCATTGCCACAAATGAGAATCAATCCGGAGGTTAAAAGCATCTTTGACTTCAAGTTTGAAGATTTTGAATTAGTAGATTATAACCCGCATCCGCATATTGCCGGAAAAGTATCAGTATAAGAAAGATTTATGATAAATATTATTGCTGCCGTAGACCGCCACATGGGCATCGGCTATGAGAACAAACTTTTGTTCTGGTTGCCCAACGACTTGAAACGTTTCAAAGCCCTGACCACCGGAAACACCATCATCATGGGCAGAAAGACCTTTGAATCTCTGCCCAAAGGCGCCCTGCCCAACCGGCGCAACGTAGTTCTATCTTCCCGAAGCGATGCAGCTTATCCCGGGGCAGAAGTATTCTCTTCCCTGGAAGCGGCATTGGAAAGTTGCCGCCCGGACGAGCAGGTCTACATTATCGGTGGCGCAAGCGTATATCGCCAGGCACTCCCCTTGGCCGATGTTCTCTGCCTGACGGAAGTAGATGCGGAAGCGCCACAAGTCGACGCCTATTTTCCCGAAGTAGATGCAGCGGTATGGCAAGAAAAAAGCAGGGAATCTCATTCTGTCGATGAGAAACATCCCTGCCCCTATGCATTCGTTGACTATATCCGCCGGTAAAGATTAATCTTCTTCCTCTTCTACCGTTATCGGCATCTGTCGTTTAATGGCTTCATGGAAAGAAATCAAGGTTTCCGTACGAGCCAACCCCAACGGCTGCAACTTGTCATGGATAATGCTCAGCAAGTGGTGGTTATTGCGGGCATACAGCTTGATGAACATATCGTACTTGCCCGTTGTAAAATGACATTCTACAATTTCAGGGATAGCTTCCAGAGCCTTTGTCACAGCATCAAAAGTAGCGGGGTCTTTCAGGTAGATGCCTATATATGCACATGTTTCATAACCTATCTTCTCGGGGTCGATAACATATTCAGACCCTTTCAATATGCCTAAATTTGTCAACTTTTGAATGCGTTGATGGATGGCCGCTCCCGATACATTACAAGCTCTGGCCACTTCAAGGAAAGGAATACGCGCGTTGTCGGCAATAAGCTTCAGTATCTGCTCGTCTAAGGTATCCAATTGATGATGTCCCATTTCTAATTCTAATGATTAATGAATTATTATATTTCCCGTATCTGCATACGGCAATATGCAAAGTTAGCTATTTTTTTGCCAATAAAAATACGGTTTATAACTTTTATTGCAAAAAAAAGAATAAAACCTCACCAGGAGTATGCAGACGTATGTACAAAAATCATCTTCACCCTTCAAGAAAATTGCAGATGAACCTTAAAGATAGTATCTTTGTAAGAAATTAAACAACAAACGGTTATGAAGAAGTACTCGTTATTCCTATTATGCGTGATTGCATCGCTGTCTCTGCATGCACAGAATTTCACGGATTATTTTGCAGACAAAACCCTGCGTGTAGATTATATCTTTACCGGCAATGCCGCCAAGCAAGAGATATGCCTGGACGAATTGTCTTCTTTGCCTTCCTGGGCGGGAAGAAAGCAGCATCTGTCCGAACTCCCTCTGCAGGGAAACGGGCAAATCACAATGAGAGATGTAGACAGTGGTGCCATTATCTATAAAACGTCTTTCTCTGCTCTCTTTCAGGAGTGGTTGGAAACGGACGAAGCCAAAACCGTAACGAAGGGTTTTGAAAATACATTCCTGCTCCCCTACCCGCTGCATCCGGCAGAAATAGAAATATCGCTTCTTGATCCGCGCAGAAACGTACGCGCAAGCATGAAGCATGTGGTCCGCCCGGATGATATCTTGATACACCGGAAAGGAACCGACCACGTCACTCCCCATAAGTATCTTCTGCAAAGCGGAGACACGGACAAGTGCATTGACATAGCTATTCTTGCAGAGGGATATACCGCTCAGGAAATGGAAACATTCTATAAGGATGCCGTCATTGCCTGCGAGAGTTTGCTTTCGCACGAGCCTTTCCATTCCATGAAGAACCGCTTCAACATTGTAGCCGTAGCCAGCCCCTCGGAAGACAGCGGAGTAAGCGTACCACGCCTGGATGAATGGAAACGTACGGCATTCAGTTCTCATTTCAGCACATTCTATTCGGACCGGTATCTCACCACTTCACGCGTAAAATCCATTCATGATGCCTTGGCAGGAATACCTTATGAACACATTATCATCCTTGCCAATACAGAAGAGTACGGTGGCGGTGGCATATACAATTCCTATACGTTGACAGCCGCACATCATCCGATGTTCCGCCCTGTAGTTGTACACGAATTTGGGCATAGCTTCGGCGGACTTGCCGATGAATATTTCTATGATAATGATGTAATGACAGACACCTATCCACTGGATGTAGAGCCCTGGGAACAGAATATCAGCACCCGCATCAACTTCGCATCCAAATGGGAAGATATGCTTGTGAAAGGAACTCCAATCCCTACCCCTGTATCTGAAAGTGAAAAATATCCCGTAGGTGTATACGAGGGAGCCGGCTACTCTGCCAAAGGCATATATCGCCCTGCTGATAACTGCCGCATGCGTACCAACCAATATCCTACTTTCTGCCCGGTTTGCCAACGGGCCATCCAGCGAATTATTGATTTCTATACCGAATAATAAAAACTAAACTGAAAACAATTTATGATCAGACTTCAACGTATCACTACCGCCGACACCGCTTTATACCATTATATGGAGCAGCTGATGACCGCTTCTTTCCCCTCGGAGGAATACCGGGAATTGGAAGAATTGCGCAGGTATACAGACACCAAGGCACATTTTCATAACAACATCATCTTTCACAACGACACCCCGGTAGGATTCATCACCTACTGGGATTTCGGACATTTCTATTACGTAGAACATTTTGCCGTTGACCCTGCACAGCGCAACGGCGGACATGGAAAGAATGTACTGAACCACCTGTGCCAGCTTCTGGAACATCCGATTATCTTGGAAGTAGAAGTACCCAATGAGGAAATGGCCCAACGCCGTATCAACTTCTATCAACGTCACGGATTCTCATTATGGGAAGAACCTTACCAGCAACCTCCATACAAAGCCGGAGACGGCTATCTCCCCATGCTGCTCATGGCCTACGGAGATATACAATGTGAGAAAGACTTCGATAATGTAAAAGAGCACATCTACCGCGAAGTATACAACGCGAAGTAGTAGTGATATAAAAACAAATAAAGGTCGTTTGCAGCAGTGCAAACGACCTTTATTAATATAGTTTATTAACTTCTTACTGACGCGGTTGCGCAGAATAGTTAATCTTCAATGCATAAGCCTTACGAAGAGCTTCTTTGATATCTGTTACGATACCCATTTTCGTATCTTGGTCAACTTTCAAAGACACTGTCATCTGCGGCTGATCTTCTTCCTTCATACTGGCACGTTCACCAATAATGTAGTCTTGGATTTCAGCAACTTCAGCATAACTGTCGTTCAACTGGATACGGCTTTCATTACCCAACTTCTTACGAAACTCGGCAGTAGGTTTTCCTACATAGATAAACGTAACCAAAGACTTCTTTTCAAGTTTCTCCAATTCTGTAGCTTGCGGAACCTTAAACTCAACCTTCAATGTTACCTCACGCATAGTTGTTACAATCATGAAGAAGAACAACAAGGTGAAGATAAGGTCAGGCAGAGAAGAAGTGTTCAACGCCGGCATTTCGCGTTTACCAGTCTTATTAAATTTTCCCATTACTTCTTTTCTCCGTACTTTTTAGGTTCTGCCTCAGAAATCTTCTGAGAATAAATTTCACGAATTGCATCTTGTTGTTCCTGGTCCAGATCAGCATAATTTTTCTGCCACTTTTCCTGAGCTAATTCGTCACGCAACTCATTGTAAGCTGCTACCAACTCATTCTGTACAGCCATATATGCCTTATATGAAGAACCACGGTCACAACGCAAAGAAATCACATGCCCCTCCGTAACTTGTACAGTACCGAAGAAAGGAACGTTCTTTGAAACCTTTTCCGGTTTGTTTTCGTCATTATACGGGTTAGCAATAAATTCTTTTGCTTTTGCTCGCAATTGATCTACGTTGATATAATCGTTACCGCACATTAACTGGTCGTTCATATTCAAGAAGACTTGCAATACGTTACGTTCTTTCTTCTTAGCATCATCTATCTTCTGGTCTTTTTCCGGCGGTGGCGGCAAACGTCTTGCCAAACCACGGTCAGTGTCCATAGATGTTGTAATCAAGAAGAAGATCAGCAACAAGAACGCAATATCCGCTGTAGAACTTGAGTTAATATCAGGAACTTTTCTTTTTCCTTTTGCCATTGTAATTACTCTTTAAATTGAGTTGCCCCAATTAGTTATGATAATTTCTTCTTAATGCTACTGAAAATGATTGCCAAAACTGTTCCGGCAAACAAAATGTAGATTGAATAGAGGAACATATCAGTAATCTTCAACCAGAAAGGAACGTTGTCACTACCGTCATATCCCGGGATATTGAGAGGCTCATCGCTACCCATAGCCCAAGCAATAATAACAACTGCAACCAGTATAATCAAACCGATCAAAGACTTCAATGCTGCCCCAGGATTATCTTTCAATGCAGATCCAAACTGGAACACTACACCAACCACTGTAGCAATAATAGCCACAGCCAACAGAGCGTACATCAAATAGATCAGCGCATCTGTCTGAGCCGGTTGCCACATATCTGCGTCAACGCTCGTCAGTACTGCAGCGCCTTGGGCATCTCCACCGAGGTAGAACAATCCCAATACTACCAAAATGGCAGCAAACATTACGTACAGTACGTAGTATGATACTTTATATGATAACTTAGCCATCTTGATTATTTTTTGTATTTCAAGTCATATTTGATAACCATATCCAACAGTGAGATAGAAGAATCTTCCATTTCACTAGTCAAAGCTTCAATCTTAGCCAGGATGTAGTTATAGAATACTTGGAGGATCAAAGCAACGATCAAACCGAAGATAGTAGTAATCAAGGCAACCTTCATACCACCTGCTACAACCGTCGGAGAGATATCACCTACTTGTTGGATCTTATCAAATGCCTGCACCATACCGATTACAGTACCCAAGAATCCCAAAGACGGAGCCATTGCAATGAACAATGTGATCCAAGAGCAACCTTTTTCCAAGTAACCAGCTTGTACACCACCGTAAGATACTACTGATTTTTCTACTACATCAATACCTTGATCAATTCTCATCAAGCCTTGATAGTAGATAGAAGCAATAGGACCTCTTGTGTTACGTGCGATGTCTTTAGCAGCTTCAACGTCACCTTTTTCCAAAGCAGCTTCGATAGCAGCCATAAACTTCTTTGTGTTGATTTCAGCCAAACTCAGATAAATGATACGTTCGATACAGAATGCAAGACCGATAACCAATGCGATGGCTACCAAACTCATGAAGGATGCAGTACCTTCAATAAACTTCGTCTTAATTTCTTTGTGGATACCACCTTCTTCAACGTCTGCAGAGCCTGTAGCTGCAGGAGCAGCCTGTTCTGTTTGTTCCGCTGCAGGAGCATCTTGAGCCTGAACAAGTTGAGTTGAGCCAAATGTTAAGACTCCCATTACAGCAACAATTGCAAATAACTTTTTCATTGTGTGTCTAATTTTTAAGATTAATTAATTAAATTATTTATTATATATTTGTTGTTTTTATCTCCATTTCACTGTCCCGCGGAGAGACGGGGATTCGAACCCCGGATACCCTTTAGGAGTATACACGCTTTCCAGGCGTGCCTCTTCAACCACTCGAGCATCTCTCCAATAGACGCCTCCTCCGAAATCGGCTGCAAATTACAAAAAAAATGCGAACCACAAGCGTTTTCAGCTACAAATGTATTCTTTTTTTTGTTGTTCCGCTTCATTCTCCCCTTTTTATATTAAATAAAATCTCAAAATTAATAAACTTTAAAATCTTTAGGAGGTTATTTGAGCATTCCGAACACTTTTAATGCGTTTTCGGAAGTCACCTCCGACACCTGCTCAAGAGACTTCTGATATATTTCAGCTACTTTCACCGAAGTATATTTCACGTATGCGCTTTCGTTTCGCTTTCCCCGGTTAGGTACCGGAGTGAGATAGGGTGAATCGGTCTCCAGAACAACACGCTCCAAAGGAATACTCTTCAAAACTTCGGGTAAAGTAGACTTCTTAAAAGTTACAACGCCATTGATCCCAATCAGAAAACCGGGAAACTCCATGATGCGGAAAGCTTCTTCCTGTGTACCCGTGAAACTGTGGAAAATTCCTTTTAACGGAGTACTCTTATAGGGTTCCAACACATTATATATATAGTCGAAAGCTTCCCGACAATGGAGTACTACCGGCAGGTCATATTCCAAAGCCCATTCAATCTGTTTATCCAAAGCGGCTTGCTGCTCTTTTAAGAAGGTTTTATCCCAATACAGGTCCAGTCCTATTTCACCTACTGCTACATATTCCCTCGACGCCGCCAACTCTCGGGCAACAAAGTCCAATTCCTTTTTATAGTCTGCATTCACAGAAGTAGGATGCAGTCCTATCATCGGATAACAATAACCTTTATATTCATGGCATACCCGAAGCATAGATTCAATAGTGGTACTGTCTATATTCGGCATAAATATATGGGTAACTCCAGCCTCGCGGGCACGGTCCATAACTTGCGGCAAATCTTCTGCAAATTCTTCTAAAAAAAGATGGGAATGTGAATCAACTAAATTCATTCTTTAATCAGTTCTTTACGTTTTTCGCCGGTACGGTAATAATATACAAGACCATAATCACGGCACAGGTCCATACGCTTTTCATTCGGCATTACCTTTTCAAATTTCTTTTCAACCTGATTCCAGATATCAAGAATCAGTTCATCGGCATCCGCACGCATTGAAGACAAAGCATCCAAGCTACGGGCAGTCAATGCCTGCAAGTTTTTCTGCTTTTCATAACTATCCATAAAGATGTCATAATGCACCCTTACTTTTGCTATTGTAGGATTATAAATAGGTATCCCTCCTTGAGAAGTACGTTTGTTTTCTCCATCTATGATCTTTCGTCCCCACTCGGCCAACGCGGTTTCTGTTGACAAATCGGGCACGTTGTTATTGCCTGTGTCCAGGCCGTAATATTCTTTATGCGCCTTACGTACCTCAGAACGTATTACTGCCAAATTCAATACTTGGATAAAATGGGAAATATACAGACGTGCAGTCTTCACATTAGCCTGATGTTTACGTCCCGCTTGTGCCTGACGTTCAAAGCACTCCGTATAATAAGCCTGTGCAGCCTCAAACTTGGTCAAGAAATTCCGGGCCTCAGTCAATGTTTTCAAAGATACAGCCAAATCATATACATTATATATATCCGCTTTTACGACCACTGCTTTCAGTGCCCGTAGTCTCGCTTGATCTGTATTTGGCAATCTTCTATAAGGCATTACTTTTCAGATTAATATGACTACACTTCCCGGTGCATCAGGTTAGTCATCAGATTTTTCAGTTCTTTTTTCTTTTCATCAGCCACCTTCACAGCATCAAGGTTCTTGATTGCGCATTCACAATATTCTGCCATCTTCTTCTCACAGAGTTCCTTGACACCAATCTGATTATACAAATCGGTTACAGCTGCAATTTTTTCTGCTGGATTGAACGCATCAGCATCCACCCAAGCATTCAGTTGAGACAGTTGGTTATCATCCGCATGTTCAAAAGCCTTTATCAACATATAGGTTTTCTTATTGCACAAGATATCACCACCGATATTCTTCCCAAAAACGGCAGCATCTCCATAAACGTCCAACAAGTCATCCTTCAACTGAAAAGCAACTCCTAAATTCATACCGAAATCATATAGACTATCCGCATCTTCAGAAGATGCCCCTCCTAAAAGAGCACCAATCTTCAAGCTCACAGCCAAGAGAACTGAAGTTTTCAAACGAATCATTTCCAGATATTCTTCCGCTTTCACATCTTTACGACGTTCAAACTCCATATCTAATTGCTGCCCCTCACAGATCTCCAAAGCGGTCAAACTAAACAAATCCATTACTTCTTTCAGATGCTCTACAGGACATTGTGCCATGAACTGGTAAGCCAGTACCAGCATCGCATCCCCCGAAAGGATGGCCGTATTATCATTCCAAACCTTATGGACGGTCTCTTTGCCTCGTCGGCGATCTGCACGATCCATTAAATCATCATGCAGAAGGGTGTAGTTATGATATACTTCGATACCCGTTGCAGGAGCAAATATACGGCTGACATCTTCCTGATAAAGATTGTAAGCCATCAACATCAATACCGGACGAATCCTTTTGCCACCCATAGACAATACATAAGTGACGGGATCATATAAACCTTGAGGGGTACGAGTAAACTGCAATTCTGCAACATGAGAATTTATTTTCTCCAAAAGCTCGGAAGCTGTAAACATAGTAAAATTGAATTAGGAATAGCGGATAATGAAAAGAGGCTGCATCCCGGCAGCCTCTTCCACTTATAGTTATTTTATTACTGCAATCTAAACATTACAGGCACAGTGTACTTAACGCGTACAGGTTTACCGCGTTGCATACCTGGTTTCCATTTCGGCATACCCATAATCACACGGACAGCTTCTTTATCCAAGTACGGGTCAACACCTCTCAGAACTTTTGCATCAACGATACTACCATCCTTGTTAACCACAAACTGTACAGTAACACGGCCTTGAGTTCCGTTTTCCTGCGCAATGGTAGGATACTTGATATTCTTGCTCAAATACTGCATCAAACCTGCCATACCTCCATCTGGGAATTCCGGCATTTGTTCTACAACTTCAAAGATAGTCTGTTCTTCCGGTTCTTCTTCTTCTACAGCTACAGGAACATATTTAATTTCTACAGCCTGATTCAATTCTTCAGAAGATACAATTGCAGTTTCCTCAACGTCGGCATCATCTTCCACAATAGTCAGTGTTTCGGCTATTGAAGGAGCCTCAGGGGGTGGTGGGGTAACTTGTTCGGGTTGTTCCGTAATAGGAATAATTTCCTCTTCAAAAAAGACATCGGTAAGTGCTTGGCTCATATCAATCTTGATATCACGTTTAGTCCATTCAAACGCAACAAACATGAAAGCGAGCACGATTACATAACCGACGAGCAGCCAAGTCGACTTCTTATTCTCCAAGTCTGCTTTTGGTGATTTTTTAACTTCCATAATCTATAATATAATTAATAGTGTTTCTCATTTTGGGCAAATATAGCACTTTTCCGATGAATGTTCATACTTCGCTGTTTTTTTTTACAGAACAGGCGTTGCATTTTTGTTTTTTTAATTCTTCTAAAAGCCTCTATCTGCTTTTGTGCGGCAAATGTAATGAGATATTTTAAAAATACCGTATCTTTGGCAAGAATTTTAGATGAAAGATCAAAAAATACTTTTTGCAGGCATTACGCCTCATATAACAATAGTATAAAAGTCATGAAGAAAATAACAATCGCAATCGACGGTTTTTCCTCTTGTGGGAAAAGCACTATGGCCAAGGATCTTGCCCGCGAAATAGGATATATATATATAGATAGCGGCGCTATGTATCGTGCTGTAACTCTGTACAGCATAGAAAACGGAATTTTCCAAGGTGACCATATCGACACCGGAAAGCTAAAGACGCAAATTGAAAACATCCATATATCATTTCGCCTGAACCCGGAAACCGGACGCCCGGACACTTACCTGAACGGAGTTAATGTAGAAAACAAGATACGTACAATGGAGGTATCCTCACGAGTCAGCCCCATTGCCACACTGGATTTTGTGCGTACCGCCATGGTAGCACAGCAACAGGAAATGGGCAAGAGCAAAGGCATTGTCATGGATGGACGGGATATCGGTACAACTGTTTTCCCGGATGCCGAACTGAAAATATTCGTAACAGCATCTCCCGAAATACGGGCCCAACGTCGTTATGACGAATTAAAAGCAAAAGGAGAAGAAGCAAGTTTCGATGAAATACTGGAAAATGTAAAGCAGCGCGACTACATTGACCAAAACCGGGAAGTAAGCCCGCTTCGAAAAGCCGACGACGCTCTATTGCTGGACAACAGCCACATGACTATTCTCCAACAAAAAGAATGGTTGGCCGAACAATTCAGCAAGACCGTCAAAGCATAAAGGACAAAAGGCTACACCCTTTGTTCGGTAAGGCTACACCTTTTGTACAAAAGGGTGTAGCTCTAACGCCTGAAAGGTGTAGCCCTTTCTTCATAACTCCATATACCTAATTATCAACCACCTGCACTATGGCAAAAGTAGAAATAGACGAAGGTTCCGGTTTTTGTTTCGGAGTAGTCACTGCGATAAATAAAGCTGAAGAAGAATTGGCGAAGGGAGGCACACTATACTGCCTTGGAGATATTGTACACAACAGCCGGGAAGTGGAGCGCCTGAAAGCAATGGGGCTCATCACTATCAACCACGAAGAGTTCAACCACCTGCACAATGCCAAAGTATTATTGCGCGCTCACGGAGAACCGCCCGAGACTTATGACATAGCACAGCGGAATAATATTGAAATCATTGATGCCACATGTCCGGTGGTACTTCGCCTGCAAAAGAAAATCAAGCAAGAATATATCCAGGAAGACAATGGCAACAAACAGATTGTTATTTATGGAAAAACCGGACATGCCGAAGTGTTAGGTTTGGTAGGCCAAACAACCGGGAAAGCCATTGTCATTGAAAAACTGGAAGAAGCCAAGAAACTGGATTTCAGTAAGGATATCCGCCTCTACTCTCAGACTACAAAATCTTTGGATGAATTTCAAGACATCGTGAAATATATAGAGAAGCATATTTCCCCGGAAGTTACTTTCAAATACTACGACACAATTTGCCGGCAGGTAGCCAACCGGATTCCTAATATTCGCAAGTTTGCAGCCTCGCACGACCTGGTATTCTTTGTAAGCGGTAAAAAAAGTTCCAATGGGAAAATGCTGTTCAGCGAATGTAAAAAAGTCAATCCTAATTCACATCTGATAGACAATGTGGAAGAGATAGACAATTCCCTACTTACCGGAGCTAATTCTATCGGGGTCTGCGGAGCCACCTCTACCCCCAAATGGCTAATGGAAGAAATATACAAAGCGATACGGACGAGACTATAAAAACAAAATGTCATCCTTTTGGAACTGCAAATTAACGTAATTTATTAGTCACGCCCTCAGCTTTTTACTATCTTTGCCCCCGGATTATTAACACTAAACAAAAAGATTGTTATGGGAACAGTTAAGTGCATTGGTATCTTGACATCGGGAGGTGATGCTCCGGGAATGAACGCGGCTATACGTGCCGTGACACGCTCAGCTATTTACAACGGACTTCAGGTTAAAGGTATATATAGGGGTTACAAAGGTTTGGTAACCGGCGAAATCAAAGAATTCAAAAGTCAGAATGTGAGTAACATCATCCAGTTGGGTGGTACGATTCTGAAAACAGCACGCTGCAAAGAATTCACGACTCCCGAAGGACGTCAGACAGCTTACGAAAACATGAAAAGAGAAGGCATCGATGCCTTAGTCATCATCGGTGGTGACGGTTCTTTGACGGGTGCACGCATTTTTGCACAAGAATTTGACGTGCCTTGTATCGGATTGCCGGGAACTATTGACAATGACCTCTATGGAACAGATACAACCATCGGTTATGATACCGCTTTGAATACTATTTTGGATGCAGTAGATAAAATTCGCGATACAGCCACTTCTCACGAACGTTTATTCTTTGTTGAAGTTATGGGACGTGACGCAGGGTTCTTAGCCTTGAACGGTGCGATTGCTTCCGGTGCAGAAGCCGCCATCATTCCGGAATTCAGTACAGAAGTAGACCAGTTGGAAGAATTCATCAAGAATGGTTTCCGGAAATCAAAGAACAGTAGTATTGTACTGGTAGCTGAGAGCGAATTGACCGGCGGTGCCATGCATTACGCAGAACGTGTTAAAAACGAGTATCCGGGATATGATGTACGTGTTACAATCCTCGGCCATTTGCAACGCGGCGGGAGTCCTACCGCTCACGACCGTATCCTTGCCAGCCGCTTGGGCGCAGCTGCCATTGATGCCATTATGGAGGGACAGCGCAACGTCATGATTGGCATTGAACACGACGAAGTGGTTTATGTTCCTTTCACCAAGGCCATCAAAAATGACAAACCGATCAAGAAAGAACTCGTCACTGTATTAAGAGAATTGTCTATCTGACAATCTTATATCAGCATATTATCAAAAGAAATGAGGATATTCAAATATCCTCATTTCTTTTATAACCACCTCCCTACAATTTGCTCCGTCTTATCCCAAAGTTCTTTCATCTGCACATGCCGAGTATATTTTTCTGAGAGGTTCTTTACGCGGCAATTTGCGTTTAAAGTTCCTGTACGTTTTCCTCCATCATCATCCAGTAATAAGCTGATAGCTGTGGCAGCCCCCTTACGTGGAGAGCGGATGAAAGGCCGGAAAAAAATATCCGTTAAAGGATCAAACCACATCTGCATACGGATAATGCCGGTAGAAACAATTCCGGGATCGGCAGCATTCACAACAATTCCATTGTTTTTCAACCGATTAGCCAAATCTATTGTAAACAATGTCAATGCCAGTTTCGTATTACTATAAATCGGAATACGCCAGAAACTCCCCTTTCTACCCCGAAAAAAGAAATCCGGGAAGTCCAAACACCCGATGGCGTAAGTACAAGATACCATATTTACAATGCGGCTACCCTCCCTCATCAAAGGTAACAGTTTACGTGTAAGCAGCCAAGGTCCAACATAGTTGACACTGACCGTCCGCTCCAATCCGTCTTCAGTCATACGACGTTCTGTTTCCATTGTGCCGGCGTTATTCATCAGTAACTCCACCGGTTCTCCACGTTTCAAAACGGCTTCAGCAAATGAAGCAACCGACGAAAGAGAGGATAAATCAAGCTCCAGGACTTCAATGCATGTATTGCCGGTTTCATGTATCAACGTCTCTTTCACTCCTTCGGCTTTCTGCGGATGATAACAAGCCATAATGACCTGATATCCTGCTTTTGCCACAGCCCGTGTTATTTCTGTACCCATACCGCCATCGGCACCGGTGATAATAGCAAGTTTCATTTCTCTATTTCTTTTTTCAGACAAGCCGGAAGTTCCTCCTGCAAATGTTGATGACAAGCCATTTCTATGGAATACATCCGCGCAATACAATAATTACTGTGCGTACAATTACAACGGGCATTCTCCTCAGCAAGCATACGGTTCACGAAATCCGGTTCATTAATCAAAGCACGCGCCATTTGCACTGCCTCAAAGCCATTGTCCAGCACTTCATCGATCTTGGCACGCGAAACTAATCCTCCTACATAAACAAGCGGCATTTTCAGTTCCGCACGAAATTTCAAAGCATCTTCCAGAAAATAAGCTTCCTTGAAAGGTACACTGGGGATCATCCATTTGCCAACCATTCGTACTCCATACTTCAACCACCAGCAAGTCATGTAATGGGTCATGGAACGAATAGGCATCTTTCCCCGCATCACATACATCGGAGCCTTACTGACAAAGCCACCACTCAGTACCAACGCATGGGCACCGGATTGTTCCAAGCGTTTGGCCACCTGCATCGTTTCGTCTATCTCCATACCTCCACGAAAGCCATCACGCATGTTCATCTTCACAAGAACAGCCATATCGTTACCGGCAGCCTTCATCACCTCTTCCATCACCATATCCATAAACCGCATCCGGTTCTCCAACGAACCGCCAAACTCATCCTTGCGATGATTAGTTGAAGGAGACAAAAACTGGCTGATCAGATAACCATGCCCTGCATGTATTTCCACCGAATCAAAACCGGCTTCTCGGGCCAAATTCACAGAACGACCATAAGCACGAGCCAACCCCGGAAGTTCATCGGCACGAAGCCCACGGACAAAAGTCGGAGAGTAAAGGTTGAAGCCTCCACTAGCTCCCACGGGGAGGCAGCCACAAATACTTTTATGAGACATATTCCCGCAATGCCCCAATTGAATACCGGCAGCAGCCCCTTCGGCATGCACTGTATCCGTTATACGCCGCAACCCCGTAATAATCTCGGGGCGCATCCATAGCTGACGGTCGAAAGATAATCCGCTTTGGGTTACTGCCGCATAGGCAACAGTCGTCATCCCCACACCACCCGCAGCTACCGAACGATGGTAATCGAGCAACATATCCGAGGGAACATTGCCCGGGCACATACTTTCAAAAGCAGCAGAACGAATCGTACGGTTTCTCAATGTCAATGGTCCCAAAGTAATGGGAGTAAATAGCTTAGATTCCATAATATCTCACTTAATAAATGAAAGGTATAATCCGCTTCCGGCATCCCACAGCAGCCCCGAACTCTTCCCGATAACGCCTATGAATGGCATTGGCACGCGGCACCAGATTAGCAAATGTCCACCATACGAACACCCAGGCAGCCGGAGAAGCCGTCAATACAGCAAAACCGGCCCACTCAATCAATTCACCGAAATAATTAGCAGATGTCACATAGCGGTACAATCCTTTTTCAGGCAGATAGTGCCTGGTATCTCCCGGTTTACGAAGATGACGGATGATATGATCGGAATGCAAATTAATACCCATACCGAGAAAAAACAGAATAAGACCTATTAACGCATGAAACTGCAATAGATACGTCCAGCCACCGGCATACAAATTATCCGGGGCAAAATAGAACAGTCCGCCAGCCTGCATCATTCCATTTAGTACATTAAATACAATACCCATCAGCATGATGGCAACCGGCATCCGACTTTTACCTTTTAGTAAGAAAGGGAAAACAAAGGCACGTTGCAGATAATGCAATTGAAACAACAAAAGAAATATATATTGGGGAATAGAAAAACCGGTTCCGCTCCTACCCCAAAGCCAGAACATAACAAAGAACACCGGTGCTTCCATAAGTATCCAAGCCAACTTATTGTTGATTGAAATTCCCCACGAAGCAGTACGAAACATTCCGTAACCGGCTTTGACAAAATAGAGTGCAACAAAAACTAAAAGCGCCACTATACTCATTGCACCTAAAAACAGTTGAAAGGATTCCTGATCCATACTCTTTCATTTAGATGCAGCAAATATAGAGAAAACGCACGAAATTAAAAACGTTTTATCGTGACATTTTAAGAATATTCCCGTCAAATCAATATACTCCGGTCCCTCCGGAGAAGATAAACGGAATTCCCTTCATCACGCACTGTCCATAGTACCGGCAGTATATAAGTTGAACAAACTTTTCCTTCCATGCGTATTTCCATCACCGGATGATATGTTCCCGGAAGCAAATCAGGAAGAACTATCAACACTTGGGTATCAGTATGCTTACACACTGTCTTAATCCTAATCAGCTGTTCACTGTTTTCGGCAGGAGAAAGGCCCAAAACCATATTTTCGGGCAAGGACAAACACAGATTTTCCCCAGTGACCACAATAGGAGCATTTGGTGTAATAGTGCCGTCACGCAAACCCGTCAACGGATCATATACATCTTTAATAACAGGGATATCACCATTTACAATTACTTCAGGGTTATTATCTATTTGTTTTTTATCACACATTTCAATTATCGTTTTTCTTATCCTCTAAATAAGATAAAGGAATCTTTAAATAGCATGGCAAAGTTACATCAGAGTTAATGTATTTCTATGACTTAAAAGAAACATTGCCAATCTTACGCCTTTCTACATGTGAACATTCCTCGTTACGTTATTACGTTTTCCGCCAATATCATCCCTTTCAATGGATTTTTTACGTTTTTCGAAACAAATACATTCTTAAAAGTGTTATATGAATGACATCAACTTACACAAAGATTATGATAACAAATGAATTAAACGCAGCATTAATTAACGCCGTAAAAGAAAAGCTTTCCCCTAAAGATAATCTTGCCAATGTCTTAATGGATATTCTTTACATAGGTAAAGAGGCTATTTACCGCCGTCTGAGAAACGAAGTACCTTTTACGATGATGGAAGCAAGCATTGTTTCCAGAAAGTTAGGTATATCGCTAGATCAAATTATAGGTACAAGTTTTCGTGACAATGCTGTATTCAACATAAATATAGTAGACCATAAAGATCCCTTTGAAACCTATTATTCTATTTTGGAAAAAGACGTGAAGATCTTCCACTCAATCAAAGACGATCCCAGTTCTGAAATGGGAACTTCCTCCAACATCATCCCTCAGACTCTGTCGCTGAAGTATGACAGTCTGTCCAAGTTCCGGTTTTACAAATGGATGTACCAGAATGAAAGCATAAACTGCCAATGCTTTAAATCACTCGAAATCCCACAAAAGTTAGTGAACATGCAAAGAGAATTTGCTCATATGACATCACATATTCGTTCTACTGCTTATATCTGGGACAATATGATTTTCCAGCATCTGGTCAATGATATCCAGTATTTTTGCAATATCCATCTGCTTTCAGAAGAAGATAAAAACAAAATCAAAGAAGATTTATTCCTATTAATAGACGAGTTGGAAGTATTGTCTACCCGCGGTAAATCCGAAACGGGCAATGACGTAAAGATTTATATATCAAATATGAATTTCGAAGCTACTTATAGTTACCTGCAAACAAATTCATTACAAATCAGTATGATTCGCATATATTCCATCAATTCAATCACTACACAAGACAAAGGAATATTTTCCAGCTTAAAAGATTGGATTCAATCACTAAAGAAGTTCTCGACGATGATATCTGAAAGCGGAGAAATGCAACGAATTCAATTCTTCAAGCAGCAACGAGAGGTTATCAACACATTGTAATTGCGATTTTCGGTAAACGCAACGCTGCTCTTTTTTTGTTTCCATTATCGCAATTTCTGCAAGTATTTGAAGCTCTTTTTCATCATATACAACTTTAAGCATCTCTTTTTTTCCAAATTAGAAAGACTATTCTCAATCTATACATGGTACAAAGCATTAATATTTCGCTCACAACCTCTATATTTGCAAGTTCCAAATAAGGGCACGCATTTACCAACTAAAATAAGAAAATTGAGATGAAGAATTATATCGTAAATGACTTGATTCGTAAGATGAAAGAAAGACTTCCCCAAGGACAGAATTTAGCGAACTACCTGACTGAAACCCTATGTATAGGGAAAGAAGCCATTTATCGCAGACTGCGCGGGGAAGTAGCGTTCACCTTTGATGAAATAGCAACGATATCTACCAGTCTGGGCATCTCCATCGATCAAGTCATAGGTAATCACTTGTCAAACCGGGTTACTTTTGATTTGAATTTATTATATTCACAAGATCTTTTTGAAAGTTATTATGAAATTATAGACCGCTATCTGCAACTCATTCATTTTACCAAAGGAGACAACAGTTCTGAAATATATACAGCCTCCAATACCATTCCATTTACTCTCTATTCCTCTTATGATTATCTTTCCAGATTCCGTTTATGCCGATGGATGTATCAAAACGGAAAAATAAAAACCCCGCATTCCTTGTCTGACCTGAAAGCACCGGAGAAAATTATCAATGCACACAAGAAGCTGGGTGAAAATATAAAGATGAATAGAAAAACATACTTCATATGGGATACATGCATTTTCTACTCTTTTGTAAAAGAGATAAAGTATTTTGCAGAGTTGGGACTGATTTCCAGTACAGACGTCGCAATCTTAAAAGAGGAATTACAACAATTGCTCATTGAACTGGAATACTTATCTGTCAAAGGCAAATTCAATGAAGACAATGAACTTTACATCTATCTCTCGAATATTAACTTCGAAGCAACCTATAGCTTCATCAGCAAGCAAGACTTTCAAATCAGCCTCATCAGAGTTTTCTCTATCAACTCCATGGATTCTCAAAGTCCTTACATCTGCCAGATACAAAAAGAATGGATACAATCCTTAAGAAGGCATTCCACTTTGATTACAGGAAGCGGAGAAGCCCAACGCATCGCCTACTTCCAACAACAAAAAAAGATCATTGAAACGCTATAACCAACTTCCCACAGCAATCCCACTTATCAAGCAATAAGAAGAAGGAACTGCCATTGCAGCAAATGTCTCTTTTACAAAAGCAAGGTTGTGGGAGAAAAACTCCCACAACCTCAGGTGTAATTGAAATCAATTCATTAACTGGTTTTATGAATTTACGATATGAGATATGTATATCAAGCCATACGGCTCACCCAAATCTCATATTGCAAATATCGGAGTATTATAGGAGACCAGGAATTACATTCATTTCTGAGATAGGAACCAGGAAGCAAAGGGAGACAACTATTAATGAAATTATCTAAAATATCCACTACCCAATACGAAAAACAAGGAACAAAAAAAGAACATTTTTGCGCCAGAAGAAAAAGTTAATAGAGATTGTTTCGGAAATAGAAACATATCATAAAGAAAGGATTGAATTTATTACGCCAGTTGCGCTACAAGAAATAATGCAAAAAGTGTCTCAAAATAGATTGGTTCTACTATTCTGAGACACTTTCAATTTGTTACTACTATCGTTTCTTTATAGGAATATAAGAAACCTCTTCCAGCACATTCTTATATGCCGGACGGATAATACGCTTGCCTTCAAAGTTCAACTCTTCGTTACGATGGGCACACCAGCCCACGATACGAGCCATAGCAAACAGAGGAGTGAAGATCTCTTGCGGCAATCCGATCATTTCGTATACAAAGCCGGAATAGAAGTCAATGTTGCTCGAAACCGTCTTACCGTTATTCTTCACGCGACCGAATGTAGCGATGGCACGCTCTTCCAGTAATTCCAGGAATGCAAATTCACGTTCCTTGCCTTTTTCATGAGCCAGGTCACGAGCCAGCTCTTTCAACAAGACGGCACGGGGATCTGAAATGGTATAGACGGCATGGCCGATACCATAGATTAGTCCGGTCTTGTTATAGACTTCCTTATTCAGCATGCGGGTGAAGTAAGTATCTATTTCGTCCACATTCGTCCAGTCCCGGATATTTTCCTGCAGATGATGGAACATGTCGGCTACCTGAATATTGGCTCCTCCATGAAGCGGGCCTTTCAAGGAACCGATACCTGCGGCAATGGACGAATAAGTATCTGTTCCGGTCGATGAAGTGACGCGTACAGTGAAAGTTGAGTTATTACCACCACCATGTTCTGCCTGCAATACCAGCAGTAAGTCGAGCGTGCGGGCATCCAATTGCGTATAGTCTTTTTTCAGCATATAAAGGAAGTTCTCGGCAATGGAAAGATTCTCTTGCGGATGACGAATGTGCAGCGAACGTCCATGAGTAGCATGGCGAAGCATATTATAGGCATAAGCAATGATAGTAGGGAACTGAGATATCAACTCGATACTCTGACGCATCAGATTATCGCGGGAAGTATCATCGGCAGCCGGATCGAAACGATACATTTCGAGTACGCTACGGGCCAGGATGTTCATAATATTGTTTCCTTCCAGTTCAATGATATTCATTTTGGTCTTCTGCTCCAACGGCATATTGTCATTAATCAACTCCTGGAAAGATGCCAGTTCTTCCTTGTCGGGCAAGCGACCGGAAAGCAGCAGATAGGCCACTTCTTCAAAGCCGAAACGTTTTTCTTTGATAATGGCATGTGCCAGGTCGTCTACATCGTAGCCACGATAGAACAATTTACCGGGGATCGGTTTCAAACCACCACCGGGAATACGTTCATAGCCTACTACATTACCAATCTTGGTCAGACCGACCAGCACACCCGTCCCGTCTTCATTACGCAAACCGCGCTTCACATCAAACTTCTTGAACAGTTCGTTCTCAATCCGGGTAGCTTCTTTCAAATCCTCGGACAGCTTGTAAATCAAATACTCCTTTTTCATAATTCGTTCGTTTTAATCGTTATTCTTACTTTTCTATTCTTTTCACTATCTCGCGGGTAAACACGGAAGTGGGCAGAGAAACGCCACCAGGCATGAAACGAGCCAGATCGGCAGTAGCACGGGCTTCGGTGAAGCTTTTTTCCAACGCTTCTTCTATCAAGGATGCCGCCTCTTTCCAACCGAGGTATTCGAGCATCATCACTGCGGAGAGAATGATAGAACAAGGATTCACAATATCTTTTCCTGCAATATTAGGGGCAGTTCCGTGAGTAGCTTCGAAGATGGCATGCCCCGTATTATAATTAATATTTGCCCCGGGAGCAATACCGATGCCACCCACCATAGCAGCCAACTGGTCGGAAACATAATCTCCGTTCAGGTTCAGAGTGGCAATGACGGAATACTCTTCAGGAATGAGCAGCGTATTCTGCAAGAAGGCATCAGCTATACAATCTTTAATCACCAGGCGTCCGTCGGCTATTTCTTTGCCAAACTCACGCTCTGCCAATTCATAACCCCACTTCTTGAAACCGCCTTCGGTAAACTTCATGATGTTTCCTTTATGCACCAACGTCACGGAAGGCAAACCATGTTCGAGTGCATACCGGCAGGCTGCACGCACCAGGCGTTCCGTTCCCTCTTTAGAGACAGGTTTCACACCGAACGAAGAAGTCTCCGGGAAACGGACTTTCGTTACTCCCATCTCATCGTGCAGGAAACGATAGAACTTTTCAGCTTCCGGTGTACCGGCTTCCCATTCGATGCCGGCATAAATATCTTCCGTATTCTCACGAAACACGCACATATTCACTTTCTGCGGTTCTTTCACCGGCGAAACCACTCCTTTATACCAACGTACGGGACGCTGGCAAACATATAAATCGAGTGTCTGCCGCAACGCCACGTTCAATGAACGGATGCCACCGCCGATAGGCGTTGTCAACGGACCTTTGATACCTACTTTGTAAGTACGGAAAGCTTCCATCGTCTCGTCCGGCAACCAGGAGCCTGTCTCGTTGAAAGCACGTTCTCCGGCCAATACTTCTTTCCATTCGATGCTTCGCTCTCCATTGTAGGCTTTTTTAAGAGCTGCATCCACAACTGTCTGCATGGATGGGGTCACTTCCGCCCCCACTCCATCACCTGTTATAAAAGGTACGGTAATTTTTTCCATATTCTATCTTGCATTAAGTGCAGAACCGGCACGGAACCAGCCTATCTGCTGTTCATTATAAGTATGTTGTACTTCAAAACTTTCTTTACTACCGTCTTCGTGGTGAAGAACGACATGCAGGTTGTGTCCCGGAGTAAAGTCTTTCAGTCCGATAACGGAAAGCAGGTCGTGCTCTTGAATTTTGTCATAATCAGCTTTATCAACAAAAGTCAATGCCAGCATGCCTTGTTTCCTCAGATTCGTTTCGTGGATGCGGGCAAAACTCTTTGCCAGGATAACACGCACATTCAGGAAACGCGGCTCCATAGCAGCATGTTCGCGGCTGGAACCTTCGCCATAGTTTTCCTCGGCCACAACAATAGAAGGAATTCCCTCCGATTTATAAAGCTTCGCCGTACCGGATACGGTTCCATAGGTATTGGTAGAACGGTTCCATACTTTGTTCGTTTCTCCATTGAAAGCGTTGACAGCCCCCATCAGCATATTATCCGAAATGTTTTCCAAGTGACCGCGGAAGCGGAGCCACGGACCTGCCATCGAGATATGGTCGGTAGTACACTTGCCTTGTGTCTTAATCAGCAGAGGCATGTTCAGTAAATCCATTCCATCCCAAGCAGGAAAAGGTGTCAGTAATTGCAGACGCTGTGAGTGCGGATCGACTACAATGTCTTTCTTGACATTAGCCGGTGCAATGTATCCTTCATTCCCAGACTCAAAACCTTGTGGAGGCAATTCCTCACCTACGGGTTCGGAAAGCTTCACTTTCTCGCCACGACCATTTACCAATGTATCCTTCAACGGGTTGAAGCACAAATCACCGGCAATAGTCAGCGCCATTGTCAGTTCGGGAGAAGCGACAAAAGCATAAGTATTCGGGTTACCATCGGCACGTTTAGCAAAATTACGATTGAAAGAAGTTACAATGGAGTTCTTGCGGGTAGGATCATCCGTTTCACGTTTCCACTGTCCGATGCAAGGGCCGCAGGCATTGGCCATAATGATGGCACCTACTTTCTCAAAAATTTCTATCATTCCGTCACGTTCCGCAGTAGCGCGTATCCGTTCAGAACCGGGGTTGACAATCAAAGGAGCAGCTACATGCAAATCCTTTTCCGTAACCTGCCGGGCCAGAGAAACAGCACGACTCAAATCCTGATAAGAAGAGTTTGTGCAGGAACCTATCAAGCCGACTTCCATCTTACGGGGATAACCGTTCTGCAATACTTTTTCTGCAAATTCCGAAATAGGTGTGGCAGCATCCGGAGTAAACGGACCGTTTATATAGGGTTCTAAGTCAGAAAGATCTATTTCGATGATACGGTCATAGTATCTCTCCGGATCTGCCAGTACCTCTTCATCGGCACGAAGGTCGGCAGCTACGGAAGTAGCCAGTTCTGCAACTTCTTCACGTCCGGTTACCTTTAAATACGTAGCCATACGTTCGTCGTACGGGAAGAGAGAAGTGGTAGCGCCTACTTCCGCTCCCATATTACAGATAGTCGCCTTTCCGGTAGCAGAAAGCGATGCCGTTCCCGGACCAAAGTATTCAATAATAGCGTTCGTACCGCCTTTTACCGTAAGAATGCCTGCCAACTTCAGAATTACATCTTTAGGAGCAGCCCAACCGCTCAATTTATCCTTCAGGTGCACCCCTATCAACCGAGGCATCTTCAATTCCCATTCCATGCCGGTCATTACGTCTACCGCGTCGGCACCACCTACACCGATAGCTACCATTCCCAATCCGCCGGCATTAGGGGTATGAGAGTCTGTTCCAATCATCATGCCTCCCGGAAAAGCATAATTCTCCAACACCACTTGGTGGATAATGCCTGCACCCGGCTGCCAGAAGCCGATGCCATAGCGGGAAGAGACATCACGGAGGAAGTTGTAAACCTCTTCATTCGTCCTGGTAGCTGTTGCAATGTCTTCTTTTGCACCCTTATAGGCTTGAATCAGATGGTCGCAATGCACCGTCGAAGGAACTGCCACCCGGTCGCGCCCCGCATTCATAAATTGCAGCAAGGCCATTTGTGCCGTTGCATCCTGCATAGCCACACGGTCAGGACGGAAATTCACATACTCCTCTCCCCGCTTATAGTCCTTTACTTCTTTCTCATTATATAAATGAGCATACAAAATCTTTTCTGCCAACGTCATTGGGCGTTGCAGTACGTTCCGAACGCGTTCTATTTTCTGAGCATAAGCAGCATAAAACGCTTTAAGCATCACTAAGTCATAAACCATAACCACTATTTGTTTTGTTTTTCAATATTGTAAAGATTACAAATTAATATAATAAACAAATGAAAAGCAGGAAAAGTTTAACAAAATAAAGCATTTCTTCCACCGAAAGCGAAGAATTATTACCTTTGCAGCCATGAAAGAAGAAGATTCAAACAGTCCCACCATACATCTCCAGAAGCATCAACTCCTGCTGCGTATGGAGTACGAATACGAAAAGGAGGAATTTAAGCGGCAAACAGAAAATATGGGTGTTGCCCGAAAAGTGAAACGCGGCCTTTGCTGGTATCCTGCCACTCCGGGACGAAGTTACTATAATTCACTGAATCAGTTAGTAATAGAGATTACACGTAGTGAAAATACTGATATAGAACATAATTTTGAGTTCGGTCGCCCCGTTTGTTTTTTCCGTCAGTCTGCTGATGGAAGAATCTCCTATATGAATTTTATTGCCACTGTCAGTTATGCAGATGAAGCACGGATGGTAGTGGTGATGCCTGGAGCAGGCGCCATCATGGAAGTACAAGAAGCAGAAAACCTCGGTGTACAACTTTATTTTGATGAAACGTCCTACCGAACGATGTTCGAGGCTTTGGAAGATGTGCTTCGCGCAAAAGGCAATCGTTTGTCCGAGCTGAGGGATATTCTATTGGGAACAGCCAAAGCCGGGTTTCGTGAACTTTATCCCGTGCGCTTTCCCTGGCTGAACTCAACGCAGGAAACGGCTGTAAACAAAGTATTATGTACCCGCGACGTAGCCATTGTGCACGGTCCTCCGGGAACCGGAAAGACCACTACGCTCGTAGAAGCCATCTATGAAACCCTCCACCGTGAACCGCAAGTGCTGGTCTGTGCCCAAAGCAACACAGCCGTCGACTGGATTTCGGAGAAGCTGGTGGACAGAGGCGTCAATGTGCTGCGTATCGGCAATCCTACCCGTGTCAATGATAAGATGCTGTCCTTTACCTACGAACGGCGTTTTGAGAATCATCCTCTCTACCCGGAACTGTGGAGCATCCGGAAGAATCTCCGCGAACTCGGCGGACGTGCCCGGCGTGGCAGTTACGATGAGCGCGAAGGGGTACGCAGTCGTATGAGTCGTCTGCGCGACCGCGGCACTGCCCTGGAGATACAAATCAATGCCGATCTTTTTGATGGGGCACACGTCATAGCCTCTACTTTGGTAAGCAGTAACCACCGACTGCTCAACGGCCGCCGTTTCGGTACTCTTTTCATCGACGAAGCCGCCCAAGCATTGGAAGCCGCCTGCTGGATTGCCATCCGTAAAGCAGACCGCGTGATATTGGCCGGCGATCATTGCCAGCTACCACCTACCATAAAATGTTATGAAGCTGCCCGCGGAGGGTTGGAACGTACGTTGATGGAGAAAGTGGTAGTCAATAAGCCCGCAGTAGTCTCTCTGCTGAAGGTGCAGTACCGCATGCACGAGGACATCATGAAGTTTCCATCCCAATGGTTCTATAACGGAGAGTTGGAAGCTGCTCCCGAAGTACGTTACCGGGGAATCCTGGATTGGGACAGTGCAATCAGCTGGATAGACACTTCGGAAATGGACTTCAAAGAAGAATTTGTAGGCGAGACATTCGGACGCATCAACAAAGCAGAAGCAGATTTACTGTTACTGGAACTGAAAGCTTACATCAACCGGATTGGCGGAAGCCGGATTCTGGAAGAACGGATTGATTTCGGTATCATCTCTCCCTACAAAGCACAGGTACAGTATCTCCGTAACAAGCTCAAGGCAGATGCCGCACTCAGGCCTTATCGCAGCCTGTTCACCGTGAATACCGTAGATGGTTTCCAGGGACAAGAACGCGACGTCATCTTCATCAGCCTTGTCCGTGCCAATGAAGAAGGACAAATCGGCTTTCTCAATGACTTGCGAAGAATGAATGTCGCCATCACCCGTGCCCGCATGAAACTGGTAATATTAGGAGAAGCAGCCACATTAGAGCATCATGCTTTCTACCGGAAGTTCATAGAATTTTCAGGCAAGACAAAGCCTGTTTCATCAGATGATGCATCTGTGTAAAATGCATCATCTGTTTGACCTAAGTAGAAGTAAATTACACAACTGCTTTTTTCATAAGTATCTTATAATAATTATTTATGATTACTGAATCGTCTCCTCAATAACCTTCAATATTGTCGGCTCAACGCGCACTCCTGTACGCATCGTATCACGATTTTGAGGCAAGGTTTCCCATTCCAGACGGAACTTCTTCCCTTTAAATCCTTTACCACAATCATTTACCGTTTTCTTTATCATAGATAGCGCTGGTTTATCCATAGGCGTCTCCTTCGCCGACGGAGATTTTACTGTTACAGTCTTAACCACCTCCAAGGTATTTTCATCAACCAGCCAATACCCTTCTCCATACTTGACATGACTATAATTAACCTTCACCAGATTATTACCATATTTTTGAGCCCCCTTTATGCCTATTTCAAAAACGATACTACCTCCACCAGAGAAATACCACCTGTAATCCCAATCACTTATCTGCCTGATTTCCCATTCTCCATGATTAAACCGGGCTATATATGCCTGATTATTACCATTCTTATCAAATTTATGATAAGTGATAAGCAAACGGTTCTCATTATCGAATCCAGCTTGTGCCCCTCCATTGATAAGTCCTGCTTTTACAGGTACCGGATCAACCCACAATTCTTCCTGTTCAATCGTTATCGGAAGTTCTACGCGTTTTCCGTCCACACTCTCCCAATCCTTCAAGTTACGGCTGCGGGCATACGAAAGGTGATTATTTGTTTCACAATGATATGAATCCCGCCAGACCCAAACCAAATGATAATAATTATCAGGCCCCAAGCTCGGTCCACTCATATAAGCATTCCTCAGTCCCTTACCATCAGTCAAAGGTTTATCCAGGAGCCTGCTCCATGTCTGAGTCTTCACATCATAAACATTGAATATCTCATTTCCGTCGCCACTTCCACCGTCTCTGTAGTGATAAATAAAAGCATTGTCCGGCCCATTCATAAAAGCCGGATATGTTGCCTTCATTTCATCCTTACCAACCATATAATTAATTTCCTCAAACGAAGTAATATCCAACGGCTTCGTGGTTCTCAAATACATCAGAGGAGCCACGTGCATATTTCCGCTCAAATGAATTTGATTGTCGCTATCCACCTTCATTGCAATGGAGTTATGACCGTCCCACCCAATTTTTGAAGGCAGAGGTTGAAATAACCATTTATCTTCATTGATATTTCGGGAAGCTACCATCATCTGATGATCGGGAGCATAATAAGCTACAAACTGCTTATCTCCATGAGTCAACAAGCAAAATTCCACCGGAAAATCCGAAAGAACCGGTGCTACAACGATTTCCCTTTTAGCCGTCTGAGCAGACAACGAAAAGGTCGATAATAATAAATAAAAAGCCAGTATTACTTTTTTCATGTTGATACTCTTTAATGTTTTATCATACCTTTGCCACATTCCTTTATCCGCTGCAAATTTACCCCTAACCTATCAATTTCTAAATAGACAAAAAAAAATAAAAGATAGACAATATTACGATTCAGCGTTCAACTAGACTGAGAAGATATTCTGTATAATATGAAGCCCCCTCCATCAGCAATACGCCAATGAAGGGGGCTTTATATATCCAGTACAACCTGTAATTAGTTATTTTCCGGACGAAGTTTACGAACCGTAACCGCCGTCTGCCACATTTCGCTTTCGCGCAATGCTTTCAGTTCTGCATTCAGCTTCTCGCGATAATCGGTCTTAGAGTTGCTGTCGATAGAAATCTGAGCCTCGTTACCGGATTTTACGCTGTCATACAGTTTCTGAACTACCGGCTTGATAGCATCGTGGAACGGAGTCATCCAGTCCAAAGCACCACGCTGAGCGGTAGTAGAGCAGTTGGCATACATCCAGTCCATACCATTCTTAGCAAACAACGGCATCAAAGACTGAGTCAGCTCTTCCACTGTTTCGTTGAATGCTTCCGACGGAGTATGGCCGTTTTCGCGCAATACCTCGTATTGAGCCAACAGCAATCCCTGGATAGCCCCCATCAACGAACCACGTTCGCCGGTAAGGTCGGAAGTAGCTTCGCGTTGGAAAGTCGTTTCAAACAGATAACCCGAACCGATACCGATACCCAGTGCGATAGTCTTGTCGAAAGCTTTGCCCGTAGCATCCTGATAGATAGCGTATGAAGAGTTCAAGCCACGGCCTTCGAGGAACATGGTACGAAGTGAAGTACCCGAACCTTTAGGAGCAACCATGATAACATCGATATCTTTGGGAGGAACCACACCGGTACGGTCGTTCCAGGTAATAGCAAAACCATGAGAGAAGTAAAGAGCCTTGCCCGGAGTCAGATAAGGTTTGATAGTAGGCCATACAGACATTACGGCTGCATCGGACAGCAGACACATGATGATGGAACCTTTCTGGCAAGCTTCCTCGATACCGAACAAAGTTTCACCCGGTACCCATCCGTCTGCTACTGCCTTCTCGAAAGTAGCTCCCGGGCGTTGCCCTACAATTACATTGAAGCCGTTATCGCGCAGGTTACAAGCCTGTCCGGGACCTTGCACACCATAACCGATTACTGCAATCGTCTCATCTTTCAAAATCTCACGTGCTTTTTCCAAAGGAAATTCTTCGCGGGTCATTACATTCTCAATAACACCGCCAAAATTCAATTGTGCCATTTTTTGTTTCAGTTTTTATTTGTGGCTTACGCCACCGTTGATTAATATTCTATTATTTCTCTGTAAATATCACTTTAGAGCGGCAGACAACCTCGTTGCCATTCTTCTTCACTTCCACTTCATAAACACCGTCGCCGGCATCGTCCATGAAGAGGGTAAGTTCGTCGCCATAATAACTTTCGGCTACGTATGCCATCTCAAAGCGACGGATACGCTTCTCCTTATACATCTCGATCGGGAACAAATCAAGGATATGCTCTATGTAACGGATGCTGTTCACATGCCCGTTAATGTCGATATCGCTATACTTCGCTTTCACGGAGGCTGCCGGTGTTGTCGAAGCAACCTTGATGCGCGAGGGCTTCTCGATGGGGCAAGGCTCATCGCACACATAGTCTACGATGCTGCCGCTATGCAAAGCCAACAAGTCCGCCGGTTTGCGGGTGTTCATGCTGATCATTGCCCAGACGGAGCGTGCATAGCCAATCCGTTTCCCGTCCTTATTGATAAGAGCAAAGTTACGGTCGGTGAAAAGACGATAGACATTCTCTACCCAAGTCTGAATGGAAAAGTCTTCGTACTGATAGGGCATCTCATCCAGTTCTACAGCCAGGCGGGATAATACCCACGTATAATTGTCCTCATTCAAAGTAGCAATGCCGAAACCACGGTCGCCGGCATGGAAACCTGCACAATTCAGCAAATGGTTGCCAAGGACACCCATTGTCAGGCGTCCGGTAAAGTCCACGTGGAACGGTTCGGCCACGAACTTATAAGTACCTATCTTACTGTTTTCACTCATTATTCTTCCGTTTGTTTGCTTTGACGATATTTTGCTTCGCGATCGGCCAAGTATTCGTTGACACGCTCGAAGCAGCTGGTAGTAATAGCCACGCGACCCGAACGGACAAACTGAAGTACACAGTCCAGTGCGCGCAACTCTTCATATAGATTCGTGATTTCCTCACTCATGCCATTCTTCTCTACAATAGAGAACACTCCGTTCACCTCTACAATGCGTGCATTGTATTTACGGATAATCTTGGAGATTTCCGGTTTCTCCTCCAGGATAGGAGTCGTTATCTTATAAAGAGCTATCTCGTGCTGATAGATTTCATCATCGGTGAAGTAGTGCGCTTGCAGCACATCTATCTTCTTGGTGATCTGCTTGACCACCTTCTCGATGGTATCTTTATCCGTCCAGGCGGTAATGGTATATTTATGTACTCCTTTGATAGAAGAAGCCGATACATTCAAGCTCTCGATATTGATTTGCCGACGGGTGAATACAGCCGTCACCTGATTCAGCAGACCGGCGAAGTTCTCCGAATGAACGATAATTGTATATAATGTCTTGTCCATATAATCCATTTATTTAAAATCAGCACTCCAGCAACATCTGATTGACCGAACCACCCGGAGGTGTCATCGGCAATACATTACCTTCTTCTATCACACATGCTTCCAACAAGAACGGACCATCCGTCGCAATCATTTCGTCGATTGCCTTCTTCAGTTCTTCGCGGGTAAATACCTTCTGCGCCGGAATATCATAGGCCGAAGCTATCTTCATATAATCCGGATTCAGCATCGGCGTGAACGAATATCGTCCGTTGAAGAACATCGCCTGCCATTGACGAACATTACCCAGGAAGTTATTGTTCAGCAGAATCATCTTCACCGGAGCTTTTTGTTCCATAATGGTTCCCAGCTCCTGCAAGTTCATCTGTATGCCGCCGTCACCCATAAAGACGCAGACCGTGCGGTCAGGACGTCCGAAGGTAGCGCCAATGGCAGCAGGCAGACCGAAGCCCATTGTACCGAGGCCGCCGGAAGTTACGATGCTGCGTTCTTTAGTATATTTAAAGTAGCGGGCGGACATCATCTGGTTCTGGCCTACGTCCGTCACCAGTATTGCCTCATTGTTAGTAGCTTCGCTGACAGCACGTATCACCTCACCCATGCTCAGTGCATCTCCCGACGGATATAGTTCCGGACGGATCACCTTCTCCTCTTCCACTTTTTCGTAAGGAAGGAAGCTTTCCAGCCACTCTTTATGCTTGGCCGGTTTCAGGAGTTTGGTAACAGCAGCCAGGGTTTCTTTACAATTACCCAATACGGCAACATCTGTCTTTACATTCTTATCTATTTCTGCAGGGTCGATATCGAAATGAATAATCTTTGCCTGCGTGGCATAAGTTGCCAGTTTACCGGTCACGCGGTCATCAAAGCGCATACCTACGGCAATAAGGACATCGCACTTGTTGGTATTGATATTCGGGCCCAGATTGCCATGCATCCCCAGCATACCTTTATTCAGAGGATGCTCCGTAGGCAAAGCCGAGAGTCCCAGCAGCGTACAACCCGCAGGCATTTCCGCTTTCTCTATGAAAGTACGAAGCTCCTGCTGTGCATTGCCCAACTCTACACCTTGTCCCACCAGCACCAAGGGGCGCTCGGCACCATTTATCAAATCGGCAGCCTGCTGTATAGCTTCCGGTTCCATCTCGGGAACGGGCAGATAGCTGCGGATATAATCTACTTTGGTAGGAACATATTCCGTCTTTTCCGTCTGGGCATTCTTCGCAAAGTCCAGCACTACAGGACCGGGACGTCCGCTCTGTGCAATATAGAAAGCACGTGCCACTGCCCAAGCCACATCTTCCGCACGGCGAATCTGATAGCTCCACTTTGTAATAGGTTGCGTGATGCCTACCAAGTCCACTTCCTGAAAAGCATCCGTACCCAGAAAAGCAGTTCCCACCTGACCTGCAATGACAACGACGGGCGTACTGTCTATCATGGCATCGGCAATGCCGGTTATGGTATTGGTAGCACCCGGGCCACTGGTCACCAGGCATACGCCGACCTCGCCCGATACACGTGCAAAGCCTTGTGCAGCATGGGTTGCTCCCTGTTCATGGCGAACCAGGATATGATTCAGATTCTTTCGGTGGTCATATAAGGCGTCGAATACCGGCATGATGCTGCCACCCGGATAACCGAAAATGGTCTTTACTCCCTGATGTTCCAGAGAGCGCATCAATGCTTCTGCGCCTGTTATTAAGTTTTCCATATTATTATTTCTCAATTTTCAATTAATCAATCAACCTCACAGCTCCCTTATCGGCAGAACTTACCATGCTGGCGTATGCCTTCAGTGCCTTGGACACTTCGCGGTCGCGGGTGACGGGAGTCATCGGGCGTGCTGCCAGTTCTTCGTCTGTCAGCTTCACATTGATGGTGCGCTCCGGAATGTTGATTTCAATGATATCCCCATCCTTAATCTTGCCGATATTGCCACCGGCAGCAGCTTCGGGAGATACATGTCCGATGCTCAGCCCGGAAGTACCGCCGCTGAAACGTCCGTCGGTAATCAGTGCACATTCTTTTCCTAAATGGCGGGATTTGATATAGGAAGTCGGATAAAGCATCTCCTGCATACCCGGGCCGCCTTTCGGACCTTCGTGAGTGATGACGACGACATCGCCACTGACGACCTTTCCTCCCAATATACCGTCGCAAGCCGCTTCTTGTGAATCAAAGACCTTAGCCGGACCGGTAAATTTCCAGATACTCTCGTCCACACCTGCCGTCTTGACGACGCAACCATCCAGGGCAATATTTCCTTTCAGAACAGCCAGACCACCATCCTTACTATAAGCATGTTCCAAGTCGCGGATGCAACCCGTTGCGCGGTCGGTATCCAATTCCTTATAATATGCATCCTGCGAGCCGAGTTCCAGATTGAACTTTCCACCGGCTGCACTGGAGTATTTCTTGATTGCCTTCTTACATACATTCGGGCTGGTGATGTCATATTGGTCTATTTCTTCGGCCAACGTCATTCCGTCCACACGGCGTACCGTGGTGTCTACCAAACCGCCTTTCGCCAGTTCGCTCATGATAGCAACGATACCACCGGCGCGGTTCACATCCTGTACGTGATATTTCTGGGTATTGGGAGCAACTTTGCACAAGCATGGAGTCTTGCGAGACAGCATATCGATATCGTCCATCTTGAAATCAGCTCCGGCTTCGTGAGCCACAGCCAGCAGGTGAAGCACCGTATTGGTAGAGCCACCCATCGCAATGTCCAGCGTCATGGCGTTCAGGAAAGCCTGACGGGTGGCAATGCTGCGCGGAAGTACGCTGTCATCTCCTTCTTCGTAATATTTAGTTGCGTTTTCTACAATCAGTTTGGCAGCATCCTTAAAGAGTTTCTTGCGATTCTCGTGGGTAGCTACAATCGTACCGTTGCCGGGCAGGGCCAGACCAATCGCTTCGTTCAGGCAGTTCATGGAATTGGCGGTAAACATGCCCGAGCAGCATCCGCAAGTAGGACAGGCATGTTGCTCAATCTTGGCAACCTCCTTATCGCTTACACTTTCGTCGGCCGACTTAATCATAGCATCAATCAGATCGAGATGCTGTCCGTTCCACTCGCCGGCCTCCATCGGCCCACCGGAAACAAACACGGTAGGGATATTCAGCCTCATCGCTGCCATCAGCATACCCGGAGTTATCTTGTCGCAATTACTGATGCAAACCATAGCATCTGCTTTGTGGGCATTCACCATATATTCCACGCTATCGGCAATGATGTCTCGGGAAGGCAGTGAATAAAGCATGCCGTCGTGTCCCATAGCGATACCATCGTCAATAGCAATCGTATTGAACTCTGCCGCAAAACAGCCTTGCTTTTCAATCTCCGCCTTTACAAACTGTCCTATCTCATGCAGGTGCACATGACCGGGAACAAACTGCGTGAACGAGTTTACTATAGCGATGATAGGCTTGCCCATCTGTTCTTTCTTCATGCCATTGGCTGCCCATAGAGCACGGGCTCCTGCCATACGGCGACCTTGTGTGCTGAACGAACTACGTAACTGATGCTTCATTTTACAATCTTCTTTTTAATGAAAAAGCCTCCCCCACTACTGTGAGAAAGGCTTAATAATTTATCTTCTAACGTACGAATACATACATAACCTTTCTCACGCTCTTGATGCCACCACCACGACGCGAATAATATGCAGGACTGCCAGGTTAATAGATGTATGTAGATTCATAACTCAATATCTTTATTACTCTTTTTTGTTTTAATTGTGCTGCAAAGGTAAGGGCTTTTTTATAAACTCCAAACAAATTGAAGAAAAAAATGAGATTAAAGCGAATAATCGTAAGAAAACGGCGCTTTAAAATCCGATTTTATCACTTAAACGGTCTGCACTTGACTTATTCGCTATATTCCATTATCTTCCTCAACGGAGCCAGCAGCCTTTCCAATACATTTCTGTCTGCAAGAATGATGTCGGCCGTACCTTTCAGTTCCTGCGAAGCAGAAAGCTGCTTGCCGTAGTTCGTCCACTATTTGAATTTACACAAAACCAAAACATGATTATCTTCTATATTCAATTTTGAAGCAATCTCTTTCAACTCACCACGCAACTTACCTGCTTCATATTGCTCAACCAGAAATTCAGCTTTAAAACGAAATATTGCCTGATTCTTATCAAGCTGCGTATGAAACATCAAAGGGCGAAGTATTTTCTCTGTCAGAATATTAGAGTCATATAATTCATAACGGTGGATTTCCCCTGTTTTACGATTCCAATACAAATAAGGGGCTTCATTCAGAGGTTTATAAGGATCTTCCGGAACATATCTCATTTTAACAACGTAAAACCCCATATAACTATCTGTAAAGAGATCCGCACTAACAACTAATGGCACATCGGAGGAAAAGACTTCAGGCTTTTGAACTGCAACAGGAGTTAATTTATGCTCCTTTGAGATATAAAGAGTATCCAATGCAAAATCACCAATAAATGTTTCATCACCAGCTTTCAGCAAATTAATCATTTCAGAAAGACTAATAGAATATGTACCTCCCTTAACAAATTTCCGCTCTAACTTGGTATTAATAGAGTTCTCAACGTCTATAGGCAAAGGGCTTATTTTTCCGTCCCGCTTACTAATTAAATAATATGGATGTGGATCTAACAGTTTGAAATCACTACGGGACGTAAATTTGTTGTATCCTACCAAATAATCCTTATTATAATTGTATGTTGGGATTAGTAGCAGTCCTTCCTTCTTAATAGGAAAAGAGCGCTTAAAATCTCCATGATAGGTATAGACCAGAATTTTATTACGGACACAGTCATAAACATAGCATTCCTCAGAAAGGAAATCGACAATAAGAATAATTCCTGTAGAATATTCTTCTCCCGAACCTCCTTTTCGATTGAATTTCCAAAGAAACTTTCCGGTTTTCCTATCGAAGAAGAATATGTTACCAAAATAGTTGATTATGATATATTCATCAGACATAGATACCAACCCCATTCCAAGAACAGATTCATCAGTAGTTTCCAATGGGATATACTCAACATCCGCAATCTCGCGTATATCCAATTTTTCTTTAGGATATTCTTTGGACAAATCAAGCACAGGCAAATCGCCGTCTTCACTCTTACCTACAGAACAACTTGTTAAGCAAGTACATATTATCCCCAAAAGGGTAAGTGTCGCTAATTTCATATATGTATAGATTAAGTTTAAAGAGTTTTTAATCGTATATGACACATCTGAATCTCAAAATATACTTGCAATATTAGCAAGATAACATTTTCAGTTAAAGAATGATTCTATAATATCTTTGTTTCTAAGTTGTAACAGCCTCCTGATATCGTCAGAAAACACCATAACAAATGATAATTTCGGTTACAAAGTATTTCTGCAAATTTAACGGAAAACACCAGAAATCCCTTACTCAAAAGCGTTTTATCTTTACTCTAATGACTATGGGATACATCAATCATTCATGCTGTCTTTTTTTACTCACTCCATCACATCCTCACCACCCAATACAGCACCCCCTTATTCGTCCGTTTCGACTTCACCTCATTCTTCTTCAATATCCTCCCGAAACTACATATATTGGTGCTATTCAGCTTTATCTCCCTGTTCCTGCCATGCAGCACCTCCAAAATCTGCATCGGCGAAAGATACTCTCCCGCCTCCCCTTCTTCTGGAGAGCGGAAACAACAATGGAACATCTGCTCCAGAGGACTGACTTGCTCGAACTCGCGGTTCGTCTCTTTCAAGATAGCCTCATCATCATCGTCGAACCAATAACGCTCGCCTTCCAGAACGTCGTGCATCGCCTGGGCATAGAGTTGCTTGTAATTTATCGTAACATTGGTATTGATAGGCGCCTTCACCTCCACACACACAAAGCGACGGCTGCCGCTGGTATCTGTAAGCAAATCTTTATGATTGCTCGTACCGATGAACGATGCATAGCGCCGCATTTCCTGAATACTGCTTCCGTATGGCTTACGAAGATTGGCTACGGGCTTCTGCAACAGATGCTTCAAGAAACCCTGCTGCCGGACGTTGATCTGGTCGAACTCATCAATATTCACCAGTAAGAAGCGGCCCAGATACATTTCCGCATCGCGCTTGCTCTTGAAATCCAGACTGTCCGTATAGCCGAAGCGCAGTTCGGGCGGAAGCAAGATCCGGCAAAAAGTACTTTTGCGATACCCCTGCGCACCGGTCAGCAACGGCGAAGTGCTGTTGGCATGCATCTTGTCGAGCCCGCGCCAATGGGCCACCATGTTCAGGAACCAACGATAGAACAGCTCCCGCCAATGCGGATTGTCGCACGGCACCAAGTCCGCCAGCGCACGGATGCGGTCCTTACCGTCCCAGCGACCTGTGTCGCAAAGGTATTCTTCCACAGGATTGTACAGCGGCACACGATTGGAGGTGAGATAGCGGTTCACATCCCTGTCCCACGCACGGATGCCTTCCTGCAGGGCATCCATCGCCACACTGCTGCGGGCACGCTGATCCATCACCTGGAAATAGAAATGAATGGAGTCGCGCTGCCGATATTCCAGGTCACCCAGCAACTGATTGTAACGAATTTCGTAACGGCGTTCCATAAATTCTTCCAGCTTCAGGCAAGTGGCCTGCTCGGGTGTAAGTATGCTTTTCTTGCCGAAACCTTTACATTCGCGATACAGGTTGCGAAGCGTAGTGCGCACCGTCTGCTCGTCCGCACCGCGATAGAAATGGATCATCACCTGCCGCACCGCCTCTTCTTCGGGGATGCCTGCCTTGAAACATTGCACGCCCAGATGTACCAACAGCGGTTGCAGGTCATCGTCGCGCCGCCACTCCTCCACTTCGTCCAAAGCACGATTCAGGGCTGTTTCAAACAGCAATGTAAAGGTTTGCGAAGTCTCATATCCCGGCTGTAAACGCCGCAACGGGTTCTCCTCCGCCTGCTTGCGTTGCCGAAAAGTCTGTTCGCCGGGCATTGCCAACGGCTGTTCCAGGCAGAAAGATACGGCATCGGGATTATAGTAAGGATGGCTGTCCTGCGTCATTCGGAAACAGTCCGAAGGCGAAGGCGTCTTCAGTTGTATCGAAAAATGCAGGATCGGTTGGTAACATTGCACAGTCATGCGGTAGGCATGGGCATGAAACAGGTTTATTTCTTCCTCTTTCTGAGGCAGGTTCCCATTGGGCAGGGCAAAGCAGACCCATATCTTCACGCTTCGCCCGCTGCTTCCGGTAAGGGCGGCATAAGTCTGGGGCAGAAGCGCCGCCCGTTCTTTCACCAGTTCCACTTCGGCACGCCCGGCAAGTTGCCGGACATCAAGCATCACGATGCCGTTATAGTGCTTCATTTTCCGCTCTCCTCCGGCGGTTCGTCCCCATTCCGTACAGGGACAGACACGTGGCAAGCGGTCGATGTGTTCATAACTACCCCGATCTTCCTTGCCCGCCGTATAGCTAAGCATCGTGCGCAATCCGCTGACGTATTGTCCTTTAGTTTCTGTTTTGATTCGTTCCATAAACGCACCTGCCTCGCAAGTGCTGATTGTTTCTTTTCCGGTGCTTGCATCGGTTCTGAGCAAAGTTACTTTCATTTTGCCGTATTCTTTTGTTAATATTTAATGGATAAGAACTATTTCTTAAGCGGCCGAAAGGTACGGACAAGCCTTCGTATATCCAAACAAAAAGAGGTATTTATCTTCATGAAGAACGCCATTGTGCAGTGTCTGAGATACTTGGATAAAATTAAGAAAAAGAAGGTCATAAACTTGCATTCGCCTTATTATTTTTGTATCTTTGGGTAATGTAAGACTTCGTCCCTCGTACGTGTGCCGAACAGCCCGGCAACGTGTGCCCGGCGGTTCACAAGCCTGTGCCGGACAGCCCCCGCGCGCGGGGCAAAGTCTTACATAAGGCTTTTGGATATTCTGCACGTTTCCTTTCCACATTATGTACAAGTATAACAGAGAAAAAGTACCAGTATCCCGGAACCTAAACCCATGTATTTCAAACTAAAAACAATAAACATTATGGCAGCACAGTATGATTTCAGACCGATGCCGGGCGCTAAAGACGACGGCAAAACACAACTCCTATACCCGCGTATCGTAAACAAGGGTACCATCGACACCGAACGATTGGTGAACGACATCAGCACCATGTCCAGCTTCAGCCCCGGAGACATCGCAGGGTTGCTGGCAGCATTCGAGGAGCGCATCTCTTATTACCTCTCGGAGGGGCACCACGTACAGCTCGGCAACCTGGGCTATTTTTCGGCGGGACTAAGCGCCCGCCCCGTGGAGGACAAGAAGGAGATTCACGCGCAAAGCATTTATTTCGGGAGGGTGAACTTCCGCGTCTCCCCCGCCTTCCGTAAGCGGTGCGCCGGATTCCTGGAGCGCGTACGTCCCGGATACGGATTCCGCCACAGTCAGGAGCTGAGTGGCGCCGAACGTTATCGCCGCTTGATGGCGTATTTGGACACTCATCCCTTCATTACGCGGAAGGATTATAGCGGAATCACCGGACTTTTGAAGAACAAAGCGCTAAATGACCTCAATTTGCTTGTTAATAAAGGTTATTTGGACACGATCGGGAGAGGGTCTCACAAAGTGTACGTTAAGGCTGTAAATAAGGAAGTTACAGAAGAACAGAAGTAAATATTAGAGAAAAAAAGCGTGACGGTAACCATTTACCGTCACGCTACCTACACTACTACCAGCACGGTTTAAACGTTTATTTTTCAGTAGATTACAATCAATAGTGATGGAGTGCTGGTAATAACAACAAAAAAGTAAATTCAGATTAGGTTAGAGAGAATTTATCATTCAGCTTCGGCCCACTCTTTGGAGCCTTGTTTTTTCAGTTCGGCAGTGATGGCTGCTGCTTTCTCCTCGGCAGCTTTTTCTTCTTCGGGACTTGCATAAGCATGCTTGTAACCTTTCACCACATTCCACTCGCCACGGGTGAAGTCGGGGAATGCTACGGCAGCACAGTTATTATCCATGGAAAGCGTGCCAAGTTCCGCCAGGCAGCACCATTCAGCCAGGTCATATACATCCATATCCAACGGCAAACCGTTCTGCAGGCAATATACCAGACGGCAGTCCATAATAAAGTCCATACCGCCGTGGCCGCCTACTTCTTTGGCCATCTCACCGTACTTCTTCAAGATGGGATGCTGATACTTAGCTACAAGCGCTTCCATTTCGGACTTCGGCAGAAAACTGTGGGAACTCAGATTGTCCACCTGCGGTTGCACGCCCGAAGCAGCCAACTGATCGCCGGCAAGAGCATATCCGGATATGGGATATTTATTGGCAAAGCCTTTGGTTCCGGTCAACTGATAGAGACGGTTGTAAGGCTGGGGAGTCATTACATTGTGCTGGATTTCAATCACTTTACCGTTCTCCGTACGAATCATGGTTGTGGTGTGGTCGCCGTTGCGGAAGCTGTTGCAAACGGAGTCTGCTCTTTCTTCCACCAATGCCTTGCCTATCACGGATTTGGTGTCCATAGCTACCAATGTCTTCATGCGGTCGCCACGGTGGATATCGAGCGCTTGTGCCACGGGGCCGAGGCCGTGAGTGGCATATACGTCGCCACGATGACGCATATTGTAGTCCAGACGCCATCCCAGTTTGTCGCTCTCGCCGTTCTTCCAATAGTGATCCCAGAAAGGTTCCAGGTTGTGGATATAAGCGCCTTGTGCACGGATCACTTCACCGAAAACGCCTTGCTGTGCCATGTTCAGGGTGTTCATCTCGAACCAGTCGTAACAGCAGTTCTCCAGAATCATGCAGTGCTTGCGGGTCTTCTCGCTCATATTGATCAAATCCCAGCATTGCTGCAGGTTCATGGCAGAAGGAACTTCGATAGCTACATGCTTGCCGTTCTCCAAAGCACACATGGCTACGGGGAAGTGATGCAACCAGTCGGCAGCGATATAAACCAAGTCGATGTCATCGCGCTTGCAAAGGTCTTCGTACCCCTTCTCGCCCGAATAAATGGCGGCTTTGGGGAGAGACGCTTTCTTTAAAAGTTCCTGGCATTTCTCTGCACGAGACTGCTCGTAGTCACAGAGTGCTACCACCTGCGTACCCGGTATGTGCGTGAAACGCTCCACGGCACCAGGACCGCGCATGCCCAGTCCAACAAATCCTACGCGTACTACTTCCATCTTGGGAGTAGTCAGGCCTAATACGCTCTGCTGTCCGGCCGGACGCTCGGGAGTTTCCACTACAATGGTTCCCTTGTCCCATTGCCACTTCGTACCGTATTCATTGGTTTGCTGGGTGGAAGTCTGACTTTGGGTAGAGCAGGCACCGAACACGATGCAAAGCCCTAACAATAATGATTTAAAGTTCGTCATATTTCTATTAAATTAAAGTTATAATAAAGTTCTTTTTCGTTCTATAGATGCAGAGTATCTTAATTCCCCTCCTCCCGGGAGGAGGAGAATGACAGATAGTATTGCTTATAAAAGTATTATCAACGAAAGTATTAGAAAGTATTACCAACTACCGTGCTCTTTCTTATACTCAAAGAAATCGGCCTCGCGGCTATGCTCTCCGTGATAGTTCCATTCTATTTCGTCCGTGTACTCTTTTCCCTGATAAGAAACGGTAGCCTTCAACACATTCTTGCCATTGTCCAGCACCACTTTGTCGAAGATATAATGTACATCGGTATAGCCCTTTCTTACACCCGTCAGTTCCTGCCCGTTGAGGTACACCTTCGGAGTACCTATGTTGGAATAGACGGTAACGGAAGTTTCTTTTCGCTCGCGATCCGTATTCCGGCGTTGCGTCAGGTAGAGCACCGGTTCCTTGCTCCAGTTCGCCTTATACCAGAAGTAAGAGTCTTTCTTGATTTTGCGGTCGATGGTCATCATGCCTTTCATGTTGCGGGCTTCTACGCTACCCCTTCTCGAAGTAGGTACTGCAAAGTCGAACATATTCCACAGATAAGAAGCGATGATATAAGGATGCTGGGCGATAATGCTCCATTGATACTCGTGCGTCTTGGTCTGGAAAGTCTCCGGATAGAAAGGACTTGTCCAGTTCAAGGCATCGCCCAGAAGCTCCGTCTGATGTTCAATGTTGGCATCGGCGCCATATTCCGTCAGCATCAGGCGCTGCCAGGGGTATTCTTTTTCCATCTTCTCCACCCACGGCTTGATGTCTTGTATCTTCCTTTCGTACCAGCCGAAGTAACGGTTCATACCTTGTATATCGGCATTCTGATTGACGGGATGGTCGGCAGTGCCGTAACCGTTGACCGACACCGTATAGCGGTCGGGGTCTTCGAGTTTGCAAAGGTCGTGAATGGATTGCGTAAGGGCGGCGGTGTAGCCGTGCGGATGGTATACCTCGTTATGAATCCCCCATACGTAGATGGAAGGATGGTTGAAGCTCTGGCGAACCAGTTCGCGCATCTGCTGGTGGGCGTTGTCCCACTCCTGCCCGGTGACGCGGTTCACAAAAGGTATCTCTGCCCAGATGACCAGTCCCAGCGTATCGCAACGGGAATAGAGGTACTCGGACTGCTGGTAGTGTGCAAAGCGAACGGTAGTGGCACCGATATCCATAATCTGAGCCAGGTCGAAATCGTGCTCCTTGTTGGTGAGAGCGCTGCCCAGTCCCCACCAGTCCTGATGGCGGGTTACACCATACATGGGGTATTTCTTTCCGTTCAGGAAGAAGCCCTTGCCTGCCACGGCTTCGTACTTGCGGAGTCCTAACGGCTGAACAACTTCGTCTATCACACGCCCGTTCTGCACAAGACGCGATACGACTTTATACAGGTAAGGATCTTCGCGTCCTTGCCACAAATGGGGATTGCTCAGTGTGAAGTGCGAAGAATAGTTCTGCACACCTTGCGGAGTCAGCTCAAAGGGGCGAACGTCTTTCTTCACCAACTTCCCGTTCCTGTCGTACACGGCATTTTCCAGTTCCAATGAAGCGGGCACCATCGTAGCATTATCTACTTTCACCTTTACGGTTACTTCAGCCGATTTCTTTGAAACATTCTTCTGGGTGATATACACGCCGGAAGAGGCACAGTCGTTCACAACGATGCTGCAAGGTTCCGTCACAACCAGCCATACGGGGCGGTAGATTCCTCCGTAAACGCCAAACAGAATATGATTGGTAGGGATTACATCGGGACGCGCGGTGTTGTCCGCCTTCACTACGATTTCGTTTTCTTCGCCGTACTTCACCTGCGCACCGATCTCGCATACAAAAGCGGAATAGGCTCCTTTATGCGTTCCGGCCAGGTAGCCGTTTATATAGACTTCGGCACATGCGCCCACTCCTTCGAAACGCAGGAAGATGCGTTTGCCTTTCAGGCTTTCGGGGAAAGTGCACTTCTTGCGGTAGTAGCCTACGCCTTCGTAGAAAGCATCGGCTTTCTTTTGCATGTCTTCTGCATTCCAAGTATGGGGAATGGCCACTTCCTGCCAATCGGCGTTCCATTTCTTTGCAGCCTGCATGGCGTCCTTGGAGAACGGGCCTTTCTTAAATTCCCAACCGTCATTGAAAGATGTCACTTCGCGCGCATCCACTCCAGCGGATATGCACAACATCAGCCCAATGACTAATAAAAGTAATGTGTTGTTTCTCATTGTCAGTTGCTCTCTAATTCATTTTTTATTATTCGGTCATTTGCCTGCCATCTTATAGATCTGGCATCCCGATAACAGGAATGCACCTACTCCATAGACTTCGGTCATATCTCGCGTCACCTTACGAGGATCGGCACCTATCGGCTGCACATAGCCCAGTTTGCCATCAGGTTCCACGGCATCTGTCAGTGCTTTCCAGCCCTTCTCGATGACCGGCATAAAGCCGGTTTTGTCGAGCAGTCCCTCGTTCACACCGTATGCAAGCGCATAGACGATGAAACCGGTTGCACTCGTTTCGGGCGACGGATAGGAAGCCGGATCGAGCAAGCTGGCATGCCAATATCCGTCCGGACTCTGCAAACCGGCCACACGGGTAGCCAGTTCTACAAACAAGTCCTGATAGAAAGCGCGTGAAGGTTCGTCCTGAGGAAGAGCCTGCAAGATTTCGGCCAGTCCTCCCAGCACCCAACCGTTGCCGCGTCCCCAAAACACTTTCTTGCCATTGGCTTCCTTCTTGCCGAAGTAACGGCGGTCGCGGTAAAAGAGGTGTTCGTCCTTGTCGTACAAGTAGTCGTAAGTGGCTTTGTACTCCCGGTTCAGGAAATCCAGGTATTTCTTGTCTCCGGTCAGCGCATAAAGTTTGGCATATACAGGGGGAGCCATAAACAATGCGTCGCACCAGGACCAGCGGTCCAGGGTTTCCAATTTGCCATAATCCAGTTCCAAGGTAGTTTCGGCAGGATTCTCCACAATCCAGTTGGCGCGCGCCATGACGGGAGCAATCATCTTCTTATTGCCATATTTCTTGTAAAGGTCGATAAAAGGCTGCCCCACGGCAATAAAATCGGCATGATACATCCACTTTCCTACCTGGAAATGATTGCGCCGCCCGATGCGGAGCAACCATTGGTAATATGAGTCGTCTCCATCTTCCTGCTCGGTGAGTTCCGCCCAGTCCAGCATGCCCATATACAAAGCGGCATGTGTCCAGTCCAAGTCATCGTGCTCCGCTCCTTTATTGGGATTGGCTATCTGCCAGTCGGCCACCCGCTTCATAATGGATTTTATAGCGGGTTTATCAAAGCTTTGCTGTGCGGCAACCTGCGTGACGGTTATTAAGAAGAAAGACAGAAAAAGGAAAAGCTTCTTCATAACATTATATATATTAATAGGTTAGAATCAAGTCAACGCATCACGGTATTTATCCGCAGCACTTGCATTTTCTTCTACTTGCAACTTGATGACAAACGGACCGTCGGGAGTCTTGGCGGGCATATCCACGTTGTACTCGTTGCGGGCGGTTTCAATTACTGCCACTTCTTTTCCGTTCAATACAACCGCTTTTGTAATAGTAGTACCCTTCGGCGTCTTTACTACCAGATGTCTGGAATAAGGAGGATTAAAGACAACCATATACACGTCTTTTCCTTTGCGGGTGTAGTAGCCCCAGGACTGTTTGTCCCAACCGGCATAATCGCAGCCATAAATGCATTCGCCATATTCCTTCATCCACTTGCCGATGGCATCAGCCAGTTCCTTCTCTTCCTGACGGAAATCGCCGTCGGCTTGCGGTCCGAAGTTCACTACCATGTTGCCTCCCATAGAAACAGCATGCACAATGCGCTCCAACACTTCCAGCGGAGTCTTCACATAACTTATAGACCAGTCTTTATGATATCCCCATTGATTTTCGGGCACCGTCATACATGCCTCCCAGTCCCAACGGGTTACTTTCAAATCCTTCACCGGATCGGGCAGACGACGCTCATATCCTGATTCGTAATCGCCCATCAGATGGCCGTTGCTGTCGAAGTGGCGCTTGCCGTAATCGTCGGCGCGCAGGCGGCTGTTAATCGTTACGCCGGGTACCAGTTCCTTCAGCATCTGTTCTGCATGAGCCGTCCACCAGCCGTTCTTCTTGATGCTGGCATCCCAGGTACCGTCGAACCAAAAGTCTTTCACGGTAGGATAGCGGGTGGCAAGTTCTTTCAGCTGATTGTCCGTAAACTCCAGGAAGCGGGCGAAAGCAGCTTCGTCTTCTTCCGACTTGATGTCATAGCGGTAGTCCGGATTGCTCCAGTCCATCACCGAGAAATAGAAATGAACGTCGATTCCTTCGTCATTGTAGGCTTTCACCATTTCGCCCAACAGGTCTTTTTTACAAGGTGTCTGCGCTACTGTATATTTGCTGTATTTACTCGGCCACAAGCAGAAGCCTTCGTGGTGCTTCGTGGTAATCTTCACATACTTCACGCCCATTTTCTTGGCCATCTTTGCCCAGGCTTTGGCGTTGAACTTTTCGGGATTCCATTGTTCCATCAGTTTCATCCATTCGTCCGACGGAACTTTCGCCCACGACTTCAGCCATTCGGCAGCTCCGTTGTATACTTTTCCATTCCACTCTCCGCCGGGGATGGCATAAAGTCCCCAATGTATGAAAGCACCCAATCTATTGTCACGGAATTTCTGCATGGCGGCATCCTGACGTTTTCCTAAACGGTCGGCACCATACTTCAAAGGGATCTCCTGGTCGGCAGGCAATACTTGATGTTGCGTTTGGGCGAATGTACCCACAGACAACAATGAGAGAAAAACGGTTATCTGCAAAATTCTTTTCATGGTATTAAATTTAAAAGTTTCTGCAAAGAACGCCAATTCCCCTCTCTTCGTTTTGCTCAATTTGCCATTTGTTTTATCCAAATCATCCCTCAGCGCTGTTTTTGTGCTTTGCGGCAAAGGAGGTAGGCGTTTCACCGAATACTTTCTTAAACGAATTGGTGAAATAGGCCTGACTTTCGATACCGATCTGCATCATCACTTCCCGCATCGTCATGTTCTCTTCGATAATCAATCGGGCGGCTTTGCGCAGGCGGCAGTTCAACACAAACTCTACAACCGATTTTCCGGTCAGGCTTTTTACTTTTGTGTAAAGTTTGCTCCTACTCATCAACAGTTCTTCGGCTATCAGGTTAACGTCCATTTGCGGCTGGTCCATATTGGCCTCAACAAAAGCAATCAGCTGTTTCAGGAATTTGGTGTCCTGCTCGTTGGAAGCCAGTTCGCTGCTGTCGGCGTAGTAGTTTTTGGCATAGTGCTCCTTCAGCTGCTGCTGGTTTCTGAATATGTTCCGGATGGACAAACGCAGATAAGTAAAATCAATCGGTTTCTCGAAGTAGAGGTCTGCTCCCGAATCTACCCCCTCGATCTTGCTTTCGAGGCTGGTCTTGGCTGTCAGCAGGATGACGGGAATATGCGAGGTGTTCACATCTCCTTTTATGTCATTGCACAAAGAGACTCCGTCTTTATTGGGCATCATGATGTCGCTTATAATCAAGTCAAAGTCTACCTCCCCGATCAGTTTCAGCGCCTCTATCCCATCACCGGCCTGCATCACCTGGAATTCATCGGACAAGGATTCGGCAATCAAGGCCCTCAAGTCCACATTATCTTCCGTAATCAGTATTTTCTTCTTAGTAGAAGGAAGGAACTCTTCCTCTATATCTTTCAGCTCGGCAGATGTAGCCTCTTCACCCGCAGCAGGCGGCACAGTAGCTTCCTGCACGGGTTCCTTCTGCTTCATGAAGTCCGCAGCATCGAAGATACTGCTGTCAAGGGGCAGACAGACAATCATATCCGTACCCATCTCTCGCTCACTATAAATAGAGACAGTACCTTTAGACAGCAATACCAGGCTCTTTACCAGTGCCAGACCGATTCCCGTACCCAGATGGGAATCGGCATTGACCGTATTCACTTTATAGAACCTTTCAAAAACACTGCTTATAGACTCTCGGGATATGCCCACTCCGGTATCACTCACTACAATGGAGAAGACATTATCCACCGTTTCGCCTACTGTATAGCTATCCTTATAGCGGGATACAAAGTCCTTACCGCATCTTGTTTCCAAAAGAATCTTTCCTTTGTCCGGTGTATACTTAAAAGCATTGTTCAGCAGATTCATAACAATCTTCTCGACAACGTTCTTGTCGGCATAAATATCCGCAGGCAGAGTCTCGTCGCATTTTATGCGGAAGTCTATGTTCCGTTGCTCCGCATAGTCTATAAAATCATTGGCTATCTCCTTTACAAAATGGTTGATGTCCAACGGCTGCAATTCCAGCTTCATCATACCGTTCTCCACTGTCCGGAAGTCCATCAGTTCGTTCACCAGATTCAGCAGGCGCTGCACGTTGCCGTTCAGTATCCGGTAATAGTACTCTTTCAGCCCGTCACGCCGCAATTTGTCCAAAGCGGCAAGAATCAGGGAAAGCGGAGTCCGGAAGTCATGCGATATATTGGTAAAGAAACGCAGCTGTGCCTGGTGAATCTGTTCCTTCTTATCTTTCTCGATACTTTCGTGGTAAAGCATCATCTTCAACCTCTTCTTTTCGGAGAAATGGCGGTAGATGGTGAAGGCGATGCCCATCACAACCAATACATAAAAGAGATAAGCAGGCAGGCTGAACCAGGGAGCGGTCTTTCTTATTATCTTTATCACCGTGGGTTTATCGCTCCAAACGCCGTCGTTATTGGCCGCATAAACTTCAAAGTAATAGGTGCCTGCCGGAACTTTTGAGTACATGATGATGCGTTGCTGCGCGTTCGTGGTGATCCAGGAGTTATTGTACCCCTTCAAGCGATATCTGAAACGGTTCTTCTCGGGGATGTGATAGTTATCGGAAGAAAACTGAAAGCCAAAGTTCACCTGGTCATAGCCCAGGACAACGGTAGTAAGCGAGTCATTGAGCACATAGTTGGGATGAACCGACTCATGGTCGATGAAAAAGTCGGAAATAATGGCTTTAGGTTTACAGTCATTATAGGATATCTTCTTTGGATCGATGACGGTAAAGCCGTTCGTACCTCCGAAATACAGCAACCCGTCTTTCCCTTTCATGGATGCCAGCGGGTAATAAACCTGCCCTTGCGTGTTCTCCCTTTTATCGAACTTCATCAGGCGGTTGTCGGCTATATCATAACGGAACAGTCCATCGTCCGTGCCCATCCAGACATTACCATCATCGTAGCAAATACTATAAATGGAATAAATATCCTGCTTCAACTCATCCTTCAACGAGATAAAGCTGGAAGTATTGGTATCAAACTTGATAAGCCCGTTACCAATAGTGCCAATCCAGATGTTACCGGAATCGTCCAGGCAGAAAGTAAACAGCCCCAGATACGTGGAGTCATTGGGAATGATTTTCTCCACGGCATGTGTATTGATGTCCATACGATAAAGCGCTTCATTACTGATGGCCCATAACGTTTTCTCTCCTTGCCGCAGAATATCGAACAAATAGGCATAATCGTGTATGCTATCCAGACTGAAATGGGTAAACGACTTGTCGCGGAAAGAGAAATAAGAGACTTTCGGCGCGGGGTACTGATAAGCCACCCACATCCCCGAATCTCCTTCGAGAATGGTTTTCCGGATATCATTCACCAACAGTGAGTGGGGATTGTCCGGAGAAGACTTGTAATTAGTCACTTTATGCTGCCCGGCGTCATAAACATCCATACCACCCCTGAACGTAGAAACCCACAAGTTATGACCGGCATCTATCACCAACGATTTTACCTTATTGGATGTTTCACAGTTTTTACCGGTAAAGGAACTGAATTCTCCGGTAACTTTGTTCATCCGATTCACGCCGCCTCCTTCCGTAGCTATCCAAAGATAATCCCGCTCCTCGGCAAACGCACTTACCGTAGCGTAATTCAATCCGCTGTTCTGTGTATGATAAGTTTTGAAAGTATTGTCCTCGTTAATGTTCACATAGCATAAGGTTCCGGAGTAAGTACCGATCCAGACATTAGACTGTCTGTCTTCCCATATTTCCCAAACAGAATTGTTGGGTAAACTGAAAGGATCTGTGTCTGAATGCTTGTATTGCGTCAGCTTTCGGCTCGAAGGATTGAGTATATACAAACCGTCTATAGTTCCGAACCAGATATTTTCTTTTTTGTCTACATAGAATGTCCGTAAGGAAGCACCATCATATTCGGGAAGGGGCTCATAATGATCTTCTATCTTGAAAGAAGACAAGTCTATCTTATAGACTCCTTCCCTACTGACAAACACCCATAGTTTTCCCATATATGCCTGGGCAAAACGGATATTCCAATTACCGGAATTTGGCAGTGTCAGACAGAGAACAAACTTATTCTCGGCATAATTATAACGATAGATTTTCCGATTGATAAATGTATATAAGTCTTTATTATGAATGCAAAAGGCCGTATTGCTATAAGTGGGTTCTTTTCCGTCATAGCAGGGAGTATTGAGTTCTCCCGTATTCACATTCAGGATGCTCCATACGTTCTGGTATCTGACCCAGACATTATCCGCTTTATCGACCTCGACGTGTGTAACTGTATCGAAGATTCGTTCAAACCGATCCGAAATCCGTGCGTAACGGTATAGTCCGTTATTCGTATTCACATACAGATAGCCGTAAGAGTCGGATGCCATGTTATTGAAAATCCATCTCTTCGTCGGAGCCATCGAAGCAAAGTAAGGATAGTACTTCTTATAATGATAGCCGTCGAAACGATAGAGTTCATAGTCCATCATAACCCAAATAAAGCCGTCTTTGTCCTGCTCTATCGCCTTCACCCCATCGTAATAGAACCCTCCGTCGGGCGACATAGTCCTGAATTTATATTTTTCAACGGCAGAGGAAACCGGTATAATATAAAAAAGAGTCAGAAAAAGCAGCAAGTATTTGGTTTTCATAAGTTTTCTATCAGATTAAATGAAAAACTGTTTTTACATGTATCTGCAATTTGGATTCATCTTATAAAGCATGGTCGGCCTGCACTGTCTCTCCATTCCAAGCTTTCAAGGAAGTCCACGGAGTAAATTCTTCACTCCAAAACGGATCGGCATCCGGTAAGCCCAACGCAACAAAACCAAATGTGCAAAGGTAGACACTTCCTGTATTAATATAAGATTCGGACATTTCAATCTGGCTTCCGGCAAAGCCAATGCGCAACCAGCCTTGATCGTCATAAGTATGAGGCGCAGCAAACTGCCGCTTAATAACTGCCGACAAAGCACAACGTACCTGAGCCGGTTTGATTGACGATGGCAATTTATGAAGCAATGCAGCATGCCCTAAAGCATGAAACGCACCTGTACGATAAACAATAGAACGACCGATAACCGGATAAGCACCCTCCGGCGAGATCAGTCTCTCCTGCTGCTCGGCATAACGTGAAAAACGTTTCATCTGTACAGGCAGAAAGTCAGCGCCGGATATGTGATGTTTTTCCATCACACGCAAAACTTCCGTCAACAATGGATGAATAACAAAACTATTGTAATAGTCAGCATGATAGTGAGGCCCGTCACCATAAGTAGCATCTCCCAAATACCATTGATCACGAAACATTTCTACTCCATGCAACAGCCGTTCCTGATCGCACTCTCCTGTCAATTCCAATAACGTAGCTTCAATCATCGAAGCAAAAAGCAACCAATTGTTTTGAAATGGCTTGATAGAGCGAGTATGCCTCAACTCAGTCAACAGATTCTCTTTGGCTTGATTATCCAATTTTCCCCAGAGCTGAGTAGGAGCCCGCAATATGCCAAGTGATAAAAAAGCAGCATCTACCAAAGGCTGATAGGGCGTTTTGAAATCCAAATAATCAGGTGAAGACGGATTAACAGCATTAGCAAGCCCCTTCACTGTTAAAGCAATATACTTTTCCCGTAGCTTTCCTTCTTCTGTGTCATCAACTCCGAGTTCCAACCAGGGAGCTATCCCACAAATCGTTCTCCCCACTGCTTCCAAATGAGAGAATTTATGACCACGTTTACTATCCAGAGATTCCTGAGGCATATTGGCGCGCAAAGTCTCATTCGCAAGATTAGTCAAAACGGGATCGGCTATTTGAACGAGAGTATTAACCCATAATTGACGTTCTTCCGATCCGGTAGTCCGGGAAATCTCACCAGCATAAGAATTTACGGAGACTATCAATGCCAGCAAACAAAGTATCAAGTTGTTTTTCAGAGCCATAGTATTATCTATATAAATGTATATTTATCAAGAAGGGAAATCTCATAATAAGATTTCCCTCCAAAGTTATCAATTTTACAGAAATATTTATCTGTTATAAACAAATATCTGCAAATCTCCTACAGAGACATTACCGGTTTCGGAATAATCCCAATCGGTCTTTCCATCTCTCAAATGCCCCTTGATGAAGGTGATTCTGATGTACTGAGCTTCAATAGGATCAACGGGGAATAATTGATAATCCTCTACTTTCAAAGGTTCCGTGACGAATTCACCCAAATCGGTCCATGCATCACCTTCTGCCTTCTTAGCTTCCATCTTGAAGGTATGGCATTGCAGATGAGAATAATTCAAACTACGATGTCTGTAGCCCAACTGGCCGAACTTAATAACCTGGCCCAAATCAATATCCAGATAGCAAACCGGATCATAGATGGGACGAGTCTGAATGTCGGGACACCAGAACGTAGAATTCTTATCATCAAACAGATTCTTCATATCGCCTTCCTTAGTACCCAAATTGGAAGAATACTTCCAACTATCTGCTGAGAACGGGAAGCCAACATACATCGGAGCTTCAGCAGCAACCTTCACTCTGCAAGTGGCCGTCTGCTTACCTCTATCATTAGCCGTTACCGTGATTTCGGTAGTTTGTCCCACTGTTCCTACGATCGTAATCAAACCATTCTGATCGACCGTTGCCACAGTCTCATCTGCCGAAGAGTAAGAAACGCCCTTATCGGTAGCATTGCTCGGATTAAGAGTCACATACTGAGCCAAATCAAAGGTTTTGCCATGCTCTTCTTCAACACTTTGTCCGGCAGACTGGATAGTGATGCTGGAAACAAGCACTACATTGCTGACTACTCTGACCGGATATCTGACAAATGTACCCGAACCATCGTCTACCCGCACAATAATCGTATCCGTGCCCAGCGGAGAAGGGATGGCACCTGTAGCGGGCGTTGTCAACTTAGGAGTAATCAAACCGTCGGCGCTCAAATCAATGGCACCGGTCGGCTCACCTGCAAAGTGGTAGCTGATGGCATTTTTTCTTGCACTCTCAGGCATAATGAACGGCTTCAGTTGTAAAGGCTGTCCTTCTGTCACAACTACACCGAAGATATCGCTTTCGAGATTCGTAGCATTTTCAACCGTAATGTTCACAGCCTTGCCGAAGTCATCGTCATCGCTGCAACCTGCAAACAGTGCCCCGAACGAAAGCATTCCTGCTAATAAGTATATATTCTTTTTCATAATCTTACGCTATATTTATCGGTTATCTATTAATGTCTTTCCAACCCGGATTCTGTTTCAACTGCGGATTCAGAAGCATCTCGTTCAAAGGTATCGGATAATAGTAACGTTTGTCGTCCCAGGGGCGTACACCTTTGATAACAGTAGTGGATGTAGGCCAAGGAATAATGAAACCTTCTTCATCTACACGTACCTGATTGCCTACCTCACCGATAGGAACTGTAACCTTGAACGGATAGTCCTTGTATGTTTCATCGTTACGGTTCTTGCTGTACAACTCAATCTTTTCCGGAGTCATCTTCATACCTCTTACGGGAACAGTAAACAACTTACCGGCTTTCCATCTCATCAAATCTTCGTAACGCATGCCTTCCATCATGGTTTCCACACGGCGTTCACGTCTGATTTCACGGATAATCGGAGATACTGAGTAATCCAGTTTCTCGGCATAGATAGCATCCAAACGCGGATCGGCAGGAATATTGGACAAAGTCAGTCTGGCATTGGGATATTTAACAAAGTCAAATCCGGCTCTTTCACGCAAAGCATTGATCGTAATATCCAAATCTTCATTAGTGATTTCACCTAATTCAGCTCTGGCTTCTGCATAGATCAGCAACAATTCTCCATAACGGAACATGTGGGCTGTCTGTACACCGTTGGGATTAGCTTCCCATTCAGAATAGTCGGGCATCCAGTGCTTGATAAAGCGGTAACCGGTTACTGTAGAGTTATAGTGCTTCATCGGAGAACCACCGCCGGTATCGTAAATAATCATCGGATAAATCACACCGGTTTCTTCCAGACCGTATGTATTATCATCCATATCGAAAATAGAAGCATATTCACCCGGTTTGCAAACTGTTTGTCTCAGACGAGGGTCACGGTTATCCAATTCTTCCCACATACCGTCATATCCCTTGAACAAAGGATTCACAGTGTAGTTACCTTCACTACCTGCAAGGTAGATAGGACGTCCGTCTTCGCACAGATAATCTTCGATCATGCACAAGGGAGCTCCCATACAGTAGCGTGTGTGGTTGTTCATTCCCCAGTAACGCGGATTGTCATGTCCCAGTTTTACACCGTCATATACACGTGCCAGAATGGTTTCCTCGTTACCTTCCGTTTCAGGACTTCCTTTCTGTATGAACATGCGCCAATAGCCGTCGCCGTCGGCATTTTTGAAAAGACGATATCTGTTTTTATCAATAATCTTCTTGGCAGCATCACGGCTCATCTTTAAGAGGTCATTGGCTGAAGACTGCAGATTCAATTCAGTATGATATTTCCGGAAAGTTCCTTCGAACAGACAGAAACGGGATTTCAGGAACAAGGCCATATCCTGATTGATATGTCCGCAAGAGTTATCATTGTCTTCCAGATTAGCGATTGCAAAATCAAAGCATTCCAGAATCTTTTCGACCAACTCCGTACGCGGCATACGGGGACCGTACATTTCAGGAGAAGCAGTATCCAGTTCTTTATCCAACCAAGGTACTTCACCCAAAGCCACCAACTTGATGTAGTAGTCCCATGCCTTGAAGAAATAAGCCTGAGCGGCATATCCTTTCAAAGTTTCCGGATCACCAACTTCACCATAATGATTCAGGAAGTAATTCACTTTACGAAGTTTCATCCATTGCCAGGGTGAGTCCATGTTTTTGGAAGCCGTATTCGGAGTATCATAAGTACCACCCAACTTGCTGTCAATACCACCTGCATAGACCGTATTGTCGCTGAATGCATCTCCGAAAATAATCTGGCTACCGGCCTTCACTGCCAAGAAACCTTTATCGTGTGAAGTATTATTGGTTCCGCCAATACCATGTCCATACACATAGTATCTGTATATACCGTCTAAGTATAGTTGCAAATCGGCCTCTTTCGTAAAGAAGGTACCGTCTGCCATTTTATCTATCGGATCTCGCTGCATGAAGTCATCGTTGCAAGACGACAAGACTGCCACCAAGGTCACGAGTAAAGTTATAATTGAATATTTTTTCATAATCTATTGATTTAAAGAATTAAAATCCTACTTGAATACCTACACTGAATGTCCGTTTGGGAGGATATGCGTCAGACAGATAGTCTGCATCATAATACTTGGGTACATCTGAGATTGTAAACAAGTTATAACCAGCTATATTCAGTCTCAGTTTCTCAACTCCAATCTTGTTGATCAATGATTTCGGGAAACTGTAGCCCAGAATCACTTGTTTCAGCTTAATATAGGAAGCATCCAGCAGATAGCCTGTCTGAGTATAGCTACCCACGCCCGAACCGTACATCGGGAATTTGGCGTTCGTTCTTTCCGGAGTCCATGAATCATTGTATGTCTCCCATGAACCGGCTCCATTGCCCCAATAACTTGAAGTAGAAGCCAACCAATAATCTCTCTTACCTACGCCTTGGAACATCAAATCCAAGTCGAATCCTTTGTATTGGAAGTTGGCAGTAATGTTGTAGCGATAGCGCGGCGCATTGTTTCCGATTATCTTTCTGTCACCCGGATCGTCTACAGTATTTAAACCACTGGTAATAACACCGTCATTATCCAAATCTTTATACCATACATATCCCGGATAAGCCTGTCCGCCTTTGAAATACGGTCCATGATACAACGGCTTGCCATTGGCACCTACACCGTCGAAATCGCCTTCCTGAAGAATACCACCGGTTACGTATCCCCAGATATCTCCTACAGTATATCCTTTATACAGACTACCATCACCGAGTTTGTTAGTCGGATTGGAGGGGTAGCTTACAACTTCTGCCTTGTCATCGGAAAGTGCAACACCTACACTGTAGCTAAGTCCGTTAGCCAGTCTGTCCGACCATTTTGCTTGAAGTTCAAAGCCCGTAGTTTTCAATACACCTGCATTTTCATAAGGCAGGTCGTTGTCACCAATCAATGCCGGATAATCTTTTCCACCCGGAATCAAGATGTCGGTTACTTTTCTTTCAAAGATATCGGCACTAAACGTCAAGCGGTTTTTCAAGAAAGTAAAGTCAAAACCAAGGTTCTTGGTCGTTGATTTCTCCCAAGTCAGGTTAGGATTCACCAACGAAGGAGTAGAGATACCTGTGGGATAACGTGTTCCGTCGAACAAGAAATATCCTTCTACCAAGTTGAAAACAGACTGGTACGGATACTCGGAACTTGGCTGGCTACCCAAACGTCCCCATGAAGCTCTGATCTTGAAGTTGTCCAGCCATTCTCTAGACCATTCCATGAATTTTTCATCCGAAACTCTCCATCCCAAAGATACAGTGGGGAAGAATTGGAAACGTGAATCTTTCGGGAACTTAGAACTACCGTCATAACGGGCATCCGCCTCAATCAAGTATTTACCCATGTAATTGTACATGATACGACCGAACAACGCGCGTGCCGAAACTTCAGAGTGAGAGTTTGAGGAAGTATTAGCCGTAACATCTTCTACCAAGCTGGGGTTTAGGATATACGGGTCGAGCATCTTCTCCAATGAAATGGAAGAGCCGGCATAACTTTCTTCTTCCTGGTTAATACCGAGCAATGCAGAGAAGTTGTGCTTCTCGTTGAAAGTCTGGTTGTAGTCGGCATATACGTTGATAGAATACTTATCCGTTGAAGAACGTTCTACATAGCCATCATTCTGTGTTGCCCAACGATACTCAAGAGCAGTCCATGAATTATTGACACGTCCCTGCTTCGGGTGCGTCTTCTCTCTTTGATAAGTAGTCGGAGTAACAGAGAGGTCTGCCTTTATTTTCAGAATCTTGGGCAAGATGATAAATTCCGGACTGATAGAAAGGATAGTCTTACGTCTGGAAGTAATATTACGACCTCCAGCATACAAGTAGCTCACCGGGTTTTCTGTTACATGGTTGGGCAGAGGATCGTCCGGACCCGTCAACACCGGTTGGTAAATGTAGTTCTCCGGATAGTAGGATTTAGCATACGACCAGAGGTTAGAACCATCTGTCTGCTGCGTCGGTCCTTCATAATCAAATACGTTGTATGAAGCCTTGGCGGCTACGTTAAACCAATTGGTCACTTTGGCATTCACACTCAACATAGCATTGTATCTTTTCAGCTTGTCGGTCTTGATTTCATACATACCCTTTTGGTCTTGCATACCCAAAGAGATGTAATAACTGATTCTTTCACCACCACCGCTGATAGAAAGATTGTGCTTCTGAGTCGGAGTCCAGTCTTTCACCAATTCTTCATAAGGACGTGTATTACCTACCCACTGAATGGCACTACCTTCCATATAGTAAGGTTTATTGTTTACAGGATCTTTCATGTAGGCCATCATGCCGTTCATCATATCCTTATCGTGCTGGGTGTATTCGGAAATTTCACCAGTCCATAATCTTTTGTCTGCCCCGGCTTTATAAATATAATAGGAGTCCAGGATATCAGGCAATTCATAAGGTTGGTCGAAAGCCAAATTGTAAGAGTATTCGATTTTTGCTTTCTGCTTGTAATTTCCACCTTTGGTAGTAACCAAAATTACACCGAAAGTAGCTCTTGTACCATAAATAGCGGCGGCAGAAGCATCTTTCAAGAACGACATATTATCGATATCGTTCGGATTCAGCTGGTTCAAGTCTTCAGAACTGATTTCTACACCATCCAGCAAAATCAGCGGAGAACCGGAAACGACATCGAACTTGTTCTTGTCGTCATTGGATGTACCTCTCTGGCGGAATGTCGTAGCACCACGGATATTCAAGGAAGGTACTTTATTGGGGTCACCACCAGCAATGCTGACGTTCAAACCCGGAACCATACCTTGCAGCGCTTGTCCGATATTGGCAACCGGACGGTTTTCCAAAGTTTCTGCCCCAACGGAAGCTACGGAAGCAGTCAAGTTTCCTTTCTTTTGAGATTGGAAACCGATTACTACCACTTCATCAATCATTTTGGAGTCTTCGGATAAGGTAACATTAATAACTTTCTGATTGCCGACGGTTACTTCTTTAGTAGTATATCCCACGAAAGAGAATGTCAGTACACTCTTGCTTCCGGGTACAGATACACTGTAATTACCGTCAATGTCCGTAATAGCTCCGGTACCAGCCCCTTTTACCATTACTGTAACTCCAATCATCGGTTCGCCATTAGTGTCTTTTACAACACCCGTAACCTGCAGTTGCTGGTCAACACCCATTACAACATCCGAAGCGGCACGTACCGTTTGGGATATTCCTGCAGAAAAAAAGAATAAGCATAGGAAAAGCATCAAGTATTGATGTTTGTTCCAACTTCTAATTAACATTTTTGCATCTTTCATAATGTTTAAATTAAAATTAACGCCGCAAATCTATGGGTATTAAAATATTATGGTTTACTGTTTTAGATTTTTCTTTTGCTCAAATTCAGCAACAGAAGATAACACGCTATAAATCAAGCAACAACAACTATATGATATATTAAAAAACAAAAGCCGGACACACTAAATTCCAATATATATTAGCTAAGATTTGAATAAAAAGAGATACCTTCGCAGGCATAAACAGATTATACTTATGAAAAATTACATTTTACCTATCCTCATTTTTTTGCTCATGACGTGTAGTGTTGTCCGGGCAAATTCAAGCACTTCCTCCATCTCAAAAGCAGAAAGCAACGAATTTGAACTGCTAATGAAAAAAATCAGGCAAGACTTTGCTTCCAACCCTGCACCTGAGAAAATAGAGGAAGAGCTAAAAAACTACAATGATGTCGATGGTTCCTTTACCGACGTAGACTATGCCAGTATACAACGCACCAACTGGCCGCCGCTTGCACATGTAGACCGTCTTTATGATTTTGCATTTGCCTATACCAACCCTCAAAACAAATATTACGAAGACGAAAGCCTGTTCGACAAAATAGAGAAAGGGCTTGAATACTGGCACGAACGAAACCCTTGGTGCCACAACTGGTGGTATAACCAAATAGCCGAACCCCAAAGACTGGGCGTCCTGCTCATACAAATGCGTACGGGCAAGAAGCAACTTTCCACAGAGTTGGAAAGCAAGTTGCTGGAACGTATCAAAAAAGATGGCGGAGATCCGGCCAAATGGACCGGAGCCAATCGTACGGACATTGCCCTCCACTGGATATACCGTGCTTGCCTCTCGCAAAACGAAGCAGACCTGGAAACAGCTCTCGAAAATGTCTACAGCCCCATTGTCTATACGACTAAAGAAGGTTTCCAATACGACAACAGCTATTTCCAACATGGACAGCAACTGTACATCGGCGGATATGGGGACGAAATTCTGAAAGGTATCACACAAGTTGCCATGTATACCAAAGGAACCCGATACGCTATACCACAGGAGAAATTAGCCCTGCTGAGCAAATTCATGCGCGAAACATACTATGCTACCATACGCGGGCAGTACATGTTGTTCGATGTCCTGGGGAGAGGTGTGAGCCGCCCCGGGGTCACCAACAAGTCGCATACAGCACTATTCGCCAAGCGCATGGCAGAGTTGGACACTGAGCATGCCGATGAATTCAGAGCCATCATCGCCCGTCTGGAAGGCAGAGAGTCTGCCGGATATGCCCTGCAACCCAGGCACACTCACTACTTCCGCGGAGACTATACCCTGCATGTACGCCCCGGCTATACGTTCGATGTACGGATGGTATCCAACCGCACAGCACGCTGCGAGTACGGAAACGGTGAGAACCTGAAAACCTACTTCATGTCCGACGGTTGCACCAATATCGTCACCGCAGGCAATGAATACGCCGATATCTTCCCCGTATGGAACTGGACACGCATTCCCGGCGTAACTGCCCCCCAACTGGAAGAAATCCCCCAGGCAGCCAGCGACTGGCAGACTCCCGGTACATCGACCTTTGCCGGTGGAGTGTCCGACAGCGTTTATGGCGTTTCCACCTATTCTTATATGGATACTTACGCAGACATCCAGACCGGTGCCCGAAAAGCCTGGTTCTTCTTCGACGACGAAGTGGTCTGTCTCGGCGCAGGCATCCGTTCTTCATCGGCCAAGGAAATAAACACCACCATCAACCAATGCTTATCAGTCCCGGAAAGCAAGATACTTGTCCGTGCTGACAAGAAACAAGCTGTCATAGAGAATGGGAACTTCGTCTATAATTCTCCCGAATGGATATTGCACAACGATATCGCCTATCTGTTTCCCAACGGTGGAAAAGTATTTGTATCCAGACAAAAACAAAGCGGTAACTGGTACGATATCAATCAAACCGCCTCCAAAGAGATGCAGCAGAAAGATGTCTTCAGCCTCGGCTTCGACCACGGTCAGCAACCATCGGATGCGACTTATGCCTACATTGTAGCTCCCGGAAAAAGTACGATTGAAGAGATAGAAAAGTACAGAAACCAAAGCTGTATAGAGATTTTGATGAATACGGCAGACCTGCAAGTCGTCAGAAACAAGAAATCAGGAATTCTTGGAATAGTATTCTACCATGCAGGGGAGTTCAATCATCAGGACATTCGTGTGACAGTGGATAAAGCCTGCGTCCTCATGATTAAGAGCGACGATGCCCGCACAGCCCGCCTGCACATTGCAGATCCGGGACAGACAGAGGCTGATATACAAGTCAGTATCCAGTTGCCTGCCCGGTCCAAAGAAACAAAAACCATCCGTTGTTGTTTCAAGGATAACGGCATTTATGCCGGAGCAACAAAAGCATACGATATTCAATTTTAATTCGTATCTTTGCCGCTCACGAAAGTGAGGAAACCAATTTATTAATAAAATAAGATTTAATGGAAACAGTAGAAAACAAGTACATCACCGTAGCATATAAGCTGTACTCAATAGAAAACGGGGAAAAAGATTTCGAAGAAGAAGCACCCGCTGAACATCCTTTCCAATTCATCTCCGGATTGGGAATGACTCTGGAAGCTTTTGAAAACGAAGTGAAGGATCTGAATCAGGGCGATAAGTTCGACTTCACCATCTCTGCAGCAGAGGCTTACGGTGAATATGACGACGATCATGTTATCGACCTCCCCAAAGATATCTTCATCATAGAAGGAGAGTTCGACAGCGAGCGCGTTGTAGAAGGTGCTGTTATCCCCTTGATGACCTCGGAAGGTCAACGCATCAACGGAAGCGTGGTAGAAGTGAAAGAAGACGTTGTGGTAATGGATATGAACCATCCTTTGGCCGGCTGCGATCTGAACTTCACCGGTGAAATCGTAGAGAGCCGCCCGGCAACCAACGAGGAACTGGCAGAAGTAGCACGCATGATGAGCGGTGGCGGTTGCAGCTGTGGCTGCGATGACTGCGGCGACGGATGCGGCGACCACGAATGTGGAGGCGGATGCTGTCACTAAACAATGAAAAGTAAAGAATGAAAAACGAAGGGCTGCGCAATGTTCACTTGAACCGCGCAGCCCTTCGTTTTTCATTCTTAATTTTTAATTCACTACTTGCTCGTCATTATTTCCAGCACCAGCTTATCCGTTTCATTCATTCCTTTAGAACCGATTTTGGTCAGGTTACGGATGCTTTGGTCCACATCTTCGTCAATGATTCCTTCTACGGAAGTGACACAACGGTTTTCCATTGCCATGATGGCAGAAAGGACTGCGGTAGAGACGCCGGTGGTTACTTTCAAGGCGCAACTGGGTTTGGCACCGTCGCAAATCATGCCGGTAAGGTTGGCAATCATATTTTGCACGGCATAGGCTATCTGTTCGTAAGTACCTCCCATCAGCCAGGTAATGCCGCAACTGGAACCGGTGGCAGCAACGACGCAGCCACACAAAGCCGACAATCGTCCCAAGCTTTGTTTAATGTAAATCACCGTCAGATGGCTCATCATCAGTGCACGGATCAGTTCTTCTTCCGACTTTCCGTTTTCTTGGGCATAAACCAAGACGGGTAGAGTAGCTGAAATACCTTGGTTGCCACTGCCTGAGTTACTCATCACCGGAATCATGGCGCCTGCCATACGGGCATCACAAGCACCGGAAGTGTAAGAAAGGATATGGGAAAATATGCTGTCACCCAATATTTCATGTTCATAGCTACCGCGCAATATCTTGCCCAAACCATGACCGTAGTTACCTTCAAAAGAACGCTCTGCAGCAGCCTTGTTCAAGCGTGCTGTTTCAAGGATAAAGCGGATTTCATCTAATGGGGCAGTCAAGGCAAAATCATAGACCTTACGTAAACTCAGTTCCAAGGTATTCTCTTTTTCCTCGGAGCAGGTGGCTGTTTGCTTGTTCAGCAATACCTCTTCATTGCGTGCTATATATATAAAGGTAGTATGTCCGCCTGCTATGACGGCAGTAGCTTTATCCTCTCCGGCTTCACAGCATACTTCAATATAAAGTTTCTCCTCAATATTATCTTTCAGCGATATCTGAATGCGTTTTTCATCAATGAAGCGTTTGCCTTCTTCCACCGCAGCGGGATTACTGTCTTTCAACACCTCTAATTGGTATTCCGATTTTCCAATCAATGCGCCCAATGCCACAGCAATAGGCAGTCCTATCATACCCGTTCCCGGAATACCTACTCCCATTGCATTTTTCAGGATATTGGCACTCAGAAGCACTGTTATCTTCTCCGGACGCTTAGCTAATACTTCTGCAGCTTTTGCCACACACAGTGCCACCGCGATAGGCTCTGTACAGCCAATTGCAGGTATTACCTCGCATTTCACCAAGGCAATAATCTGTTGTCGTTCTGTTTCTGTCATTGCATAATTCTATTAATAACTGCAAAAATAGGAAATAGTTTTGTATTTAGCTGCGTGTTTAAAAAGAAAAACGAGGATGCAGTTTACAAAAAGCTACATCCTCGCTTCTATAATCAGAACGAGATATTATTCTGCAGAATGAAAGTTCAAGCCCAATTCCATGTTCGTTGTACCAGCTACAACACCCGGTAATTGTTCAAGCATGCCCACTACAACACCAGCAAACATAGCAAAATCAGGATTGGAATTTACAGACTCCATAATAGTGGCAAGGAGTTCTTCGTCCTTCAGCAATGGCAGGAGCATAGTTAGCAATTGCACGCCCAAATCTTTCTCAAGATATACTGACAATCTACCATTTTCATTTACAAAGTATCCTAATGGGATTCCATTATAAACCATCGGGAGAAGTTCCATTAACTGAGGAAGAATAGTAGAAATATCCACCTTGGTTGAAGGTTGATTACCAACAACGGTAGCCAAGATAGCATCGACATTCAAATACAGATAAATCTTACCATCCTTCACACTGTACTGTACAAGATTCAACGGAGATTGCTTCCATACGGGATTAGCAAGGTTAGCTGCCTCGGAATAGGAAGCCTGAATGTTTCCGTCAGCTCTGAAAGTTACATTTTTCAATAAAGCTGTCATGACGCCTTGAAGAGCCAACTTCTTATCTTCAGCGACTGGAATTAATTCCATCACACTCATCACTGCCAGCAAGCCACCCGGTTCCATCTCCACAGGAAAGCCCATGCCGAGCAAGTCCAACTCGAAATTTTTATTTGAGTCCCATACCGTACGAATAGGGAATACATCTCCATAAGGATCATAAGAATAGAGTTCCCAAGTGCCAACCAAATCATTAGCTATAGTCACATTCAACTGAAGAACCAACTTTCCAGCTTCTACTGAGCCCTCGAATTCAATAGTACGACTCGTATTTTCATCTTTTCCCTTAAAAGTATAACCGGTTCCTCCTACCGGATTCAAAATGACATCCAAAGTAGTAGACGGTTCACCCGGAATTACACCGGAACCTGCCGATGAAGCAGCATTCATCTTAGTCAAAGAAGTAGCTACTCCTTTCAGAACAATAGTAGCAGTTTTCCCATCGGTCGTATTAAAAGTAGCGCTTTTTCCCAACATTGGTTCACCGCTATACAACAACTGTAACTGATTAGAGGCATCAGTCGAAGTATAAGTTGCATTTACCTCATCTTTAGGAAACTTAGAATCATCATCATCGCTACAAGCAGTGAACAAACTCATTGAACAGACCAATGCAAATACATAAAATAAATTCTTTCTCATAAAAGTTTTATATTTAAATTAAAAAACATGCAAATTAATAGCTTTATTTTTATCTGCAAAAGGTCTAAAATTTGATTTCTCCCAAAATTTATGTTACAAATTTAAGATGAGAAAGATATTATAGAAAGGGATTTGAAATAAGAGAAGTATAAACACAAAGGTAAATATATAACAAGACTGCCTCAAAATGAGCCGAATTCTAAAAGCTTTTTGACTAACTTTAGAGATGGATCATTTCGAGGCAGCCCCGTCTTATCTAATTTTGAATAGAATATTTATTCCGGCTTAACAAAGTTCAAGCCTAATTCCATTTTAGTAGTACCTGCTGCAACTGTTGGCAATTGCTCAAAGATAGCTTGTGTAACACCTGCAAATGCTGCAAAAGCAGGATTAGAGTTCACCGATTCCATTATCTCAGCAAGGACTTCTTCGTTTTGCAATAACGGCAAGAACATATTTATCAGCTGCATGCCTAATTCTTTCTCAATGTATACCCCCAATGTACCATTCTCACTTATAGAATATCCCAATGGGATTCCACTATAAACCATCGGAAGAAGTTGCATTAATTGAGGAAGAATAGTAGTAATATCCATTCTGGTTGATTTATTTCCAGCAACGGTTGCTAAAATCGCATCAACATTCAGCAATAGATAAATCTTACCGTCTTTTACGTAATATTGAGCAATATTCAGCGGAGATTTCTTCCACACTGGGTTTCCGAGATTAGCAGCCTCAGAATAAGAAGCCTGGATATTTCCGTCAGCCTTGAAGGTTACATCTTTTAATAAAGATGAGATAGCTTCCTGAAGATTCATATCTCCATCGTTGAGCAAACCAATTGCACTCATAAAAGTCATCAATTCGCCCGGATGCATTTCTGTTATCATTCCCATGCCAAATAAATCCAACTGGAATTTTTTAGAAGATTCCCATGTCAAACGAAGCGGGTGCACAGTGTTAGTAGGAGTAGAATCATAAGGATAGAGATTCCAAGTACCAATCAAGTTATTATTAGGCATCGTAACATTCAACTGAAGAGTCAGCTTTCCTTTTTCTACTGCACCTTCGTATGCAACGGTACGTCCATTCGTTTCGTCCGTTCCTTTAAAAGTATAACCAGTTTCGCCCACCGGCTCCAAATTCACATTCAAAGTAGTAGTAGCTTCACCCGGAATCACACCAGAACCTGCCGATGAGGCAGCGGGCATCTTGGTCAAAGAAACAGCTACGCCTTCCAAAACGATAGTAGCAGTTTTCCCATCAGTAGTATTGAAAGTAGCGCTTTTTCCCAACATCGGTTCACCGCTATACAACAACTGCAGCTGATTAGAGGCATCAGTTGACTTGTAAGTTGCGTTCACTTCATCTTTCGGAAACTTCGGAGTGTCATCATCATCACTACAAGCAGTAAACAAGCTCACAGAACAGAGCAATGCGAACAAATAAAATAGATTTTTCTTCATACTTTAAAGTATTTGTTTAGTTAATAAAAAGCTCTTCCAAAGAGCCATAAATTTCCCATTTTATATCAAGGGTACAAAGTAACACTTTTTAAAGCTACTGAGCAAGGTCTTCTCTAAAAAAAGAATGTTCTTTTTTTCAGTATTCTTAGTCTATTACAGAACAGATCAACCCCCATAAAATATTTTTAATTAAGCATTTAACCATATACGAAATATCCTTTCTTTCATACCACTATTATATACAGAAAGAACAATCCCAATAGAAAAGCAGATTATTTAAGCATGAAAGTCTGTTCACGCCTTGCGAATATATATTCAAGCCTTGCGAATACATGTTCAAGCACTGCGAATATGTATTCGCAAGGCGCGAACAGAGAATTATTACTAAATAAAAGAACTTTTCTCTATATTCTCCAGACTTTTTCTCTTAATATCGAAGAACTTTTCTCTTTACATCCCGCACACAAAAGATATGCATTACGCAGAGTAGAAAGCTACTACCAAAACGTTAGTTTAACGAGAAAACCACTTTTTATCATATATTCTTAAACGTTTTACGAAAATAAATTGTTACCTTTATAGAGCCAAAACTTCTTTGGTAGAAAAAGCATTGGCACATTAGCCTAATATATAAACCTTTAAAGCATTTGATATGTTCAATTCATTTGGAAATATTCTCCGCCTTACCAGTTTTGGAGAGTCGCATGGTAAAGGCATCGGAGGAGTAATAGATGGATTCCCTGCAGGAATAACCATCGATATGGATTTTGTACAAAAGGAACTTGACCGCCGCCGTCCCGGACAGTCGCGCATCACTACCGCACGAAAGGAAGGCGACAAGGTGGAATTCCTTTCCGGTATCTTCGAAGGCAAATCCACAGGATGCCCGATAGGATTCATCGTATGGAACGAGAACCAACATTCGGACGATTATAATAATCTGAAGGAGATTTACCGTCCTTCGCATGCCGACTATACATATAAGGTAAAATATGGTATCCGCGATCACCGGGGAGGCGGACGCTCGTCTGCCCGCGAAACGATTTCGCGCGTAGTGGCCGGTGCATTGGCTAAATTAGCACTGAAGCAATTGGGCATACACATCACAGCGTACACTTCGCAGGTAGGCCCTATCCGCCTGGAGGAGAATTATACCGCTTACGACCTCGACTTGATTGAAACCAATCCGGTACGTTGTCCCGACCCTGAAAAGGCCAAGGAAATGGAAGAACTTATCTTCAAGATAAAAGGAGAAGGAGACACGATAGGAGGAGTAGTGACATGTGTCGTCAAAGGCTGCCCTATCGGATTGGGGCAACCGGTATTCGGCAAATTGCATGCTGCACTCGGTGCCGCCATGCTCAGTATCAATGCCGCCAAAGCATTTGAGTACGGAGACGGTTTCAAGGGACTGAAGCAGAAAGGTTCGGAACAGAATGATGTATTCTATAACAATAATGGAAGCATCGAAACCCGCACGAACCATTCGGGAGGTATCCAGGGTGGCATCAGCAACGGACAGGATATCTATTTCCGCGTTGCCTTCAAGCCCGTAGCGACCGTATTGATGGAACAACATACGGTGAACATCGACGGCGTAGATACGACCCTGAAAGCCCGTGGCCGCCATGATCCCTGCGTACTGCCACGTGCCGTGCCCATTGTAGAAGCAATGGCAGCCATGACTTTACTCGATTATTATTTGATTGACAGAACGACACAGTTATAATTGCCATGGAAATAAAAAAATACATCGCCGAGAACGAACCCAAGATGCTGGAAGACTTGTTCAGCCTCATCCGTATTCCAAGTATCAGTGCCAAACCGGAACATCATGACGACATGCTGGCATGTGCCGAACGCTGGGCGCAACTACTGCTCGAAGCAGGTGCAGACGAAGCATTGGTAATGCCTTCGAAGGGTAATCCGATTGTCTTTGGACAGAAGATAGTAGACCCCGCCGCCAAAACGGTACTGGTGTATGCCCACTACGACGTGATGCCGGCCGAACCGCTGGAACTCTGGAAGAGCGACCCCTTTGAACCGGAGATACGTGACGGACATATCTGGGCACGCGGCGCAGACGATGACAAAGGGCAATCCTTCATCCAGGTGAAAGCCTTTGAATACCTTGTAAAGAACGAACTGCTGAGAACCAACGTGAAATTCATCTTCGAAGGCGAAGAAGAAATCGGTTCTCCCAGTCTGGAAAGTTTCTGCGAGGAACATAAAGAGTTGCTGAAAGCAGATGTCATCCTGGTATCGGACACCAGCATGCTGGGTGCCGACCTGCCTTCGTTGACTACGGGACTCCGCGGCCTGGCATACTGGGAAATAGAAGTTACCGGCCCCAACCGCGACCTCCATTCCGGTCACTTCGGAGGTGCCGTAGCCAATCCCATCAACGTACTTTGCCAGATTATCAGCCAAGTGACAGATGCAGACGGACGCATCACCGTTCCCGGCTTCTACGACGATGTAGAAGAAGTTCCTCAAGCCGAACGCGATATGATAGCCCACATTCCTTTTGACGAGGAGAAATATAAGAAAGCAATTGACGTAAAGGCATTGTTCGGCGAGAAAGGCTACAGCACACTGGAACGCAACAGCTGCCGTCCTTCTTTCGACGTATGCGGTATATGGGGCGGCTACACGGGCGAAGGCTCCAAGACGGTACTCCCTTCCAAAGCATACGCCAAAGTATCTTGCCGGTTGGTGCCGCATCAGGACCACCATAAGATATCCCAACTATTTGCCGACTACATTCTGAGCATTGCCCCGGATAGCGTACAAGTAAAAGTAACCCCGATGCATGGCGGTCAAGGCTATGTATGCCCCATCAGCCTGCCCGCCTACCAGGCAGCGGAACAAGGTTTCGAGAAGGCATTCGGCAAGAAACCGCTCGCTGTGCGCCGCGGAGGAAGCATCCCCATCATATCCACCTTCGAACAGGTGCTGGGCATCAAAACAGTATTGATGGGCTTCGGACTCGAATCCAACGCAATCCACTCCCCTAACGAGAATATTCCGCTGGATATCTTCCGTAAAGGAATTGAAGCAGTTGTAGAGTTCTACCTTACTTATAAGTAACATCATGACAGACTTCCGAATCCAAGCCATCGGCCTTATGTCCGGCACGTCGCTCGACGGGCTGGACGTATGTTGCTGCACTTTCCACCGGGAAGCCGGCAAATGGTCTTTCCACATAGACTGTGCGAAAGGTTACAGCTATCCGGACGATATGAAACAGATACTCGGCACCGGCGCGCAAGAAATGAGTGCCCTGGAATTTATTACTTTCCATAGTGCATACGGCAAGTTCCTCGGCGAGCGGGTGAACGAGTTCATGCAAGAATTCGGGGTCCGACCTGATATCATCGCTTCCCACGGACATACCATCTTCCACGAACCTCAGAAGAAGATTATGTATCAGATAGGCGACGGTGCCGCTATTGCCGCCGAAACGCGCATACCTACCGTATCGGACTTCCGTCGGCTGGACATCATGCTGGGCGGGCAGGGCGCTCCCCTCGTCCCCATCGGCGACCGGCTGCTTTTTGCCGATTATGACTTCTGCCTGAACATAGGTGGCTTCTCCAATATTTCATTCGAGCAAGAGGGACGGCGTATCGCGTTCGACATCAGCCCGGTGAATTATGTCATCAATCATTATTGCCGGCAGATAGGACTGGAATTTGACCGGGATGGAGAGATTGCCCGACGCGGACACATCTGCCAAGAGTTGCTGGATGAACTGAACAATATGGAGTTTTATCACCAATCCGGCCCGAAATCACTGGGACGCGAATGGGTAGAAACACTGGTTTATCCGATGCTCGAAAGCTATGGATTAAGTCTGGAAGACAGGCTGCGTACTTTCTACGAACATGCAGCCTATCAGGTTTCGAGCGTGATTGCCGCACATCCGACTTCCGGCAGTAACGGCAAACTGCTGATTACCGGCGGCGGCGCTTTCAATAAATTCCTGATAGAACGTATCGGCGCATTATGTCCTTGCGAGATCGTCATACCCGACCGGCAGATTATCGAATACAAAGAAGCACTGATATTCGCCTTCCTCGGTGCACTCTATATGGCAGACGAGCCCGGTTGCCTTGCCTCTGTAACGGGAGCACCGATGGATAACATCGGAGGCATGCTATTCAAAATATAAACCAATTATGGAAAAGTCAAAAGACGCTTGGGAAGTAATATCCAGTGAGTATCTTCACAAAGCTCCCTGGCTCACTGTGCGCAAGGATCATGTGGTGCTGCCGAACGGCAATCATATTCCTTCTTATTATATCCTGGAATATCCCAACTGGGTAAATACCATCGCCATCACCCGCGACGGGCAGTTCGTCTTCATCCGGCAATATCGCCACGGAATACAGGAAACCTCCTACGAACTTTGCGCCGGAGTGTGCGAAGAAGAAGATGCCTCTCCGCTGGTCTCCGCACAGCGGGAACTACTGGAAGAGACCGGCTACGGAAACGGAAGCTGGAAAGAGTACATGCAACTCTCCCCCAACCCGAGTACCCATACCAACATTACCTATTGTTTCCTGGCTACGGATGTAGAGAAAATCTCCGAGCAGCACCTGGAAGATACGGAGAGCCTGACCGTGCATCTGCTTTCCCTGCAAGAAGTAAAGGAATTGTTGCGGCAAGGCGGTATACGCCAAGCATTGATGGCTGCACCGCTTTGGAAGTATATGGCGGAAATGAATAAATTTTAAATGCGAATTATTCGAACGGCTTGCGGAACGTACATCCGGTTTTCCATTCGGAACAACCGTAAGCCGTTTTTCCTTTGATAATCGTACCCTTTCCGCAAAGCGGGCAAGGCTGGCCGACGAGAACATCCGGCTGCTCCGCCTGCACCGTCTCCTTCTTTGCCGCCGGCTTTCTCGGCGCTCTTTTCTTGGGTTCTTTCTTAGGTTTATCACCAGCATCGGCTTTGGCAGATGCAGAAGACTTGCCGGTCTTCTCTTGCACAGCTTCCTGTATCGTAATACGACGGTTGGTATTGTCCGAAAGTACGCTCATTACCACCTCCGAAACCATCTCCTTCAACTCTTCCAGGAACTGCGAAGCGCTGAATGTTCTTTTCTCAATCTCGCGCAATTTCTTCTCCCATTGCCCGGTCAGTTCAGCCGATTTCAGCAGGTCTTCATGAATAAACTGAATCAATTCCACACCGGTGGGCGTGGCTATCAGATTCTTTTTTTCCTTACGTATATAATTCCGCTTGAACAGTGTCTCTATGATAGCAGCACGGGTAGACGGACGCCCGATGCCGTTCTCTTTCAGTGCATCGCGCAATTCGTCATTATCTACCAATTTACCAGCTGTTTCCATCGCACGCAGCAGGGTGGCTTCGGTATACGGGCGGGGCGGCTGTGTCCATTTCTCATTCAAGTTGGGGACGTGCGGGCCACTTTCGCCCTTCACAAATGCCGGGAGTACGTTTTCATCCTCACCTCCCTTTTCATCTTTCTCTTCCTGCGTTTGTGCCGCAGGCGTACCGAAAATGACGCGCCAGCCCGGATCTAATATCTGCTTACCGGTAGTCTTAAATTCTATACCTTCTACCTCGCCCAGCACCGTAGTAGTGGCAAATTTACAATCAGGATAGAACACAGCGATAAAGCGGCGGGCTATCAAGTCGAAGACGCTGCTCTCCATATTGCTCAGTCCCTGCGGATGCTGCCCGGTGGGAATAATGGCATGGTGATCGGTAACCTTTGAATTGTCGAATACCTTTTTCGATTTCAGTAGAGTAGTTCCTTCCAGTGGTGCAGTGTAGACGGCATAGTCCCGCAGTCCTTTCAGAATGCCGGGGCATTTGGGGTAAATATCATCGCTCAGGAAAGTAGTATCGACACGCGGATAAGTAGCTACTTTCTTCTCGTACAACGATTGTATCAACTTGAGCGTCTCGTCGGCAGAATATCCGAACTTCTTGTTACACTCTACCTGCAAGGAAGTCAAGTCGAAGAGGCGAAGCGGGGCTTCTTTCCCGTTCTTCTTACTGACGTCGGTAACGGTGAAAGGGGAATTTTTGATTTGCTCCAATAGTGCAAGTCCCCGTTCCTGGTCTGTAATGGGGTCTATACCCCGGTTTTCTTCTTCTTTCTTCGCGGCGGAGGCAGCCGTAGTTGTTTCTTTTTGCTTTTCGGCTTCCAGTATCAGTTCTTCTTCGCTCTTTCGGAGGATGGCGGAGAAGGTGGTATCACGATATACCGTCTTTAATTCCCAATATTGCTTGGGGACGAAGTTCTGTATCTCCAACTGGCGGTTCACAATCAGCGCCAGCGTCGGAGTTTGCACACGCCCGATGGAAAGCACTTGCTTGTTCTGACCGTATTTCATGGTATAGAGACGGGTCGCATTCATACCAAGCAGCCAGTCGCCGATGGCACGGGACAAGCCAGCTTCATACAGTGGTTGGAAGTCCGAAGAATCGCGTAGCTTTGCAAAACCCTCCCGGATGGCTTCTTCCGTCAGTGACGAAATCCATAGCCGCTTCACAGGGCAGCGGGCACCGGCCTTCTGCATCACCCAGCGCTGTATTAATTCTCCCTCCTGGCCGGCATCACCGCAGTTTATAATCATATCGGCATGCTGCATGAGGTTCTCTATCACATGGAATTGGCGTTCGTAGGTAGGATTACTTATCAGTTTGATGCCGAAGCGGGGCGGTATCATGGGCAGGCTTCCCAAACTCCATGACTTCCAGTTAGGTGTATATTCGTGCGGCTCTTTCAGCGTGCAGAGGTGGCCGAAGGTCCAGGTTACCTGATATCCGTTTCCTTCGATATATCCGTCTCTCTTATCTTTCGCTCCCAATACATCAGCTATGTCACGCGCCACAGAGGGCTTTTCGGCAATACAAACTATCATTTGCTATTCTTCAATTTTATTCGCGGAGCAAAGGTACAAAAAAGAGAGTAATAAAAGAAAAGAGGTTGCCTCAACATCGTCGAGACAACCCCTTTTTATCATTTACCCGATTGGAGATTACTCATCCAACAAGATTTCCAATATCTGGCAAGCAGCCTTTGCCACCGGAGTACCGGGGCCGAAGATGGCAGCTACACCGGCTTTGTAAAGGAAGTCATAGTCCTGTGCGGGGATTACACCACCGGCAATCACTACGATGTCCTCACGTCCCAACTTCTTGAGTTCTTCAATAATCTGCGGAACCAATGTCTTGTGTCCGGCAGCCAGTGAAGAAACACCTACTACGTGAACGTCGTTCTCTACTGCTTCGCGGGCAGCTTCGGCAGGAGTTTGGAACAACGGTCCCATATCTACGTCGAAACCACAGTCGGCATATCCGGTCGCTACAACTTTGGCGCCACGGTCGTGACCGTCCTGACCCATTTTGGCAACCATGATACGGGGCTGACGTCCCTCTTTCTTGGCAAACTTATCACACAACTCACAAGCACGCTTGAAGTCGTCGTCATTTTTACTTTCTGATGAATACACGCCTGATATAGTTCTGATTACTGCTTTATAACGTCCTACAATCTTTTCGCAAGCATACGAGATTTCACCCAGCGTAGCACGAACACGGGCAGCTTCCACTGCGAGTTCCAACAAGTTGCCCTTGCCGGTCTTCACGCATTCGGTGATAGCTTCCAATGCCTTGTCCACCTCTGCCTGGTTACGTCCTTCTTTCAGACGCTTCAGGTTCTCGATCTGCTCCATACGAACAGCCGTGTTGTCGATTTCAAGGATATCGATCGGAGCTTCTTTCTCCAGACGATACTTGTTCACACCTACGATAGTCTGAGAACCGGAGTCGATACGTGCCTGTGTACGTGCAGCAGCTTCTTCGATACGCATCTTAGGAATACCGGTTTCGATAGCTTTCGCCATACCACCCAGCTTTTCAACTTCCTGAATCAGCTCCCAAGCCTTGTGAGCCAGTTCGTTAGTCAGAGACTCTACGTAGTAAGAACCACCCCATGGGTCAACGTTCTTGCAGATGTAAGTTTCTTCCTGAATATAAATCTGAGTGTTACGTGCGATACGTGCGGAGAAGTCCGTCGGCAAAGCAATAGCCTCATCAAGTGCATTGGTGTGCAGAGACTGGGTGTGTCCCAGTGCGGCAGCCATAGCCTCGATACAAGTACGACCGATATTGTTGAACGGATCTTGCTCGGTCAGTGACCAGCCGGAAGTCTGGGAGTGCGTACGCAAAGCCAGTGATTTCGGGTTCTTCGGGTTGAACTGCTTCACGATCTTTGCCCACAACATACGCGCGGCACGCATCTTGGCAATCTCCATGAAGTGGTTGGTACCGATAGCCCAGAAGAAGGACAGACGCGGAGCAAAAGCATCGATGTCGATACCTGCGGCAGTACCTGCACGGAGGTATTCCAGACCGTCAGCCAGCGTGTAAGCCAACTCGATATCTGCCGTAGCACCTGCTTCCTGCATGTGGTAACCGGAGATAGAGATAGAGTTGAACTTCGGCATCTTCTGAGAAGTATATTCAAAGATATCAGAGATAATCTTCATAGAGAATGCAGGCGGGTAAATATAAGTATTACGCACCATGAATTCTTTCAGGATATCGTTCTGGATAGTACCGGCCATTTCTTCCAGCTTGGCACCTTGTTCCAGACCGGCATTGATATAGAATGCCAGAACCGGAAGTACCGCGCCGTTCATTGTCATAGACACGGACATCTTGTTCAAGGGAATACCATCGAAAAGAACCTTCATGTTTTCCAGAGAGCAGATAGATACACCCGCCTTACCAACGTCGCCCACTACACGTTCGTGGTCGGGGTCGTAGCCACGGTGCGTAGCCAAGTCGAATGCTACGGACAAACCTTTCTGACCGGAAGCCAGGTTACGGCGATAGAATGCGTTGGATTCCTCAGCAGTAGAGAAACCTGCATACTGGCGGATAGTCCAGGGACGCAACGTGTACATCACCGAGTACGGACCACGCAAATAAGGAGGAAGACCGGCAGCATAACCCAGGTGTTCCATTCCTTCGAGGTCTTCTTTTGTATAAACAGGCTTCACTTCAATGTGTTCCGGCGTTTTCCAATCAGCATGGATGCCGTTAGCCTTTTGCCACTCAGCACCGTTGACGGGCTGGAAAGCAGCATATATATCTAAGTTTTTAAAATCTTTTCTCATCTTACTTCAAAAGTTTAGCGTTGAATTCCTTTAATGTTTCCAGCACGTTGACACGAACATGGATAAAGTTCTCGATACCGGCAGCTTTCAGCTCGTCCATGCAAGCAGGAGCACCGGCTACGATGAACATGGCACGACCGTTCAGAGCCTTGAAAGCCGGAACAGCATATTCTGCATATTCATCATCACTGGAACAAAGTACCACGATGTCAGCCTTGGCAGCCATAGCAGCCTCTACACCTTCTTCTACCGTCGGGAAACCGAGGTTGTCAACAACTTCATATCCGGCGCAAGCCAGGAAGTTGCAGGAATACTGTGCACGTGCCTGACGCATAGCCAGGTTACCGATAGTCAGCATGAATGCCTTCGGACGCTTGCCGGAAGCTTCAGTTTCCAGGCGCAACGCTTCGAACTCACTGGCAGCACGGTCGAAATTCAAGGAAGGAACATCCTTCTCGCAAGTATCGTGACCTCCGCAGCAGCAAGTAGCTTCGAACGGTTTCTTTTCGCCTGCCTTTTCGTTGAAGTTCGGGAATTGGTTTGTACCCAGCAACACTTCGCGACGCTGAGCAACTGCTTTATGACGGGTCTTGTTACTTTCGTTGACAGCAACCTGTACCTTGCCGGCCTTTACAGCAGCATAGAAACCACCTTCTTCTTCTATAGAAAGGAACAGTTCCCATGCCTGCTTGGCGATGGCTACAGTCAGGTTTTCAATATAGTAAGAACCGGCAGCCGGATCAATCACCTTGTCGAAGTGAGATTCTTCCTTCAGCAGCAACTGCTGGTTGCGGGCCATACGCTCGGAGAAGTCATCGGGAGTTGCATAAGTCTTATCGAACGGAACAACCGTCATTGAATCAACGCCTGCCAGAGCAGCACTCATCGCCTCGGTCTGCGTACGCAACAAGTTTACGTGAGCATCGAACAAAGTAAGGTTGAAAGTAGAAGTCTCAGCATGAATCTTCATCTTGGCTGCACAACGGCATTCTTTATTATCTCCTTTATTTTCGCAATCGCGCAGACATTCGGGAGAATAAGCAGCCACGATATTTGCCCACAACATACGGGCAGCACGGAACTTGGCAATCTCAAGGAAGTAATTGGAGCTGATACCGAAGTTGAATTTGATTCTCTTGGCTACCGTAGAAGCAGTCAGTCCGGCATCGGTGAGTTGGTTCATGTATTCGTTACCCCACGCCAGTGCGTAGCCCAGTTCCTGGTAAATGTATGCACCTGCATTGTTCAGTGTCAGTGCATTTACATTCAGTACACGATATTTGGGAAGAACGACCGTAGCTTCGATCAAGGCCTTGGCAGTAGCTACCATATCACCTTTTTCTTTGCCCTTAGCCAGCATCTTATTAAAGTAGTCGTAGTTTATAGAGCCTTGCAACTTCGTCAGATCATAGTCTTTCTTTTGGAAGTAAGCTACAAGAAGCTCGGCGAGTTCTACCACGTGCCCTTGGCAGGTAGTAAAGTTCAGTTCAACACATTCTGCACAAATGTCTTTCAGCAAAGTTTCAATATACTCTGCATTCAGTTCTTTGGCCTTTACATGGAAAGAAAGAGAATCGATGCCCTTGTTCAGGATATCCAGTGCCTTGGCATTGGCTTCTTTGGGGCATTCCACCTTGATTTCCTGACGAACAAGCCATTCATTGTTGTCTTTCTTAGTACCTCTGAGGTAAGGGAATTCACCGGGAAGAGCATCGGTTGTTTTCAAACCTTCGAGGTCTTCCATACGGTAGAAAGGTTTAACCTTAAATCCTTCGTTTGTCTTCCAAACGAGTTTCTTCTCGAAATCCGCACCCTTGAGGTCGGCGGTTACTTTCTCCATCCACTGTTCGGTGGAAACGGGAGAAAAGTCTGAGAAGAGTTTTTCTTTACTGTCTGCCATAGTTTATTTTAATTAAAAATAGATGAATACTATTCATTGTGTCTTCAAGAGACTTGCAAATATACTGAAATACTTAGAACAAAAAGATTTTTTAAGCAAAATTCGCACATGGGACTGACGTATTGATAACATAGTTAAAAAGGGAACAGTCGACAGGAAAAAAAGGACTCCGCAAAAAGAAAAGCAGCAAACCCTTTGCTACCTCCCCTTTATTAACTAATTTTGCGCGAAATTTTGAGAAATAGGTATAAATAAGGTTACTATGGATTGGTTAGAAACTTTGCTATGGGACCCTGCATCCGTAGCCCACATCGTTTGCTTGTACGCATTCGTCATATCTGTGGGCGTGTTGCTGGGTAAGATTAAAATCTTCGGGGTATCACTGGGCGTTACGTTTGTGCTTTTCGCCGGTATCTTGATGGGACATTTCGGTTTTACGGGCGAAACACACATTCTGCACTTCATCCGCGAATTCGGTTTGATTTTGTTTGTATTCTGCATCGGTCTGCAAGTGGGACCGTCGTTCTTCTCTTCGTTCAAGAAGGGAGGCATGACGCTGAACATGCTCGCCGTGGGTATTGTGGCACTGAACATCGCAGTGGCATTGGGAATCTACTTCATCGACGGAAGCATAGAACTGCCGATGATTGTGGGCATTCTCTACGGTGCCGTAACCAATACTCCCGGTTTGGGTGCTGCACAAGAGGCGCTGAATCAGCTTAACTATACGGGAGATCCCATCGCATTGGGATATGCCTGTGCCTATCCGCTTGGTGTGGTAGGTATCATCGGTTCCATTATCGCCGTACGCTACATCTGCCGTGTGAACCTCAAGAAAGAGGAGGAAGAACTCAACACGCAGGAAGCCGACATGAAGCACATGCCCCACATGCTGCACCTCGAAGTACGTAATGAGTCGCTCGACGGCAAGAAGCTGCTCCAGGTCAAGGATTTCCTGGGACGTCCGTTTGTATGTTCACGCATCCGTCACGAAGGTCACGTCAGCATACCGAACCAGGACACGGAATTCCACATTGGCGACCAGCTGTTCATTGTATGTTCCGAGGAAGATGCCGAGGCAGTTATTGCTTTCATCGGCAAGGAAATTCAGGTGGACTGGGAAAAGCAGGACACGCCGATGGTGTCACGCCGTATCCTCGTCACCAAATCCGAAATTAACGGTAAGAAGTTGGGAAGTCTTCACTTCCGCAGTATGTACGGAGTAAATGTGACGCGTGTCAACCGTTCCGGTATGGACTTGTTTGCCGACCCGAACCTGACACTCCAAGTAGGCGACCGCGTAATGGTGGTAGGGCAACAAGACGCCGTGGGACGTGTAGCCGGCGTACTGGGCAACCAGTTGAAGCGTCTGGACACACCGAATATCGTGACTATCTTCGTTGGTATCTTCCTGGGTATCCTGTTGGGCAGTCTGCCTATCGCATTCCCGGGCATGCCTACTCCGGTGAAGCTGGGTCTGGCAGGTGGTCCGCTGGTGGTAGCTATCCTCATCGGACGCTTCGGACATAAGCTGAAGCTGGTTACTTACACTACGATGAGTGCCAACCTGATGCTCCGCGAAATAGGTATCGTGCTTTTCCTTGCCAGTGTGGGCATCGAAGCCGGTGAGCATTTTGTGCAGACGGTGGTAGAAGGCAGTGGTTTATCGTACGTAGGCTACGGTTTCCTGATAACCGTCATTCCGTTGCTCATCATCGGTATCATAGCACGACTTTACTGCAAGGTTAATTACTTCACCCTGATGGGATTGATTGCAGGTAGTAATACCGACCCTCCTGCATTGGCTTACTCCAACCAGGCAGCGGGTAACGATGCTCCGTCGGTAGGTTATTCTACGGTTTATCCGTTGACGATGTTCCTGCGTATTTTGGCGGGGCAGATGATACTGCTGACGATGATGTAATCCGTTATAAAAGTATAGGCGTATATATAATAATATGATTTAGGCACGGATTACACGGTCTTGTTTACATTATCCGTGTAATCCGTGCCTAAAATCATATTACTTCGTTTTATTCTCCGATCTTCCTCATCACAAACTCCTCTACAAAATTCACAGTTTCGTCAATGCCCAGCACGGAAGAGTCGATGCACAGATGATAGGTTGCGGCAGCACCCCATGTCTTGAAACTATAATAGTTGTAATACTCTGCACGCCGTTTGTCTGCCCTGTTCATCATTTCTTCGGCGGCATTTCTGGTTATGGAATGCATTTCGCAGAGGCGGGCTATGCGGTCTTCTGCCGAAGCGGAGATAAAGACATTGACGCAGCGAGGATTATCCCTCAGGATATAGTCGGCACAACGCCCCACGAATAAACAGGATTTCTCGGAAGCCAGTTTACGGATGACATCACTCTGCACTTTGAACAGTGCATCGTTGCTCAGGCAGTTAGTGGCCGGTATGGCTCCGTCACTGATGAAGGGGAATCTCATTCCGAACAAGCCGCCGATAATTCCCTGCGATGCTTTTTCGTCGGCTTTCTCAAAGAATTCACGGCAGAGTCCGCTTTCTTCCGAAGCGAGGTTGATCAGCTCCTTGTCATAAAAATCAATCCCCAGGCGGGCAGCAAGTTTCTCTCCTATCTCCCGTCCGCCACTGCCCAGTTGGCGACCGATGTTCACAACATATTTCTTATCCATAGTTTCAATCTGTATTGGTTTACTGAATAACAAAAGTAAGGATTAATAATCAAGAAACAAAAAATGAAGTAATTTATTTGCCCGGCAGTTATTTTTCCGTATTTTTGAGACTCATATACTAACAATCTATAAATGAGAAGCAAAATACGCATCGCTATCATACTGGGATTCCTTACCCTATGTTTCATCCTGCCGGTTCAGGCACAGAATTCCCGGCAACAACTCAAGGATTCCCTACACCTCGTCATTGAGCAATCCGAAGGCAAGGACAAATTAAAGGCCTATGCCAGATTGTACACTCTATACATGTCGGACACTGGCAACAAAGAAGCGATGGATACGCTGATGACGCTGTTCGACCGGGCAGAAGCCGAAGCCGTCAGGCAGGGCAACGTAAGCGCACAGGGAATGGTGTATGGAAATACCGTCATAGCATTGGTAAATGCAGGCAGGTATGACGAAGCAATAAGTAAGATACCCGGTTACCTTGATTTCTATAAGAATAATAAACTTTGGAGATACTACTACCAGATTCACATGCAACTCATCACTCTTTATAACTTGAAAGAGGACTATGAGCGAGCTTCGGAAGCTGCCCGGGAAATGTACGACAAGGCCAAAGCACAGAATGACAAAGCAGGCATGGGTGCGGCACTCTATGCCACCTCCACCATCTATAACGTCCAGAAGAGGTTTCCGGAGCAGGAAAAGTGTCTCAGAGAGTGCATCAGCCTGTTATGGGAGACTTCCGGTTACGACAATATACTGACGCAGGCTTATGCATATCTATGTATGTCGCTGCGTGCGCAAAAACGCCATGCCGAAACACTGCAACTGATGCCCGAATACGAAAAAGCCATCGCACGTTTCGAGAAAACCATCGGCAGACCCGACGTTGCAGCCCGCGTTAACTACAACACAGCTTTGATGAACAATTACATCGATACTGAAGAGTACGACAAGGCCGAAATCTACCTTGCCAAACTGGAAAAGATGACCAACAGCAGTATTATCAACTTCGAGATGTTACGGGCAAAGGCACTGATTCTCCAGTCGCGCGGCAAATATAAAGAAGCGCTCGCCAGTATAGACAGCGCCATGATGGAAGTTCAGGAATCGGAAATCGACATCAACTCGGCCAAAGAGATAAAGATGGAGATCCTGATGCGGGCCGGACAAGTGGACGAAGCACTCGACACGTATCAGGAGATCATTGCATCCAACAAAGAATTGTACGATACGGAAGTCAGTTCCCGGTTCGACGAACTGCGCACCCAGTATGAAGTGGAAAAACACATAGCCGAGAAGGAGCGCAACCGCCATTATTTTCTTTTCGCACTCGGTGGATGCCTGATCCTGTTGATATTGCTGATATGCGTTTTCTACTACAACCGGTTAATAACAACCAAGAACCGCAACTTGTACAAGCAGATCAAGGAAAAAGACAGCTTGGCGGACGAACTGGCACGGGTGATACAAAGTAGCAAAGCAGCAGCCTCGACGACCGAACCCCAAGAGACCGATCCCCAAGAGACTGATGCATTTGTGCCCAGCACCGAACAGTGCGAACTGGTATCGCAGTTCCGGGAGTATCTGCTTTCCGACAACAGGATATCCAACATCGATATCAGCCGGGAGAGCATCATCTCGGCACTCCGTACAAACAAAAACACACTTACCGAAGCCGTAAGAGCCATTACCGGAAAATCGCCCATGGAATACATGCGTATCATGAGGATAGAAGAAGCCCGCAAAATGCTCGATGAACATTCCGAACTGACCATCGAAGCGATCGCTTTCAGTTGCGGCTTCAATATACCAAGCACCTTCTATCGTATGTTCCGAAAAGAATACGGTATCAGCCCCACGGAGTACCGGAAGATGCAAGAAGAGCAAGAAAAATCGTCTCAAAAGGACAAAATGCAACAACGTTAGGACAAAATGCAATAGTTTCCTGCACCATTAATCTCATATTTGCAGCAAAAGTAACCAATATTAATTTGCTCCAAGTATGAAACATTTCAGAACCCTCACCGCCGCCATGGCACTCATAGCAGTGCTGGCTGCCTGTTCGGACAAAGACGAAACGTGTCCAACGAACGAACGTGTCTCCTTAAGCATTCATGCAGGTATCGTTTCCCAGGGAACCGATGCCAAGTGGCAAGCCAACGATGCCATCGGCATCATCATGCTGAATGCAGAAACCACCACCGTTACCGGCGAAAAGACCAACTACAGGTACAAAACCCTCGATGAAAAGGGCTTTTTTGAGCCCTCAGACCCGGAAAACACTGCCTACTTCCCAACGGAAGACATGCAAGTGGATGTTCTGGCTTACTACCCGCACACCACAGCCGTAACACCGAGCAACCTCTCCGTCCCGGTAGATGTCTCCGACCAGACCAACCTGTCTGCCATCGACCTGATGACAGCAACGAAAATCACCGGCCTCACTTCCGGGAAACCGAACGTGGCATTGATATTCGAACACCGCCTGTGCAAACTCGTACTGAAAGTAGTGACCGACGACACGACCCAGGACGTGAACCTGGCAGGCGCCAAAGCCGTACTGACAGGAACCGCCATCAACGGAGCGTGGAATCTGACCGCCGAAGCCCTCACCGCCACAGGAGACAGTAAAGACCTGGAACTGCCGATGAGTGCCGACGGAACCACCGCCACCGCCATCGTGATGCCCACAGCCGCCGGCGAAGGAAAAAGCATCACCCTGACCACAGCCGAAGGAAAAAGCTACATCGCCGAGATAGATGCCGGCCTGGCACTGACCGCCGGAACGGTGAATACCTATACCATGACCCTGCACAACAACCAGGCAGCCATCACCGCCAGCATCTCCCCCTGGACCGAAGGCACCACCGTCTCTCTGAACACCCTGAATATAGAAGTACCTGCAGACGCCACAGCAGCCGGACTGACCACCTTCGAGATGTGGCGCAACCAGGCGCAGCAGACCGACAGCCGCACCTACACCTTCGATGCCGCTGCCAGCGCATGGACAGCGACGCCGCATCCTTATTATATAGAAGAGATTGCCTCTACCGACCAGTTCTATGCCCTGCACACGCCGGATGATGCCGACAAAGACGCCATAACCGGTCTGAAAGACCTGCTCGCCGCAGGGCCGGAAGTGCTGACTGCCGCTTCGGGAAACACTGCCAACAGCCTTTCCCTCTCTTTCCGCCACTTGATGGCACAGTTTGCCGTGACACTGACCCGCGGAGACGGTTTCCCCGCCGGCATTTCACCGGAAGGAGCCACCCTGGTACTGCCCGAAATGACAGCCGCCTATACGCTGGACGGCATCAACCTGACCGCAGACCCTGCACAGAAGAAGACCTACCCCGCCCTGACCGTCGGCAATGGAACCACCCCTACCCTGCTACTCGTACCGCAGACGCTGGCAACCGGCACCGTCTTCACCGTGACGCTGGGCAACGGGCAGACTTACCAAGCCACCCTGCCCGATGCACTGACGCTGCAACCCGGCACGAAGAACGTACTGAATCTGACGCTGATCCCTACCGCACTGGCCATAGGCTCCATCGACGTGCTCCCCTGGGGAACGGTGACACAGGACGGAGGCGACATGAAGAGCGATGAAATCGCCATTGCCAATACCTCCCTCAGCGGCATCAGTGAGGCAGGGATGCTCTATCTGGCAGCCACCGTAGCGGGCAAAGTAGCGCCCAACGGAAGCGGCACATATCCCGTGCAGTATCAAGGCGGTACGGCCGGCATCGACACTAAGGACGGCAAGTATTCGCCCATCCTTTGGGACAGGCTCGACAAATACGCTACGGGCAGCACGGATAAGTTGCAAGCGTACATCTACACCGCCTTCTTCTCCCCCAGCGCCACCCCGCCCGCCAACCAGGAGAGCGATTACCTGGCCGGACAATCCGCTGCTACGCCCTGGGGCACGGCACCCGACTTCAGCACAGCCGACAATCCCGCAGGTTCGGGCAACGGCACCAAGCTGCATCACCTCATGGCAAGGCTGGAAGTGAACGTGAGCTTCGGAAGCGAATTCAGCGCAGCCGAGAAGGACGGTGCCCGGATGACGACCGTGCGCAACCGGAAGGTAGAGAAGATAAAGGACGACTATACGGGCGTGGAGCTGGCAACCGTCGGCACCGGGACGCCGGGAGAGATTGCCACGGCAACCGTGGTACTGGGCAAGCATGCAGAGAGTAATGGCAGCTATACCTTCGCCGCCACCCTGGCGCCGCAGACGCTGGACATGGGTGCCGGGAAGTTCCTCGCGCTTACGCTGAACGAAGGCACGGCGCAGGAGAATCGCTACTCCATGTCCGACACGGGAGGGCTGACGCTTGAGGCGGGCGTCCGGTATGTATACACCGTCACCGTCAGCAAGAGCGGGCTCGCAGTGGGCAAACTTGAGATAGAGCCGTGGAACGAGCGGACGGGAAGCGGAAGCTTCGACTGGGAATGATACGCGAATAATAACAGTACAAACAAGACGAGAATATGAAAAGAAAGAAAATGATAACTTCCGCGTGGGCGACAGTGCTGATGCTGACAGCCGCCCTTACGGCCTGCACATCGGAGAACTTCAATGCCGACGGTGCGGACGGAGCCAATGAGAACACACCCCTCAGCATCGGGACCCTTGCCATCGGTTCCTCTGCCATCGGAGGAGGACAGAAGGCTAATGACACGCGCCTTGCCACCGCAAGCGATGACGCTTGGGAAGACGGAGACTGCATCCGCGTCAGTGCCACGCCCAAAGCGGCGACAGGAAGCGGCGGCGGAACGACGCCGACCGCGCTCACGGCCACCTATATATATAAGGTGTCCGGCAGCACCGCCGCGTGGCAGCAGGTAGACCCGGGAAGCAATCCCGGAAGCAACCCAGCTGTCGATACCACCGGCGATACGTATCCCCTCTACATCGAGGACATCGACCCGAAAGGAGCCTTCAGCATCGAGACCTACGGCGGAAGCACCGCGTATGATGCTACCACCGACTATGCCGACCAGAGCGATGCGGCTTCCGGCGGCAGCAATCCCGGAAGCAGTGGCGCCACCCCCGGCGCCCGATACCGCCTCAACAACCACCTCCTCTGCACCGACGCCACCCTGCACACCGCCGATGGCGCAGGTTTCCGCCGCGGACAACTCACCGGAACGTTGCGCCACCAGCGCGTCAGCCTCGTACTGAAGGTACTGGTGGGCACCGACAACCTGCCGGAAACGAGCTTCCGCGTACGCCTGTCCGGTGCCGATGCTTACGGCGCCACGGCACAGGACGTCACGGCCTGGAATGCAGGCAGCACCCCGGCGGGCAACGCCAGCACCGACAACCCCGACGGCAAGGCCTACCACACCTTCAGGGCTTACCTCACCACGGGCAACGTCCCCGGCGCCCAAGAAGCGACGGCCACTGACGGCACTGCCGCCATCACCGTCCCCGACCACTCCCTGCTGGGATACCTCGACTATAACCTCGGCCTCACAAGCAGCCAACCGGGCGCCCTGCCCGGACCGGGAAGCCTGCCCATCTACTACAGCGTAGCCTCGGCCACCGCCGGAAAGCCTGCACAGATAGCGGCCGGAACGCGGCTCACCATCACCGCGGACTTCACCGACGTGCACGAACTCGCCGCCACCGCCACCCTCGCTCCCTGGGAGGAGACGGACTTGGGCGACTTCGGGACGGAAGAGCAGTAACAGAAACGAATCAATCACCCCATAAGCCATAGAATGACATGAAGATAAAAACAACGGAAAGCAGAATAGTGCAGATACTCCTCATCACCATCATCCCCTTGGCCGTCATCAGTCTGGTAATGCTCTTCCTGGTGAGCTGCCAAGGCGAAGAGTTGACGGAACCGGACAACGGACAGCCCGTGCCCCTGGGCCTGAGCGCCAGCCTGAAAGCCGAAGGGTATGCACAGACCCGTGCAGCTGCCACCACCGATGTCCCCTTCACCCCGGCCGCCAGCGCCCCCCTCAGTATCACACTGAAGAAGCAGCTGCAAGGCGGAACCTCCAGCGTGGAGCAGAACGGAAGCTACACCCTGAACCCTAACCTCAGCCTGACGTACGCCGGCGGAACGCGCCTCTGCGCCACCGCCACGGGGCAGGAGTTCCGGGCCAGCGTGGCATCCGTCGGTCAGAGCGCCGTGCTGACGGGCATCGCAGGGCTGGATGCGGAGAACCAGCCGATGCAGGACGGAAGCACCCTCTTCCCCCTCCCCTTCGCCCTGACGCTGGGGATGGATGAAATGCCGCTCACCGTCTCCGCCGGATACACGCTGAGCCTGCCGTTGAGCCTGCAGAGCGCGGGCGTGCGGCTGCGGATGGTGTGCGACAAGGGCGTGCGCGTGTTCAGCGTGGAATGTCCGGCCGCGGGAACCAACGGCGAAACCGCGCCCCACGCCGGGATGCGGAGCGCCGCCACCCCCAGCCGGATAGTGACCACCGACCCCGGAAGGGATATGCCGGGCCTCCTCGCCCACGACCCCGACCTGGGAGACCGCAGCCTGCAGCAAGTCATCTTCGGAAACCTCACGCCGGGCCAGGCGCTGGGAGGAAGCAGCCAAGGCACCACCCCCCTCGTCATCCTCTCCGCCAAGGTGACGACGAACTTCACCGCCGAGGGCGACCCGGACTTCTCCGACGGCACCACCAACCCCGCCGGTCCCGCCAACCCCGTCGTGCAGAAGACCTACACCCTGACCCTGCCCACCGCCCTCACCCCCCGCGCCGGGCAGCTGCTGACGCTCACCGTACACGTGGGCCACGCCCTTGCCAGCATCGCGGGCGAGCCGCAGATTTCGGACTTCACCCCCGGCAACGACGACCCCGACAGTGCCCCGGGCAGCGGGCAAGGCATCACCTCCACCCCCGGCATCGCGCAGGGCGACGGGATGCAGCCGCTGGACCCGATGCTGTTCTGCAAGGATAACCCCGTGTGGGTAATCTCCGGCGGAGGACAGCAACTGGTGGACGACCCGGACGCCGCCGACCCCGCCAACGCCCCGCAGATTACCCGCGACGAGCTGGTGCTGAGGAACGTGCGGCGGGCGCTGAACGGGATATTCGAGCCGGACTACAGCGAATGGAATGACGACAACGACCTCTACGACGGCGCCAACGGCTACATCGACCTGGTGCTGACGGGGGTGACGAAGCTGCCGATGAGCGACCCGAACGACAACACGGGTGCCTTCTACCGCTACCGCCAACTGCGCAGCATCAGTATGCCGGAGGTGACGGAGACGGGAGAGAATGCATTCGCCTACTGCAGCGCCCTCACGTCCGTCAGCCTGCCGAAGGCTACGGACATCGTGAACCAAACATTCAGCGACTGCAGTGCCCTTACGTACGTCAGTCTGCCGGAGGCAACGGGCATCGGAATCAGCGCATTCAGCAACTGCATCGCCCTTACGGCCGTCAGCCTGCCGAAGGCAACGGGCATCGGAGACACCGCATTCGAAAGCTGCATCGCCCTTAAGTCCATCAGCCTGCCGGAGGCAATGAATATCGGGAGATTCGCATTCATGAACTGCCGCGCCCTTAAGTCCGTCAGCCTGCCGGAGGCAACGGACATCGAGAACTACGCATTCTACTACTGCAGCGCCCTCACCCACCTGGACATCTCCGGCGTGACGGATAACTGGAAGCTCGGGAGTGAAATCTTCCAGGACGCCGTCACCACGAACTGCGACCTTATCCTGAGCAAGGCACTGTACGATGCCGAAAAAGTCAACGGCGGGACGTACGCCTTATACAGCTACTGGAAAACAATCACCTACAAATAATACCTCAACGATATGAAGACAAAAGACAAGAACATACAGCACACGGGCTTCCACCGCAACGGGGAAGCAGGGCAGGAAATGAAGGCGCAGGAGTACCGCAAGGAAATGACGGCGCAGGGCTATCCCAAGGAAATGACAGCGCAGGGCTGTCCCAAGGAAGTAATAGCGCAGTACTATCCCCAGCTCTCCCGCCTGAACCAACGGTCGGCGCAAGCCAAAGGGGGAGTACCGCGAAGCGGGGAGGGGGTTTCGCACACGGCCTCATACACTGCAAGACCCTGCGGCGTGGAAGACCCCTCAGTCCCTGCGGGACAACTCCCCTTGGGCTTGCGCCGACCGTTGGTTCAGGCGGGAGAGCTGGGGATAGTACTGCGTTATTACTTCCTTGGGACAGCCCTGCGCTGTCATTTCCTTGGGATAGCCCTGCGCCGTCATTTCCTTGGGACAGTGCTGCGCTGTGCCTTCACACACGCCCTCCCCCCTCCGGGGTACTCCCTCTAACTTAGAGGGGGAGCTGGAGATACTCCCGCAAGCAGAAGTAACTCAATTCTCCCGCCTAAAAGGGGGAGTACCCCGAAGGGGGGAGGGGGTTTCGCACACGGCCTCATATACTGCAAGACCCTGCGGCGTGGAAGACCCCTCAGTCCTTCGGACAGCTCCCCTTTCAGGCGGAGCAATCAGTTACTACCGACTGGTGGCTACCAGCCGCGGAGCAATTAATTACTACCGACTGACGGGAGCTTGCGGAGCAATTAAGTTACTCCGCCGCCTCACCGCCTCCCTCCGCCGCCTCTCCGCCTGCCTCCTCTGCCTGCTGACCGTCCTCCTCTCCGCCTGCCAGCCCGACGAGCTGATGGACAACGGAAGCACCGCGCAGCCCGACTCCCCCGCCACCCTCGTCCTCGACCTGGGCGCGAAGCCCGGCTATGAAGCAGAAGCCTCCGGCACATCCGGCATCTCCGGCAATTCCGGCGTCTCCGGCACATCCGGCAATTCCGCCGCCTCCACCCGCACCTCCCCCCTCACCGGCCAGTGGCAGGCGGGCGACTGCGTCACCGTCCGCCTCACCCTCTACGCCGACGACGACGCCACCATCCCCCTCGACGCCGCCCAAACCGGAAACATCGGCGCCAACAGCGACGGAACCCTCACCCAAACCCTGACGTGCACAGCTGCAGCAAGCAGCGGTTCCGGCTCAGGCAGCAGCTCCGGCTCCGGCAGCAGCACCCCCGCCCAGTGGACCGCCCAGCCCGCCGTCCTCCCCCTGCCCGCCGCAGCCCGCGCGCTGAGCGCCCAGTACGCCTACACCGGCCCCGAAGACCCCATCACCCACACCCGCGAGCGCATCACCGGCACCCTCGCACCCCGGCGCATCGCCCTGACCGACGCCGACACCCAGTCGCCCCCCGACGGCCGACCCCGCACCCTCCACCTGCCCGCACCGCAGTGGACCCGCCGCACCGCCCTCGTGCAGCTATGCCGACTGATGCCCGACCGCGCCATCCTCGCCCTCACCTTCGCCTCCGCCGACACCCCGCAGGCCGAGCGCGACGCCGCACATGCCACCGCCACCTACTTCATCGTCGCCCCCCCGGCCCAGAACCCGCCCGAGGGAATGACCGCCGACCAGTACGCCGCACAGGGAACGACCGCGTTGCTGCATCTGCCCTGCGATGACGGAGTATCTCAACTCTCCCGCCTGAAAGGGGGAGTACCGCGAAGCGGGGAGGGGGTCTCACGCACAACCTCACGCACAGAAAACGTCACCGAAAGCCCCTGCGGCGTGGGAGACCCCTCAGTCCTTCGGACAGCTCCCCTTTGGCTGACGCCGACCGTTGGTTCAGGCGGAGCAATCAGTAACTCCCGCGCCTCAAGCGGAGCCCCCGACGCCCTCCCCCTCTTCGCCCTCAGCGCCATCGGCCAGCCCACCGCCCCCGCCTTCGACGCCCTGCAGAACCCCGACGCCGCCCGCCCCTACGCCCCCGGCTGGAAGCGAACCGTGGACGATGCCGAAACCGTCTTCCTCCGCACCGGCCCCGACGCCGACGCCCAGGGAACCATCTACGGCGACGGACTGAACACGCTGGACACCAACCTATTCAACGGACTGGACAACCCCCGATGGATTATCTCCGGAGGAGGAACGGACGAGTACAACAGCACCGGAAAGACGAAGAACCAAACGGTGGAGGAGAATGTGGTGACGGCGCTGAAGAACATCTTCAAGATGGTAGAGCCCGGCACCGGCCCCGGCTCCCAGTACGACGGCACGAACGGCTACGTCCACCTGACGCTGGCCGACGTGACGGAAGTGGCGAATGGCGCATTCGAATACGGCCAGCAACTGCGCAGCCTCAGCCTACCCAAGGCACAGAGCATCGGAGACTACGCATTCCAGTACGGCCGCGCCCTCACCACCGCCAGCCTGCCCGAGGTGCAGAGCATCGGAAACTCCGCATTCTACGGCTGCGCCCTCACCACCGTCAACCTGCCCAAGGTGCAGAACATCGGAAAAGAAGCATTCCTGGGCTGCGCCCTCACCACCGTCAGCCTACCCGCGGCACAGAACATCGGAAGCCAAGCATTCCGCTCCTGCAAAGCCCTCACTACCCTCAGCCTGCCCGAGGCACAGAGCATCGGAAGCAGCGCATTTACCGATTGCAGCGCCCTCACCACCCTCAGCCTGCCCGAGGCACAGAGCATCGGAAGCAGCGCATTCATCTACTGCACCGTCCTCACCAACATCAACCTGCCCGAGGCCCGGAGCATCGAAAGCTACGCATTCAGCAACTGCTACGCCCTCACCAGCATCAGTCTGCCCAAGGCACAGAGCATTGGAAACAGCACATTCACCGGCTGCAAAGCCCTCACCACCCTCAGCCTGCCCGCGGTTCAGAGCATCGGAATAAACGCATTCGACGCTTGCCCCGTCCTCACCCGCCTCGACCTCTCCGGCGTGACGGATGAAAGCCAGGTGCACAGCTTCGCCTTCAACGGCATAGGCTATGACCAGGCTTACTACGGCGGCACCGACCGCACCAACCAATGCACCCTCATCCTCAACCCCGCCCTGCGCCCCGCCTGCACGGACGCGGAGGGAGGGACGACGGGCCCGCTGGTGCGCTTCCACAACTGCCGATGGAAAGAGATACAATTCCTCGAATAGCGCGCGCGGGCATCCCAGGCTCTCCCTCTAAGTTAGAGGGAGTACCCCGAAGGGGGGAGGGCGTGTGTGAAAGCACAACGCAGAAGTATCTCAAAGGAAATGACGACGCAGGAGTATCCCGCCTTGAAGGGGCTGCGCAACGCATCCACACACGCCCCCGCCCTACGGGCACCCCCTCTAACTTAGAGGGGGAGCTGGAGATAGTCCTCGCAAGCAGAAGTAACTCAGCTCTCCCTCTAAGAGCGAGGAGCAGCCGGAGATAGCCCCTTGCGGCAAAAGAGAATGAAACGAAAACAATAATCCTTTTTAATAACAACATAACGATGAAAACAACAGTTTATACCCAACGGAACCTTACACCATTGCGCAACGCTTGCTCCGATCCGCAATCTTCCTTCAGTCGGAAATCTCGCTTCGGCTTGCAGTCTTGCTTCAGTCGGCAATCTCACTTCAGTCCGCAATCTTCCTTCAGTCGGAAATCTCACTTCGGCTTGCCGTGCCTCCTCGTCCTCGCCCTTCTTGCCCTCCTCGCCGCCTGCCAGACCGACGACCTCCCCGGCAACGGCCCCGACGGCACGTACATCACCCTCAGCACCCTGCAGGCCGACATCCTGCCGATGGGAGGCGATGCCGCAGCCACCCGCAATGCCGATGCCGCCCCCGCCACCCGCGCCACCGCCGACACCGACCCCGACGGCTACGACCTCGCCACCCACACCGTGAAGCTCCGCTTCGTGCCCGGCGACGTGCTGCACCTCAGACTGAGCGTCTCGGGAGATGGCAGTCAGCCCTTTACCACCCACCTCTCCACCGCCACCCTGCAGACTGACGGCAGCTGGGCCCTCAGCCCCACCCTCGTCCTGCCGCAGCACCTGCAGAGCTGGGACCTCCTCGATGCCTTCTACGACGGAGAAACCCCCCCCTACACCACCGATGGCGACTACCTTAATGCCGCTAACACCGCCCTTGATGGCGAGCTCTCCCCTGCCGACGGGAAAACCCGCTTTCACGACGTCCTCGAAGCAAGCCTCATCCAGAGCACCATCACCCTTTCCCCCTCCGGCGCCCTCACCCTGACGTTCTACCACTTCAACAACCTTGTCCGCATCACCGACATCGACAACCGGCTGAACACCCCCGTCACCGCCATAGACGCCAACCTCGTCGGCCTCAACAACGGCCTCCCCTCCACCACCGTCCCCCTCGCCCCCGCAGCCGCCTCCGCCGACGTGCTCTACCAAGCCATCTGCGCTGCCAACTGCACCCTCCACAGCCTCACCCTCACCCTTGCCGACGGCTCCACCCTCGTCCTCCCCATCACCGACGCGGGCAAGCAGAATTCCAACGGCCAGCCCATCATCACCAGCCGTAGCTACACCTACCGCCTCCTCCTCCAGCCCGGCTCCGCCACCGCCATCCCCGTCAGCGGCACCGACGCCCCCGGCTGGGACGACCAAGGCACCACCACCACCGTACCCCCCGGCTACACAGCCATCTACGACAGGGAAGGGCTGGAAGCCATCGCCAACAACCTCAGCGGGAAGTACATCCTCATGACCGACATCGACCTCACCCCCGGGCGGAACGGGAATCCTGCCGATTACCGCTGGACGCCTATCGGCAAAGACTACCTTGCCCGCTTCACCGGCACCCTCCACGGCAACGGGCACACCATCATCGGCATGACCATCGAAAGCGATGCAGGCAATGTCGGCCTCCTCGGCTATGCCCAAGGCGCCCTCCTCTACAACCTGCACCTCCGCGAAGCAAGCGTGACGGGCATCGGCACCAACAGCGATGTCGGCACCCTCGCCGGATTTGCCATAAACTGCACCCTCGCCCTATGCAGCGCCACGGACTGCACCGTCACTGGGGGAAGGTTTACAGGCGGCCTGGTGGGATACACCGACAGCAGTCACCTCACCCGCTGCCACGCCCGGCACTGCACGGTGAAAGATGCATTCTTCAACGCCGGTGGCCTCGCAGGTACAACTAATAAAAACAGCCGCCTATCCGCCTGCTACACTTCCGACTGCACCGCCACCGGCAACAACGCCGTCCGCAGTGGCGGCATAGCGGGCTATTACAACAATAGCCACCTCTACGGCTGCTACGCCATCCGCACCACAGCGGACAACGCCCAATATAAGGATGCCCTCGTAGGGCAACTTGGAGCGGATGGCGGCAACTCCTCCATCGTCTCCTGCTACGCCACCAACGCCCCGGGCAGCAGCAACCAGCTGATAGGCGGTAAATTCACCCCATACGACTACACCGCCATCACCTCCGCCTGCGTCTCCCCCATCAAGAACGACGGCCGCGAAGGTAGCTACACCGGCTACCCCGACGCCAACCTCGGTGTCAACAGCGCCTACTGGGGCCAGGGCTATCACCCCCTCACCGACGCCGGGCTCCTCACCGCCGCCTACACTGCCATCACCACCGCCACCAAGCCCGACGACGGCATCTTCAACTCCGACGGCAGCCTCCTCTCCGTCCGCACGCCCATCCTTGCGGCGGACGGTAGCCTGAGCATCGAGGAGCGCACCTGGTCCGCCGCCGGCATCTGGGGAGACGGAACGGGAAGCGCAGGAACCCTCACGCAGGGAAGCACGCACGCGCCGTTCATTGACTGGAGCTATGAAGGAGAGTGACGATTTATGATTTATGATTTATGATTTATGAGTAAGCAGAAGACAATATGAAGACAACAGATAGAAACCTACAGGAAAAGAGCTTCCGCCGGAACGGGGAAGCACAACCAGTAATGAAAGCACCGGGCTATCCCGACGACGGCACACCGAAAGGGACGCACACGGCAGAACTATCTCAACTCTCCCGCCTGAACCAACGGTCGGCGTCAGCCAAAGGGGGAGTACCGCGAAGCGGGGAGGGGGTTTCGCGCACAACCTCTCTCACAGCCGGATTAACTGAAAGCCCTTGCGGCGTGGCAGCACCTTGCGGCATGGAAGACCCCTCAGTCCTTCGGACAGCTCCCCTTTCAGGCGGAGCAATGAGTTACTACCGCCTGATGGCAGCAGGCCGCGGAGCAAGCAAGATGTCCGCCAAGCCCAACAGAGTGGCGCGGACACTTCTCCTCGCCCTCATCGCCCTGGCCGCCATCTGCTTCCTGGTGGCCATGCTCACCTCCTGCCAAAGCGACGAGCTGACAGGAACCGGCAACGGACAACCCGTGCCCCTGACCCTGAGCGCCCTGCTGCAGGCAGAGGGGGATGTACAGACACGCACAGCAGTCTCGGACGCGCAGACGCGCACCCTTGCCGCCGACGCACAGACGCGCGCCACCACCTCCTACGTCCCCTTCACCCTCAGCGGCAGCGCCCCCTTCAGCATTACTTTGGAGAAGAGTTTGCCGCACGGAGGCAGTGGCAGCAGCATCGTGCAGACGGGAGAGTATAACGTAGATGCCGCCCTCGCCCTGACCTACGCCGGCGGAACACGCCTCTGCGCAACGGCCACGGGGCAGGAGTTCCAGGCCAGCGTGGCATCTGTCAGTCAGAACGCCGTACTGACGGGCATCGCAGGGCTGGATGCAGAGAACCAGCCGATGCAGGACGGAAGCACCCTCTTCCCCCTCCCCTTCGCCCTGACGCTGGGGATGGATGAAACGCCGCTCACCGTCTCCACCGGATATACGCTGAGCCTGCCGTTGAGCTTGCAGAGCGCGGGCGTGCGGCTGCGGATGGTGTGCGACAAGGGCGTGCGCGTGTTCAGCGTGGAATGCCCGGCCGCAGGAACCAACGGCGAAACCGCGCCCCACGCCGGGATGCGGAGCGCCGCCACCCCCAGCCGGATAGTGACCACCGACCCCGGCCGAGACATGCCGGGCCTCCTCGCCCACGACCCCGACTTGGGAGACCGCAGCCTGCAACAAGTCATCTTCGGAAACCTCACGCCGGGCCAGGCGCTGGGAGGAAGCACCCCCCTCGTCATCCTCTCCGCCAAGGTGACGACGAAGTTCACCGCCGAGGGCGACCCGGACTTCTCCGACGGCACCACCAACCCCGCCGGTCCCGCCAACCCCGTCGTGCAGAAGACCTACACCCTGACCCTGCCCACCGCCCTCACCCCCCGCGCCGGGCAACTGCTGACGCTCACCGTACACGTGGGCCACGCCGTTGCCAGCATCGCGGGCGAGCCGCAGATTTCCGACTTCACCCCCGGCAACGACGACCCCGACAGTGCCCCGGGCAGCGGGCAAGGCATCACCTCCACCCCCGGCATCGCGCAGGGCGACGGGATGAAGCCGCTGGACCCGACGCTGTTCTGCAAGGATAACCCCGTGTGGGTAATCTCCGGCGGAGGACAGGAGCTGGTGGACGACCCGGACGCCGCCGACCCCGCCACCGCCCCGCAGATTACCCGCGACGAGCTGGTGCTGAGGAACGTGCGCCGGGCGCTGAACGGGATATTCGAGCCGGACTACAACAAGCAGAATAACGCCGACCTCTACGACGGCGCCAACGGCTACATCGACCTGCTGCTGACGGGGGTGACGAAGCTGCCGATGAGAGACCCGAACAGCAGTTGGGGTGCCCTCCACCGCTACCGCCAACTGCGCAGCATCAGTATGCCGGAGGTGACGGAGACGGGAGAGAATGCTTTCGCCTACTGCAGCGCCCTCACGTCCGTCAGCCTGCCGAAGGCTACGGACATCGGAATCAGCGCATTCTACGACTGCCACGCCCTTAAGTCCGTCAGCCTGCCGGAGGCAACGGACATCAGGGACTACGCATTCAGCTACTGCCGCGCCCTTACGTACGTCAGCCTGCCGGAGGCAACGGACATCGGAATCAGCGCATTCGAGTACTGCAGCGCCCTTACGTACATCAGCCTGCCGGAGGCAACGGACATCAGGGACTACGCATTCAGCTACTGCCGCGCCCTTACGTACGTCAGCCTGCCGGAGGCAACGGACATCGGAATCAGCGCATTCGAGTACTGCAGCGCCCTTACGTACATCAGCCTGCCGGAGGCAACGGACATCGGGAAAAACGCATTCAGCACCTGCAGCGCCCTTAAATCCATCAGCCTGCCGGAGGCAACGGACATCGGAAACTACGCATTCAGAGAATGCCGCGCCCTCACCCGCCTGGATATATCCGGCGTGACGGATAGCGGGAATCTCGGGAGTAATATCTTCGTGAACGCCGTCACCACGAACTGCGACCTTATCCTGAGCAAGACGATGTACGATGACTGGAATGTCAACGGCGGGACGTACGCCTTATACAGATACTGGAAAACAATCACCTACAAATAATACCTCGACGATATGAAGACAAAAGACAAGAACATACAGCACACGGGCTTCCGCCGCAACGGGGAAGCACGACAGGAAATGACGGCGCAGGAGTACCGCAAGGAAGGCACAGCGCAGGGCTGTCCCAAGGAAGTAATAGCGCAATACTATCCCAAGGAAGTAATAGCGCAGTACCATCCCCAGCTCTCCCGCCTGAAAGGGGGAGTACCCCGAAGGGGGGAGGGGGTTTTACACATAGCTTCGTGCACGGCAAGACCCTGCGGCGTGGAAGACCCCTCAGTCCTTCGGACAGCTCCCCTTTCAGGCGGAGCAGTATCGAGTTACTACCGACTGGTGGCTACCAGCTGCGGAGCAATCAGTTACTACCGCTGCCTCGCCGCCCCCCTCCGCCACCTCGCCGCCTGCCTCCTCTGCCTGCTGACGGTGTTCTTCACTGCCTGCCAGCCCGACGAGCTGATGGACAACGGAAGCACCGCGCAGCCCGACTCCCCCGCCACCCTCGTCCTCGACCTGGGCGCGAAGCCCGGCTATGAAGCAGAAGCCTCCGGCAATTCCGACATCTCCGGCATCTCCGGCACATCCGGCAATTCCGCCGCCTCCACCCGCACCTCCCCCCTCACCGGCCAGTGGCAGGCGGGCGACTGCGTCACCGTCCGCATCACCCTCTACGCCGACGACGACGCCACCATCCCCCTCGACGCCGCCCAAACCGGAAGCATCGGCGCCAACAGCGACGGAACCCTCACCCAAACCCTGACGTGCACAGCCGAAGGAACAAGCAGCAGCACGGGCAATCCCGGCTCAGGTTCAGGCAGCGGTTCAGGTTCAGGCTCAGGTTCAAGTTCCGGCAGCGGTTCAGGCTCAGGCAGCGGTTCCGGCTCCGGCAGCGGCACCCCCGCCCAGTGGACCGCCCAGCCCGCCGTCCTCNGTTCAGGCAGCGGTTCAGGTTCAGGCTCAGGTTCAAGTTCCGGCAGCGGTTCAGGCTCAGGCAGCGGTTCCGGCTCCGGCAGCGGCACCCCCGCCCAGTGGACCGCCCAGCCCGCCGTCCTCCCCCTGCCCGCCGCAGCCCGCGCGCTGAGTGCCGAATACGCCTACACCGGCCCCGAAGACCCCATCACCCACACCCGCGAGCGCATCACCGGCACCCTCGCACCCCGGCGCATCGCCCTGACCGACGCCGACACCCAGTCGCCCC
>NZ_JBCEZS010000013.1:0-183257 GCF_038448625.1 Bacteroides sp. GD17
TTTCATCGCCTATTAAAGTTAGTTTATAAAAAATAGGGATTGACTATATATTTAAATAATTAGTACTTCGTATTATTTTATATGAATGTAAAATGTTGATCTTTAAAATATTGAATCCTTGTTGCAAACAATTTTATTAAATTTTTCCTTGCTTATATTTGCTAATGTCTGCACTAATTAATACCTTTGTCAGTGCTTTGTGCTGTCTCTTATATAGAGACGTTACTAATTCTTTTGCAGAATCTGCTGCAATTACTTCAATTATAAAAGGGAAAAAGGACAATATTTTTCTTACCTTGCCTAGGATTAGAAATACTGAAAGTAAAAGAAATAGGCACGTAACAGTCAACACTCATAGTAGACCTTTAAAAAAGGTTAAGGATATAGGCTAATCAACCACCAATTAGAGATTTGACTTGTATATTCGTTATCTTTGTGCCATGATAATGCTGTTGATGTGTAAGTATTAAGTATATAGTATAAAAAAAGATAGATATGGCTCGACCGATTCAAAATACCCCTACTCTTAAAGGCGAAGATGCAAAGAGATTCAGAAAGAATCTTGTGGAATCTTTGACTAAGAAACTTACACCTGAAGAAGAGGAAGATAAGAAAAGAGAAATTAAGGAAATGGAGGAAAGCTACAATCTATTAGCATCAATATCAGGTGGAACATTCTATTAATTTTTGGGAGTTGCTTGAATTAGGAAAAATAAAAGTGACTCTACTAAATAAGGATTATACTTTTAAGTCGTTTGATTGTGGCAATGCTGATTTGAACGACTTTTTGATTAGTGATTCAAAAGTTTATCTAAAATATCTCCGATATACTACTACTCTGATAGAAACAGACAGTCAAATCATAGCATATTATAGTCTTGCAAATGATTTATTAAGTATTTCAGATCGTCAAGATTTTGCAGATGAAATGGAAGATAGCAAAAGCAAAATAGATTTTGAGTTTTGGGAGAAATTCCTAAATCAAAAAATGTATCCTGCTGCTAAGATAGGAAGGTTAGCAGTTGATAAGAATTTCCAAGATCAGGGAATTGGCACATTCCTTATAAGATCATTGGTTCAAAGTTTTATAAAAAGAAATAAGACTGGATGTCAATTCATCACAGTGGATGCTATCAATGACAATTCTCAAAGAACTATAAGATTCTATGAGAAGAATGGATTTAAGCTGCTAACAATGAATGATGTATGTAAAGAATCAAGGCAAATGTATAAGTCACTGCTAGAATATATAGATCTTGAAAACGTTTAAAAACCTACTTTATTTAATTATCATATCCCTATTCTCAAAACTGATATCCTACCTTTACCATTCCCTCCCTCGGACGTATATTCAACCATGAAGTGCTGCTTTGTGTGGCAGAGTAGAGTGTGTAGGCATACTCCTTCTTGTTGAACAGATTGTTGAAGCTGGCTTCCAGCCGCCACTTCTTTGTTTTATAGACGAGCGATGCATCTGCAAATAAGGTGTTGAGGTGTGTATCGTTACTCAGGTCGTTCCGGTAATGCTCTCCGGAGAGGCGGATGTCGACGTGTCCGATGCTGAAGGTGAGGTGCAGGCGCTGAACGATGTCCAGCAACGGAGTGAGGTGCGTGTCGGTACCTATCTTACTGCCGCCATAACCGATGGTAGCGTGATATTCGGCTTCAAAGCTGCCGGCGGGTGACCAGATAAGTTTCGGTTCTGCTTTCAGATAATCGTAGCGGTACTTTTGCAGCAGGCTTGTACCGGAAATCTGCGTTAGCTGTTGCCCCGTACTGCGGCTCAATTGCAGGTTGAGCGATGTTTTCAGGTTCCAGTCGTAGAAACCTTTGGAAATGGTGCTGAGCAACGACCAGTTTTCGGTATGGTTGGCGTGTTCACGACGGGTGTAGATGATGGTGTTTTCCGATATGCTTTGCTCGTTCAGCGTATTGTAGTGCGTGCGCTGATAGGCCAGTGTGGCGGTGACGAAGAATTCTTGTACGGTATTCTTGTATTCGCCGTAAAGATTGTAGAGCTGGCGGGTGCTGACGGGGAAGAGACCACTCGCATTCCTCCACGTACGGTAATCCGTCTGATAACTGAAAGGGCACAGATCGGTGACGTCTCCTGCGGAGCGGTTCAGGCTGCCGTAAAGGGAGAAGCGCCAATGATAATCGAGTTGGTAGCGCAGGTAGAGCGATGGGTTGAAGAATAAGAAAGAGCGTTGCTGTGCAAAATATCGTTTGAAGTTGAGGGGCAGGGTGATGCTTCCCAGCCATTTATCCCGTTCCAGTTGAAAGTAAGGGGAGAGGTAGAAGGATAGGTTGGAGGCATTGAATGTCTCCTCCGATAGGGGATGATGCTCTTCGTTCGCAGGAGAATGGTATTTCACTGTAGCCCACTCGCCTTGCATGCCGGCAGTGTATTGGCGGGTAAAACCGTTGCGCTTTTTCAGGTAACTGGCTTTGTTGTCGCTGTAGAGGTTCTGTTGCCGGAACTTGCTTTTCCCGTCGGACAAGGACAGTGAAGAAGGTACATACGCGTATTGTGTTGCAGAGTTGAATTCCCAGGTTGCCTTTTCTTCGTTGCGAATGAGATTGAAGAAGTTCTTTGCTGTCAGTTGTGAGGTGCGGACGGTTTGTTGCAACTCGCGGGAGGTGCCCCGGTTTATTTCACTCTCCACGAGGAAGCGGTTGGCCAGGTAGTGGCGGGTGTTGTTGTCTTCGTAGTGTGCCTCTGCATGACCGGCGTCGCTCAGCAGACGATAGTGGTAGGATTCTTCCATGCTTATGGTGTCGTCCGGCTGATAATAGGTCAGTGTGTTTCCGCGTTGCTGGCTGATTTGATCGTGGGTATATCCGGCTTGCAGGCGCAGCGAGCGTTCATCGTTCCATTTGTACATGCGGTTGGCGTTCAGTGTATGCGTCTTGTTGAAAAGCAGACGTTCTTTGTCGAGCGGAGCGGTGATGCCCGGCTGCGTCAGGAATTTGTGAAGGGGGATATCCTGTGAGGCATTGTTTATCAGTACGCTTTGTTCGCGGCTGAGGTCTTTGCCGTTGTTGTTTGTCTTGTAGTTGTAGACGCTTTGGTTACCTTTTCCCAGTTGCAGGGCATTGGCAGCGCCCTCCCAAAGGAACTCGCCTGTGCTGTTGTTGTCGCTGCCCTGTCCGTTGTGCGTTTCCGGTGTTCCGTCGCTCCAACCGACTCCCAGTGTACTGTTTACTATCCATTGGTCGTGGGCTTTTGGGTCGAGCTTCAGGTTCAGTGCCACTTCATCGGAACTGATTTTACCTTTCAGTGCCTTTACCGACTGGTAGTTCTCCATGATCTCTGCCGACTTCACTGCCTTGGCACTGAGGTTGTTGTTGATTTGATTGTATCGTCCGCCCGTAACATCCATGCCTTCTACAAAATAATGGTCGATGGCTTTACCTTTGTACTTTACTTGCCCGTTTTCTTCTACATCCACTCCCGGCAGTCGCTTCAGCACGTCCTTGATATGTACGTCCTTGGACGATGCAAACTGTGCCAGGTCGTATCTGACGGTATCTTTTCGTGTACTGATGCGCCCCGGACGTATCACGACCTCCTTCAGTGCGATGGCTTCGGGTTGCAACGCGAAGTCCAACCGACGGCCCTGGCGGACGTCGCACGCCTCCCGCCGATAGCCCAACAGGGAGGCGGAGACTTGCAACGTGCCGCTGTACTTCCAAGATAGCGAGTACTGGCCTTTGGAGTCGGTTAACGTATAATCTATTGTTATGTTTCCGCGTGTCACGCTGATCATAACCCCCTCCAGCGGTTGATGACTTTCAGAATCGGTCACTGTTCCACTCAGGGTTTGTGCTTGCAACTGGATGGTGATTGCTGCCAGTAAGCCTATCAGGTGTAATGCAATCATTCTCTTTTCCATAAAATATTTATTTCTCCCGTTCCAATGGGTTATAAGGCATATTCTTAGGATTCTTTGTCTTATTTCCCTGGTCGTCGCTGACCGTCACACTGACATTGGGCATACTTCCCGTGATGAATCCTATGGGATCAGCATAGTACCGTTCGTGGATTTTATTGTATGCCTTGCGGTTTACCGGTTCGTAATCCTTGCCGTTGAAGAGTAGGGGGCGATAGGAGTGGCATTGCTCTATGCCGGTGCAGGTAAAAGAATAATGTCCTTCACTGTCTTCCGCCTTCAATATCAATCCGGGCAGTCCGAACAGCTTCCACGGTCCTTCACTGGACGGAACGTCGGGAGTGAACCAAGCCGTCCAGTTTCTTCCTTTGAACCGGCATTCTGCTTTGGTGCAGAGATACGAAAGAATGGTTGCAGTGTCTGTGGTCAGCGTCCACACCGGGCGTTCTTCCGTTTCTTCGCAGCGCAGGCGGTTGATGTCTCCTGCTATCTCGTCGAGGGTGGTTACCCGGCCTGCCGGATATCTTTTGTAGGTCTGCTCGCTCAGCCTGCTTTGTCCGAACTGCTTGCTATGCTCTATCATTACCTCGCGCGAAACGTTGTTGGCAATGTCGGCAGCCAGTACCGAGTCGCCTACATACTTGGTGTAGCTGTAGAATCGGGAACATTTCTTGCCTACTTCCAGCATCATTGTTTCCTGGAAGCGTTCCTTTTTCAGCGTGTCCGTGCAGCCGTCCACTTCGTACTGCATTCTGTATACCACCTGGTCGATGGTATCTTTCCTGAAGACCTTCCCGGTGCCGATGCTGATGTTCATTTGTGCTTGCATTGCCAGCGCTGTGAATGCCAGCAATGCGGTGAGTGCGGTTCTTTTTTTCATCTTCTTTTCGTTTTAGGGTTTATGTTTCTCTGCTGCAAATCTATGCGGAAACCCGGTTTGACGGGTACGAAAGTTATTACTGAAATATTACTCTGTCTGAAATATCCGCCTCGCGCGTACTGCTGATTCCCGGAAAGGGCTACCTTTGTGCTGTACAAAACGAATGCGAGGAAAATGGAACGAAGAATTAAGATAGTATGGGCGTTGTCGCTGATATCCATGCTGCTGATAATAGCGGGGCAGGGGTATTGGCTGTGGAACCAGTATCAGTATAAGAACGAAGAATATGCCGGAGAGATACGTCAGCGGGTGATGGAAGCTGTTGCACTGAATGATTCTATCCGGCAGGAACAGCCCAAGAAGGTATTCGGAAAGTCGAATAATCCCTTTTTCAGATCCAGTGTCAATATAGAGATGAGTAAGCAGGACTCGGTGTCCCAGCCTGAGGAACACTGTACGCGCGTTTATATCGTCGGTTCCGTGACTGACGATGCCACCGACAAACTGCAGGAAGCCGTCAAGGCCGGCATTTCCCTTCCTGGGGTGGGAAAGGACAGCGTTGCCTATCTGGATACAATCGTGATACGTGATGAAAGTGGTTTTCTGTTGGATATGAGTTTCAGTCATGCAATGGCTGCCTACCTGTTGCAGGTCGACGTTCCTTTCACCTTGCAGCGCTTCGACTCCGTGCTTGCCACAAGGCTCGACGGCATGACCTTCCGTACCGAACTGATTTTGCCGAAGGACACGCTCTATCAATGGGTAGAAACGGTAGAAAAGATTGGCAGCCGCCTGTATCCTACCGTCCGCGTAGTTTATCCTTATAACCCCATGAAGCGCCAGTTGGTACAGATAGATGTGCAGGTAATGCCCCATACCCTTCTGCTGCGCATGGGTTGGCAGCTCCTTGGCAGTTTGTTTATGATACTCTTGCTGGCAGTCTGCCTTTGGTTCCAGATTAAGACCATCTTGAAACAACGCCGCATTGACGAACTGCGCAAAAGTTTTGTAAACACCATGATACACGAACTGAAACGCCCCGTGCAAGCCTTGAAGATGTGCGTCTCTTTCCTTAACGATAAGGCCATGCGCATCGACGAACAGGCGATGGACGAAGTGGTGCGTGACTCCATTTCCGAACTCGATAACCTCTCGGCCTATCTGCAGAAGTTGCGCGACATGACCCGCGCCGATGATGAACAGACTCAACTTTCCCTGAGCACCTTCGATCTGAAACCGGTAGTAGAGAAACTGATACGTCTGCAACATGCTCCCGAAGGTAAACAAGTGACTTTTGAAACGCAACTTGCAGATCCTCTCCTCGTCACCGCCGACCCGGTGCACATTGCCAATATTATCAGCAATCTGATAGAGAATGCCGTAAAATACTCCGGCTCTTCTGTCCATATCCTGATAAGTTGTGTCCTGCACGACCATCAGCTGACCCTTAAAGTTGCGGACAATGGTATCGGCATCCCCGCCTCCGAGCAAGCCCGCGTATTCGATAAGTTCTATCGTAGCAGCAACCTGCCCGACCGATCGCTACCCGGTATCGGCCTGGGCCTGAGCTACGTCAAACTGCTTGTAGAAGCCCATCGCGGCACAATCTCCTTGACGAGCCAGGTTGATAAAGGTACCACCCTCGAAATCCATATCCCCCAATAACCCCCAACTTTTCACTTTTAATTTTTAATTAATGAAAATTCTTTTTGCCGACGATGACCTGAAGTACTCCATGCTTCTGAAGCGCTTTCTCGAAAAAGAAGGCTATGAGGTGGTTTATGCCGGTAACGGTACGATCGCTCTCGAACAATTCCCCCTCGTCAAGCCCGACCTTGTTCTGCTTGATATCAATATGCCCGGCCTTAACGGCTTCGAAGTAGCCGAACGAATCCGTGAAGCGGACCGACACGTACTCATCTTCTTCCTTTCCGACCGCAGCGACAAAGCCGATCGCCTTCAAGGCTTTCAGCTTCGCGCCAACGACTACCTTGCCAAGCCTTTCTATCCCGAGGAACTGATTGCCCGCATCCGCGAACGCTTCGCCTCGCAACTGTCCGAGGTGGTGGAAGAGGAGACCTATTCCTTCGGCAATTCCGTATTCAACTACAGCACCAATGAAATCCGTACCGGAAACAGTAAAGTTCTGATAACCTCCCGCCAGGCGGATATTCTTCGTCTGCTTGCGTTGAACAAGAATGTCTCCGTTGCCCGCGACCGCTTGCTGGAAACTGTGTGGGGAAGTAGCTCTTATTCCAATTCGCTTGCTCTGAATGTTCAGATTACTTATCTGAGGAAGGCATTAAAAAACGACCCAACCGTAAAGATTGAGTCGTTGATGAAAAAAGGATATGTGCTTATGGCCGATGCAGATTGAGCTACGGCTATTTCCTGATTTTCTCCAAGATACTGTTGTCAATACGTTTGCCGAACAGTGGACTGGTAGGAATAAACTTCGTATCATATCTGAGGCCGCTGATACTACGAGTTGTCGGCGGGATGTCTGTCTTTCCGGCTCTGAGGAGAGCTTCTCTCAGCATTGTTTCCTGCTCATCTCCCAATTGATATCCATCCATCGGATCATCTTGTATCTCATTGCCCAGGGGAGGAGTCAGGCCGTCGGGCATGCACGGGTTCTCCCCATTCTTGTCCGCATAGCGGTTGATCATGACGTAAATTCCCCAATTCTTGATTTCCTTGGGAGATACATCCTTCCCGTTTTTGTCTACATATACATCTTTGGGAGCGAGCGTCATCCCTGTACAATATTTGCCATGTGAATTCGTTCCGATGAGTTCTATGTCCATATAAGGCATTAAACCTATCAGAATCGATTCGGAGGCTGATGCCGTGCCGCTGCTTATCAAGGCATAGATCTTCTTTAATCCGATATTATACCCTTTTGTATCGATACTTATGAGATTGCCACCGGTGTCACGAATTGCAAAGGCAGTGCCAAAATAAGTATTTAAGTCCTCCCCCTGCGATTTGAAATAAGCCATATAGTCATCATTCCAGATCTCGGTTTCGTAAATGTCTTTGTTGTCCACATTTGCCTGGGGTGCCAGCATAGATGCCAACGCCAGTTCTGTAAAGACGTAGCCACCTCCATTATAGCGGAGGTCAAGGATTAGTTCGGTAACTCCTGCTTCTTTGAACTCACCGCATATTTCTTTTAATTTGAATACGGATTCTATGTCAAAGCCACTGTATGCAAGATAACCTACCTTTTTGCCGGCACAATCAAAGATTTTAGTGGCAAGTATCGGGTTTTCGTACATCCTGATGGAGGTAAGGGACATGTTTTCGCCCTTAGCAATGCCTTTGTCTGTTTGAACTCCCATGCCGAGTGTGATACTGGAACTGTATAAGGCGTCCAGATAGTTAGCTTCCGTGATATCTTGTCCGTTCAGGGAAATAATAATATCGCCACGCTTCATACCTGCTTTTGCTGCCGGACTGTTTTCATAAACATAGCTCACAATGAAAAAGTATGTACCGGTGTTTGAAAACTTTCCGAGCATTAAATCATAGCCATAGGTAGTTGCAACACCTTGCATACCGCTTGTCAGGCCCTCATAGTCATTCGTCAGCATTGTCCACCTGTCTACCTCCTTCCCATTTTCTTTGTAGCGGATATCATTGACGGTTTTGATAGGATCTTCATTCGTATCCGGATCCAGCAGCTTAATGCCTGCACTGATCTCCCGTTTCCATAAATATACATCCGATAATATATCGTCGGCAAACTGGTTGGCATAGTAGATTTCGTCCGTAGTGACACGTTCGTCCGGAGTTTCTTTTCCTCCGCCTCCATTGTTCTCATCATTATCTTTGGAACAGCTGCTCATAAGGCTGAGCAAGAACAGAGCTGTGAAAATAAAGTGGTTCCTTTTCATGCAAATGTGTTTTTAGAAGTTTTTATGATTGCGAAGTAAGTCAATTTAAAATAAATTCTATTATGTTTTGATAAAAAACACGCTGCTCTCTTGTATTTTTATTGATAAGTGCTTCTGGAAGGGTTACTAAAACATCTTTATCTCTGATTTGTTATATAAATAAAGAACTGCAAAAAGAAACTTTATGATGAGCTTAGGAGGATGGATGAACAAGATCCTGATAGGGTGGGGAGTAGACCCGAAGTTTGCTGACATGTTTGATGAAACGATTATTGCATTGTTGATGGTAGGACTGTCGATAGGCTTGGACTATCTGTGCCAGGCAATATTCGTAGGAGGCATGAAGCATTATACCAAACGGTCTCCTCACCGCTGGAATACCTTACTTATGCAACGGAAAGTGGTGCATCACCTGATCCATATCCTGCCGGGAATCCTGATTTACTTTCTGCTTCCTTTTGCCTTTGTGCGGGGAAAGGAGATGCTGGACTTCTCGCAGAAGGTATGCATCGTTTATATCATTGCGGCAGTGCTGTTTACTATCAACGGCCTGTTGCTGGTGATATTCGATGTGTATAATTCGAAGGGGAAGCAGAAGAACCGGCCGATGAAGGGATTTGTCCAGGTGCTTCAGGTGATACTGTTTTTTGTAGGCGGTATTGTTATTATTTCCGTGCTGATGAATAAGTCTCCTATGACTCTGTTTGCCGGACTGGGTGCTTCGGCGGCGGTGCTGATGTTGGTTTTTAAGGATAGTATTCTGGGATTTGTGGCAGGCGTACAGCTTTCTGCCAATGACATGCTGCGTATCGGAGACTGGATAGCGTTGCCCAACGGCGTCGCTAACGGTACGGTGGAGGAAATAACGCTGAATACGGTGAAAATACGTAACTGGGATGAAACTATCTCTACCGTACCACCTTATACACTTGTGAACAACTCTTTCCAGAACTGGCGCGGCATGCAGGAGAGCGGTGGGCGCCGGGTGAATAAGAATATCTACCTGGATATGACAACACTGAAGTTCTGCACGCCGGAGATGCTGGACACAATCCGCAAAGAGGTTCCTCTAATGGCCGATTATCAGCCGGCAGAGGGAGAGGTACCCACCAATGCACAACTCTATCGTATCTATATCGAACGCTACTTATGCAGCCTCCCGGTGGTGAACCAAGATATGGATTTGATTATCAGTCAGAAGGAACCGACGACTTACGGTGTACCTATTCAGGTCTACTTCTTTTCACGCAATAAAGTTTGGAAGGAGTACGAACGCATTCAGTCTGATATATTCGACCACTTGCTGGTGATGGTGCAGAAGTTTGATTTGAAGCTGTATCAGTATTCCAATTAATCTACCCGACCTGCGTTAATAGAGCAATCGGAACTCTGCATATACAGGCAGATGATCGCTATATCCGGCCTGGTACTTCATTCCGTAGTAAGTGCGGAAGGGTTGCTTTCCGCCATACTTCGCATCTTTGGTCAGGAGGAAAGGCGGGCGGAATACCTCTGCTTGTGTTTCATCGGTATAGAGTGGAGAGGTTTCTTGCAGCAGATTGCCCGATACGATAATATGGTCCAGCAGTCCCCATTCTCCCTGGTATTTATAGCTGCCGAAATGCTTGCGGGTAGCTGCTTTTCCTGCCAGGAGGTGGTAGAGTTTTTGTGTGTGGAGGGATTCCGGTGAAGCGGGAGGTGCTTCAGCCGCCAGGACTTGCCGTACGGATTTGTTGTCTGGATAGTCGTTGAAGTCTCCTAAAAGTATGATTTGTGGATGCTGACGCACTGTGAAGAGGCTGTCTGCTGCACTCTTCATCTTCTTTGCCGCCAGCAGCCGATAGGGTTCGGATTCTTTGGCACCTCCCGAACGGGAAGGGAAATGAGCCACGAATACATCCAGTGTGTCCCCGTTCATCATCAACCCGCTGACGTGAAGAATATCGCGTGTAGGGCGACTGCTCTTATGGGGCTTATCCACCGGGAGACTCTGGTAAGAAAGCAGTTTGAAGACACTCCGCTGATAGAGCAATGCCACATCGATGCCGCGTTCGTCGGGCGATTGGGTCATGACATAGCGATAGCCGGCTTCCCGCAGGGCGGAGTAGCGGGTGAGGTCGCGCATTACGCTGTCATTCTCCACTTCGCACAGGGCAACAAGTGCGGGAGGCATCCAGCCACCAACGGCAGTAATGACACGGGCAATGTTATCCAGTTTCTTCTTGTACTTGGAGTAGTTCCAGTGCCGCACTGCATCGGGCAGGAATTCATAATCATTTTTTAGTGTATCGTGCCGGGAGTCAAAGAGATTCTCTACATTGTAGCTTACCACCCGGAAAGTAAGCGTATCTTTCTTCTCTTGCCCGTACAGATGGAAGTACGGGCAGAGAAAAAAGAATAATAGGACGCAAATGCTATTGCGTATCAGTAGTTTATACATGCTGAGGGGAAACTGTACCCGGCATTATGCCTGTTTCTTCTCCGGAATATGTTTCAGGATATCCAGCAAGTGTTTCCAGAATTTATCGACGGTAGGAATCAGCATCCGTTCGTCGGGAGAGTGTACGCCTTGCAGGGTAGGACCGAAGGAAATCATATCCAGCGTAGGATACTTGTCGAGGAACAGACCGCATTCCAAACCCGCATGAATGGCTTTTACCTTGGCATCCACGCCAAACAGACGCTTGTATGATTCGGTAGCTACTTCCAGAATCTCTGAATGCGGATTGGGCTTCCATCCGGGATAGCCGTCACTGAAGGTTACTTTAGCTCCACCCATCTCGAATACGGTACGTACCATATTGGCAATATCCCGTTTGGACGATTCGGTAGAACTGCGTTGGCTGGTTTCGATGCGGATGATATGGTTGGGTTTCATCTTTATGGAAGCCAGGTTAGTGGAGGTCTCCACCAGGCCGGGAATGTCCTGGCTCATGGCATATACACCGTGTGGAGTGGCATAAATGCTTTGCAACAAGCGCTTGGTGGTATCTTTATCAATGGCTTTCGTACGGGCAGGCTCCGATTCGAGTACGAACTGCAAGTCCGGCTCTACTACGGCATATTCAGCCTCTGCTTCGGCGGCAAATACATTGAGGTCGGTACGCAAGGCATGTTTGTCGGCATCGGGGATGGCGATTACGGCGTGGGCTTCGCGTGCAATGGCGTTGCGCAGGTTGCCGCCGTCTATCTCGCAGAGATACATATCATATTTCTTGAATGTCTGGCTGAGGAAACGGTTTAACAATTTGTTGGCATTACCGCGTCCCAGGTGTATGTCACCGCCGGAGTGTCCGCCTTTCAAACCTTTTACCAGAACATTGCAGCAGAAGTAGCCGGCAGGTACATCTACCTCCCTATAGCTGAATTCAGCCACAGAGTCTACACCGCCTGCACAACCGATGAAAAGTTCGCCTTCATCTTCGGAGTCGAGGTTCAGCAGAATGTCTCCGTTCATAAAGCCTTCTTTCAAGGCAAAGGCGCCGGTCAGTCCCGTCTCTTCGTCTACGGTGAACAAGCATTCGATGGGACCGTGCTCAATGCTGTCGTCGGTAAGGATAGCCAGTTCGGTGGCAACGCCGATACCATTGTCTGCTCCCAGCGTAGTTCCTTTGGCTTTCAGCCATTCGCCGTCTATCTCTGTTTCGATGGGGTCGGTGAGGAAGTCGTGCTTCACATCGTTGTTCTTCTCGCACACCATATCGACGTGCGATTGCAACACTACTGTTTTACGGTTTTCCATGCCCGGGGTGGCAGGTTTCTTTATCAGAACGTTTCCGGCTTCATCCACCTTTGTTTCCAACTTATGCTTTTCTCCGAATGCTTTTAAGTAAGCGATAATCTTTTCTTCCTTTTTGGAAGGGCGTGGCACTTGGCAGATTTCTTCAAAATAATGAAATACACCGGCCGGTTTTAAGTCTTTCTTTTCCATATTAAATTCTTTATGAATGTTCGTATTTAACCTCTTACTGCTAAATATGGTTAAATTGATTGGCTATTTTATTTCCCTTTCTCTTTTTTTAGAGTAAAAAAGGTGAGTTAGTCCAACCAAAGCCCTATATTTGCACCCACAAAAATAGTGAGAACACTGTTTTCGCGTAACAAAATTAATGGAAATGCTCGATACAATATTGATAACTTTGTTAATAGTTGCTATTTGCATTGTTTTATTAGGTGTAAAGGTCTTTTTTGTGAAAGGCGGCAAGTTTCCTAATGGACACGTCAGCGGTAGCAAAGCAATGCGGGATAGAGGTATCGGCTGCGTACAGTCGCAAGACCGGGAAGCACAACGCAAATCCCGTTTCTCCATTGATGAACTGGAAAAAGCCTTAAACGATAGTATGAACTAATTTTAAAAACAATATTTATCAAATTATGAAGAGATTAAACTACCTCATGAACGGTTTGGCAGCTCTTGCACTGATCGTTTTATTTGCTCAATGTGCCGGCAATACTGATAAACAGACAACAAACGCTCCTGCACAAGCCGGCGGATTATCTGAAATGAAAATAGCTTATGTTGAGATAGATACGCTTCTGGCAAAATATAACTATTGCATCGATTTGAATGAAGCTATGGTGAAGAAGAGTGAGAATGTTCGCCTGACGCTGAACCAGAAAGCCAACGAGTTGGACAAGCAGAAGCAGGAATTCCAGACCAAGTATCAGAACAACGCCTATCTTTCTCAGGAAAGAGCACAGCAGGAGTATAACCGCATCGCCAAGCTGGAACAAGACTTGCAGAACCTGAGTAACAAATTGCAGTCTGAGTTGATGAGCGAAAACGAAAAGAACAGCCTGCAGTTGCGCGATTCTATCAATGCTTTCCTGAAAGAGTATAATAAGACGAAGGGTTACAGTATGATTATCAGCAATACCGGTTTCGACAACCTGCTGTATGCTGACAGTGTTTACAACATCACCCGTGAGATTCTGGAAGGCTTGAATGCAAGATATTCTTCTCCGGTAAAGAAATAAAAGATACTGATTTCGTTAACATAGAATTAATATTGATATGAAACAGCCGGAATCGTTCTGTAGAGAATGATTCCGGCTGATTTGTTTTTATAGGTAAGGTGGTGGTTATTTCACTTGAATGATGTCATAGTTCAAGTCGCTTACTGCCTCCTGCAGGCTGTCGTTGACCAGGCGCAGGGTGGTGTCGTTGACAACTACAAAGTAGACAGGAGTGTCTCCGTCGTTCGGAGTCAGCTTGATGGCTGTCTTTTTCTTGTTATTGACGTCTTTCTGGATAACCTGTTTCTTCCCTTTGGAAGTAAAGCTCTTGTTCTTTCCGGGACCGTCGGCATCCAGGTAAGTGGTTACCAGGGTGTAGCCGCTTTCTCCGTCGGGACCTACACTGTCTACGCTCAATACATACTGGATGCCCGGACCGTCGGCTGCAGGAAGGATACCTTCGTATACGGCTACGGCAGACGAGTCATTGCCGGCAACGGTCATTACACCTTCGTCCATGTCTGCGGCGGTGTTGTTGTTCTGAGTTCCTTTTGATTGGCAGGATACCAATGCAGCGGCGATAGCTGCAATCATCATTACTTTTTTCATTGCTTTAATGGTTTAAGTTAATATAAAGACGCAATAGCGTTATTTATCATCTTCTTCTCTTTTGATGACGAGCAGTTTGTCCACTCTTCCACGGTCCATATCCACCACCTCGAAGTCCAGATTCTTGTAGCTGAACAAGTCTCCGGCTTTCGGCACGCGGCCGATGAGGAACATGGCAAGACCGCTCAGGGTGGTAAAGTCCTCTTCCTTCAGGTCATCATAGTTCAAAATGCCCATCGTCTCCATAAAGTCGTCCAGATTCATGGAGGCTTCTACCAGCATGGAGCCGTCCTGACGTACTACAATCTCTTCTTCTTCCATTTCGTTCTCTTCGAGGATGTCTCCGAAGATGCTTTCCGTCAGGTCGTGCAGGGTGATGATACCCTCTGTATTTCCATACTCGTCTACAACAACTCCGAACTTGTTTTTGTTCTTCTTAAAGAGCTCTAAAACCTTTTTTGCATACAAACTTTCGGGAATGAACAGGGCGGGACGGGCAATATTGCGCAGATCGAACGGCTGCTCGCCGCCCATCATCAGAATGATATCTTTCACGGAAACTACGCCTATAATCTCATCTTTCCCTCTTTCTACCAGCAGGTATTTGCTGAAATGCTGTTCGTGAATGGTGCGCAGCACCTCTTCCCGCGTATCTGTGGGATGAAGCACTACGATGTCGCGGCGGTAAGTCATCAGGTCGTTGGCGCGCTTGTCCGAGAAGCGGAATACGTCACGCAGCATTTCTGTTTCTTCCTTGTCGATGACGCCTTGTTCCGAACTTTGGTGCAGAATCATTTTCAGCTCGTCTTGTGTCATGGGACGTTCTTCGTCGCTGTTCAGTCCGATGAACTTGTTCACCAGTTTGGTGGAAGCGCTCAGCAGGCAGACAAAAGGATAAGAAACTTTGGTAAGTACAATCATGAAGGGGCTGAGCATCGTTGCCCATCTTTCGGGATTGCTCAAGGCGATGGATTTGGGTACCAGCTCGCCTATGATGAGCGACAGATAGGTGATGATGGCTACCACTGTAATCATGGCGAGGGTTTTGGCATAGGCTGCCGCTCCCGGAATCAGGAGGAACAGTGGTTCTACGTCATCGGAAATGGTGGCACCACCATAGGCACCGGACACGATACCGATCAGAGTGATACCGATTTGAATGGTAGAAAGGAATTTCTCCGGTTCTTCCAACTGTTTCAGTACTCCTTTGGCTCTTTTGTTTCCTTTTCCAACAAGGGTTTCAAGACGTGCTTTACTCGACGATACCAGAGCGATTTCATACATGGCAAAGATACCGTTCAAAATAAGTAACAATAGAATAATAATGAATTCCATAAATAGGATTGCGAATAGTTATGCCGCAAAGATAATATTTTCTGAGAATCTACTGTTAATATTGGCTTTTGTTAGAAATAATAAACAATAAAAAGATAAAACAGGGGGAATTACTCGATGGTATAGTTCACTGTACGTCTGTAGTCTACGCCATAACTGTTAGTAACTTCCCGGCAGGAGGTAACAATCCCCCGGTCGTCGAGCGTGTACGTATAGGTCGTAATTTCTTTGCTTTCTTCGTTATTGTCCGGGCTGAGTTGAGTAATCAGGTAGTCGAAGGGTTCGCCCAGCAGCTTTCCATATATGGCAACGGTATGCATCGAAAGCGGGTGCTGGTCTGCAAGGTAGGGGTAAGGAATTTCGGAGACGTTTGCTATTTCATCGCCCGGCGAAGTGATGGCGGTGCCGGCATGCTCAAAATCTCCTACTTTCTGCTTGATGTGTATGCTTCGGAAGCCGCTGAATTCAATATCGACAGAGGAGTAAACTGCTCCGTCGCCCAGTTTCTCCGTAATGTTCGTCAGGTAATGTTTGTCTTCGGTGTTGACGAGGTACGAGAAAGTATAGGTACGGAGATTTGCTCCGGGTTCCTGACGGGTGCAATTTACGGCGTAGCCTTTATCATTCAGCGTATAGGTAGACACAGTGCCGGTATCATCAGTAACTACGGCTTGATGGTCGCTGTATTCTACGCTGCTGCCTCCTTCTATTTCAAAGGTTTCTCCTCCGGCATTGAAATTTTGCAGGTAAGTGTAGCTGTACAGCCTTCCCGACTTGTCGTAAAGATAGGTTTGGGTAACGATGACCGGTTCTGCGTCACTCTCTACGACCTCTTTCAACTGGATTTTGGAGAAAGAGGTGACAGGGTGTACAGCCGGTTCCGGTTCCTCTTTGCCATTGTTATCATCATCACTACAGGCTGCCAGTCCGCCGATGAGTAGCAGGCTGAATAGTATTCTTGAAAATGCGGTAGTTAACTTGTTTAGTTTCATCTTGCCTATGTTTTATTTATTATTTTATGCGGACGGAGTTGCTTGCTCTGCGGTCGATGGAACTGGCAATGGTAGTAACTTTTAAAGAACCGGTTTCCTCTTCCGTAGGTGGCTTTATGCTTCCATTGATGGCGCCGAGTGCAGTGGCCAGCAATGCCTCATCCGGGTTGCCGAAGGGCAGGAAGCGTGCCATATCACTGGTCTCGCTGACTGTATATTCCGAATATTCGGGGCTGAATCCTGCTTCGTAGTCCGATTCTCCTTTTGAATTATAAATCTTGCAGACGATGGGATTCATTGTGATCATCAGTTCCGGGCTGGCAAAGTTTCTGGAACCTACATTCTTTCCTACGGTAGTTCCACCGATGACAACCACATCCATATAAGGCTTGAGGCAGTTGATAACCATCTCCGAAGCAGAGGCAGTCTGGCTACTGGTAAGTACGTAGAGTCTTTGTAAATTCAGGTTTGCCCCGTTCCCGATAAGCGCTGCATTGAAAGTAAACGGAACTTCCTGCGGATTGAAACGATTGTTGAATTCCAGGTGTCCCATGCTTTGCCCCAGAGCGGAAGAGGGAGCCAGCATGACGCACATCAGTTCGGCACAACTCAGAAGTCCTCCGTTGTTATAGCGTAAATCAAGAATAAACTCATTCACCTGTTGGGAAGAGAAGTACTGGAATGCACTGCGCAGGTCATTGTCGTACTCGTTGCTGTTATCCGTAGGGCCGGAACTGAAATGGTTGTAGACCAGGTAGCCGATGCGTTTGTTTCCTTCCGTATATACATTCTTATAATACACGGGATTATCGTTGACCTTGCGTGCCGAAGCTATTTTTCTTGGCTCGTCGTAGGCAACGACGGTGGCGGTTTCGGCATCATAGTAACCTACTGTGAGTTCCATGGCGGCGCTTCCGTACAACAGTTTTGCATTGTCCTTGGTGATGGGCTCTCCGTTCATTTCCATAATCCAGTCGCCGCGTTTCAGTCCGATGGCGGATGCCGGGCTGTCATCGGCAACGTAGAGCACGTGTGCATAGAGACCTTCGTCGCTGCCTAACTGGTCGGTGGTAAACTGAAAACCATAGCTATAGTCCGTATACGGGATGCTGCGGGTAGCAGAGATACTGACCAGGCTGTCGATGGAAGAGAACTTGTCTTCCTTTAAAAGGAGCGATGCATAGAACTTGAACGGCGCTTCGAAGTAATTCAACTTGTCGGTATGGGGAATCGCATCCACCCAATAATACCACACCCGCATGGTGTCGTCAATCCAGCGGTCGGTCTGCGTTTGGCCGGCATATTCTTTCCAGCGGTCCACTCCGCAGGAACTGAAATAGAGGGGGAGAATCAGTGCTCCCAATATGAGTATCAGTGTATTTCTTGCTTTCATAGCCGCAAAATTAGGAAATAGTTTGCTTATCCTACCACAAATATGGTATAAAATTCCCTATTGTATGTCATTGTCCCCTCCGGCTTACCCTCTTATCTTTGCAACATCTATTGCCGGAGACCTGAACCTAAGGCTCTTTTCAACTGTTACATTACTTGCTGTCGTATGAAACACTATTGCCCTTCATGCACAAGATGGCATCTTATGTAGCACAAGATGGCATCTTATACAACACAAGATGGCATCTTGTGCATGAAAGGAATAAGGGATGAAGATGAAAGGCAGTAATGATGTATCTGATAAGAATATATGTTTATGCCGATGAATACTGCTGTACTATTATCGGGAGGCGTGGATAGCTCTGTGGTTGTGCACCTTCTCTGCGAACAAGGCCACCGTCCTTCCCTGTTTTACATTAAGATAGGTAGGGACGATGCCGAGTATATGGACTGTTCTGCCGAGGAAGATTTGGAAATAGCCTCCGCCATTGCCCGCCGCTATGGTCTGCCCCTGGAAGTGGTGGACCTGCACCGTGAATATTGGGACAACGTTGCCGCCTATGCCATCGATAAGATTCGTCGCGGGCTGACTCCCAATCCGGACGTGATGTGCAACAAGCTCATCAAGTTCGGCTGTTTTGAGCAACGCGTAGGAAAGGAGTTCGATTTTACGGCAACGGGGCATTATGCCACCACCGTGCTGCAAGAGGGCAAGACCTGGCTGGGCACTGCCGTCGATCCCGTGAAAGACCAAACCGATTTCCTTGCCCAGATAGACGCCCTGCAAGTCTCCAAACTGATGTTCCCCCTGGGCGGACTGATGAAGCATGAAGTACGCGAGATAGCCCGGCGTGCCTCCCTGCCCAGTGCCCGCCGGCGCGACAGTCAGGGCATCTGCTTCTTGGGGAAGATTAATTATAACGACTTTGTCCGCCGCTTCCTGGGCGAGCAGGAGGGGGACATCGTGGAACTGGAAACGGGAAAGAAGTTGGGAAAACATCGCGGCTATTGGTTTCATACCATCGGCCAGCGCAAGGGGCTGGGGCTGAGTGGCGGACCGTGGTTCGTTGTCCGTAAGGACATTGCGGAGAATGTGGTTTACGTCTCGCGCGGTTATGATACGGAGCGGCAGTATGGAAATGAATTCCGTATGCACGACTTCCATTTCATTACGGACAATCCCTGGAAAGAACAACAGAAAGAGGTGGATATTACTTTCAAGATACGGCATACGCCCGAATTCATCCGGGGGAGGTTGTTGCACGAGGACGGAGGTTATCGCGTCATCTCGGAAGAGAAGTTGCAAGGCATTGCTCCGGGGCAGTTCGGGGTGGTTTACGATGAGGCTTCCCGGCTGTGCATCGGCAGCGGGGAGATTTATATATAATACTCCACTAAGTCTACGATGCCTGCTTTCATGGCATACTTGGTGGCTTCGTGCACATTGTTTACGCCCAGTTTCCGGAAGATGTTCTTCCGGTGACTGTTCACGGTATGAAAACTCAGGTTCCGCTCGGCGGCTATTTCCTTGGTTGTTTTTCCAAGGGCTATTTCTTTCAGAATACTCCGCTCGGCGGTAGTCAGCAAGTCGTCTTTGATGGCGGGATGGGCGGGAGAGGATGCGCCGCCGCCCGAAAGCAGCAGGTTGCTGACGTGGTTGCAGATGAAGCGCTCCTTGCGCGATGTACATTGCAGGGCGGTCCATATCTCTTCTTTGGAACTGTCTTTCAGCACAACTCCGAATGCCATGCTGCTGAACAATACTTGCCGCAGGAAGGGCATGCTCAACTCGTCCGAGAACAACAGCCAGTCGCATTCCTTGAAACGCTCGTGCAGTACAATCAGTTCGTCGGCACCGGAAAAGTCGAAAAGCGTGTAGTCCAGAATGACGACTGCCGCAGGATGCAGGCGCAACTGCTGTATCAGTTCTGCCTTGTTGCCGGCTTCCAGCAGGAGGGAGGTTTCTTTCTGCTTGCTTAGCAGAAACATCATTCCGGCTTTGGTGATGTCCTGGTTGTCTGCGATGATAAATTCTCTCATGACGTTCGTAAATAAAAAACTCCGCTGCAAATGTACACTTTTTATGTGATTTGCAGCGGAGTGAGATTATATATATTTAAAAGGGTTTTACCAGGAACGTCCCTTGAAGATATTGGATTGTTCCAGCGGAACGAGGTTTCCACTCAGGGTCATGGTGTTGGAATTGAAGTTCGGGCTGATGGTTACAGTGGCATTGTTGCCTCCATTGGTCAGCGTAAGGAATATTTGGGCAGAGATGCCGATACCCTGGATGCTGAAGTTGCAGTTTACGTTGCCTCTCTTGTCGGTAGTCATCTGGATGTCCGAAACGGTTCCGTCCACGGTTACACCGCCGATGCCGTTAGGACCGGGATAGACGGTATTGAAGGCCACCTGCACGGTGCCGCGTCCCTGGTTTACCAATACAAAGTTGGTGTTGGAGTTTACAAATGCAGTCTGTCCGCTGCGGAACATTACCTGGTCGGCTTCCATTACAAACTGATGTGCCTGCAAGGCGGCTACGGCGTCGTCATAGGATATGACGTCCTGTACTTGTTGTTCTGCTTTCAGCCGGGCACGCTCTGCGTCTCTCTGGGCTTTGCGGTCTGCGCGCTTTTCGGCTCTACTCTCTTGTGCATACATGGTGGTTGTGGCCATGCTTACCAATACTAATGCTGCTAATGCAATAAACTTTTTCATAATCGAATCTTTTTTGTTTAGGTTTAATAAATTGTTCGTTATAAGTTTATTGCAAGAACAATGCCTATCAGAGATTGTTCACCGGCTTTTTGATTATTTTATATCCGATAGCAGCAATAAAGATACTCATCAGCGGACTGACCAGGTTGAAAAAGCAGTAGGGGAGGTACGTCAGCGTGGGTACGCTCAAGATGGTGGCCATACCTACAAGAAAGGCGATGGGGAGGAGAGATACAAGAGGAGAGGGGATTTTATTATTGGTAGAGCTCATTGTAGTGTATTGGTTTATGAACGGTGCGAAGATAAGATAAATCAGGAGAAAGTTTCTGTTTATAGAGACATTTAGTATCTTTGTATCGCTCAATAATAAATAATAGTAAGGGCTAATGAAAGTAGTAACTTTTGGCGAAGTAATGCTTCGCCTCACCACTCCGGGTTTTCGCCGTTTCTCGCAAACCAATGAATTTATAGCAACTTATGGCGGTAGTGAAGCCAATGTCGCCGTGTCACTGGCACACTTTGGCATACCGACCGAGTTTGTCACCCGCTTGCCGGATAATGCCGTGGCTCGTGCCTGTATTGCATCTCTTCGCGCCAGCGGCTTGGGTACGGAGGGCATTGTTTGGGGAGGCAAGCGCTTGGGACTTTATTATCTGGAATGCGGTGCCGCTTTCCGTAATTCGAATGTAGTGTACGATCGCGAAGGCTCCTCCTTCGCCACACTCCGTCCCGGCATGATAGATTGGGAAAAGATATTTGCCGATGCCGGCTGGTTCCACTGGTCGGGTATTGCGGCTGCCCTTTCGCAAGACGGCGCCGATGCCTGCCGGGAAGCGCTCGAAGTAGCCCATCGCATGGGACTGACTATCTCCTGCGACCTTAACTTCCGTAAGAAACTTTGGAACTATGGCCGTACGGCTGCCGAAGTGATGCAGCCTTTAGTGCAATACAGCGATGTCATCTTCGGTGCAGAACCTGAATATCAGGAAATTCTTGGCGTACAGCCTGTCGGATTCAAAGCCGTTACTGCCGCCGATACCTCTTTCGAGTCCAATCTTCCGGCTTTTGAAGCCTTTGGGCAGAAAGTCTCTGCACTTGTGCCCCGTTGCCGGAAGGTGTTCCTTGAACTGCGCAATTCCATTACTTCGAATCACAATCTGCTTGCCGCTGTCCTTTACTCCGACGGCATCTTAAAGCATACCGGCATCTACGACATTGAGCATGAAGTGGACCGTGTCGGTGCAGGCGATGCTTTCGTCGGTGGCATGATATACGGTTTGATAACTTATCCGCATGATGACCAAAAGGCATTGGAGTATGCCCTTGCAGCTTCTGCACTGAAGAATACCGTTTTTGGCGATTTCAATCTTGTGACGGTAGAAGAGGTGGAGAGCCTGATGAACGGAAATACTTCGGGACGTGTATCGAGATAAGTGTATTTCTTTTTCTTCATTTCTTGGTACAAAGTGTGATGGTAAGTGATATTATTGTCAGCATTGCACCTATACCGGCTACACCGGCCCATCCCCATGCTTGCCAGCAACTGCCGGCAAGGAAGGTTCCCAGTGAACCGCCGATGAAATAGGTCGTCATAAAGATGGTATTTACCCGGTTGGAGGCCGAAGGGCAGATGTCGAAGATGCTTGTCTGGTTACTGAGTTGAATGCACTGCATACCTATATCAATGATTATGATACCGGCAATAATGCCTGCATAGCTGTTGCCGCAGAAATAAAGTAATGCCCACGCTAATATATTCAGTGTACAGCCTATGAAATTGAAGTTACGTATTCCTACAGTTTTTACATACTTACCCACAAAAGAGGCGGTAAGAGCCCCCGCTATGCCACATAAACCCAGTATCCCGATGACGTCGCTGCTTGCATAAAAAGGAGCTTCTCCCATTTTGAAGGCAAGGCACGACCACATGGCAAGAAATGAACCGAACACCAACCCGGAACGTACCGAATAAATACGTAGCGCCGGATAATCTCTCACCAACAAGAAGAGAGATTTCATTAAATCGGCATACTTTCCCTGAAATGTGGGGCGTATATCCGGCAGTACTTTCAGTACCACAATGGCGCAAACCAGCATCATGCCTGCTGCAATGAAGTACATTTCGCGCCATCCCAAAACCTCGCCTACAAACCCGCTGACAACACGCGATGCCAGTATTCCCGTCAACAATCCGGAGATGACGACACCTACATTCCGACCCTTGTTTTCGGGACGGGAGAACTGCGATGCTATCGGGACAAAGATTTGCGGTATCATGGAACAGATGCCCGTGATGAGCGATGCCGCCCAGATAATATAAATATTGGGCGCTACGGCAATACCCAGTAAGGAGAATATGAGCAAGAAGAAATTTATCAATATTATCTTTTTGCGCTGATAGAGGTCGCCCAACGGAACAATGAACAGCAATCCCAGGGCATAGCCCACTTGTGTAATCATGGCAATCAAGTTGGTTTTGAACTCAGAGACTCCAAGCTCATGGCGCATTATGTTCAGTAATGGCTGGTTATAGTACAGGTTTGCCACGGATATGCCTGCTACGATGGCAAGCGTCCAAAGTATATGTGGCGGCAATCCGCCGTTTTCTTTCAATTCTGGTTTCATACTGCAAAGATAGCTTCTTTCGATTGTATGAACAAGAGCCACATCTTTTTGCAGTTCTGGTTGTTATACTATTATTTTTTTTCTTTAGAAAACATCTGTAAGAGAACGAGATATGAATATGAAGGACAAATACAACAAAGTACCTCGCATAAGATCGCCTTCTGGTGATACTTTGGGTAATCTTACAGTTGTTTTGTCTGAGCTTCAGGTTAGAGAGTGAATTAAAAGAATGTGACTTAAATGTATATAGTATGAAGCATGTATTAATAATAGTAGTGTCGTTATTTATTTTTTTTGTATCGGTGGGATTATATCGATGTTTTCCGGGTTCTGTTTTGCCGGTTATGTTTGGTGGAATGTGTTTGCTGTGCTGGCTTTTGTTTCATTTGGCTTATGTCAGTGAAGAAAGGGATCTGTTGAAGGAAGGAAATCAATATTTCATTGATACGTTCCGGGATATCCGTAATCCTATCTCGTTGATAAAAACTCCGTTGGGCGTTGCATGCGACGGGGCCTGTCCGGAGTCGATTAAGAAAGAACTGACCGTTGCAATTCACAATATAGATGGTCTTGAACAACATCTGGTGAGGCTGATGGAATTGAAGCATCTTTTCATCCATTCCAGAAACCTGACTGTGGCAGAGCATGAGATCGGGGCATTCATGAAGAAGAAAGTATATCCTTTGCAAAGTTATGCTGCCGGATTGCGGATGAATCTGGAACTTGTGCCCGATTTTGATTATGCCAGTGCCTGGTTTGACCAGGGCAAAATATCTCCGGTCATTGATAAGTTTATATTGAGTGCCATCGAGTGCTCCCTTCCCAAGGCACACCTTGTGATGACGATTTCTTTGAAGGGTGATTTCTGGGCCATTAAGATAAAGACTGCCGAAAACGAGCAGTTTTTGAGACGTTGCAAGTGCTACGCCTCGCGACTGCCTATCTCCAGAGTCTGGTATCACGGTCAGCATGCCATAGGTGGAGCCTTATTTGATAAATTGCTGGAGTTATGTAACGGAAAAATATTGATTCAGGAAAGTGAAGTCTTACTTCGGTTTCCTATCAAATGTCCCTGCATGCATGGAGTGGAATATGGAACTAAGAAGGTATTGGAAACTCTTATTGAAGATGAGACAGGAGCGCTTTTTCGTAATTCCTGTAGAAAAAAGGATATAGACAGACCCTTGGTTATTCTTGCAGATAATGATGAGAAATTCAGGTGCTATTTAGAGGACCGTTTAGCGGAGTATTTCATCGTGAAAAGTTTCAGTGACGGTGAGGAAGCTTTGAAGGCCATACGTGAGGAATATCCTGATCTGGTGATTTGCGATATCATGTTGCACCGTATGGGTGGTGAGGAACTTTCTTCGAAATTGAAGACATCCAGAGAAACTTCTTTTATTCCGGTGATATTGCTAGGCTCGCATATTGACTTGGAACGACGTGAAAAGAGGCACTTGTCTTTGGCGGATGTCTTTATTTGTAAACCGTTTAATTTAGAAGATTTAAAAATAGAAATATTCGTATTGATAAACAACAGCCGTGTACTCAGGAAGTCATTCTTGGAGAAGGTATTTGGCGATGGTTTCCTGGCAAAGAAACTGGATGGGGCTTCGCGGGATATTAACCTGGACTTTCTGAAAGAAGTGAGGGGGTATATTCTGGAAAATCTGGATAAGGAAGATCTGACGATTGATGATATTGCTTCGAGGATGTGCATGAGCCGTACTACCTTCTATAACAAATGGAAGGCCCTGACGGGCGAAGCTCCCAAATATCTGATTTCGCGGATACGTATGGAAAAAGCGCGTGAGTTGTTGGAAAGCGGAAAATATTCTGTAACCATCGTTGCGGAAATGGTAGGCTTGAGAAATCTGAAGAATTTCAGAGGCAGGTATAAGGAATATTTTGGAAGGACACCTAAAGAATTTATCAAAAGGACTTAATGCCCTGAACGAGGGACTGATCTTGTGTCAGTCTCTCGTTTTCTGCTTTCTGTGCTTCTGTAAGTATGCTTTTTCTGCTTTTCTACTTGTTTTATCTGGTTGTGGATGTGTTTTATTCTTTTAAATTTCAGATTGTGATTTTTTAATTATACATTTGCAACGCAAGCCCTATGTCAAAGCTGTAATAATTTGGCGTAGAACCTCTTAAAACAACAAACATGTCTGTAAAAAACTGAGAGATAAATGGAACAAAATGAAACCGTTTCCCACGACAATGAGGTGATGTCTTCCGGGGAGAAGCCGGAATTAGTTCAAGAAGAGCTTTTATTAGCAGAGAGCTTGTATGCCCGTTTGCCGATAAGTATTGAAATCTATGATGTGGATGGAGTCTTGCGTAGTATAAACGACCATGCCTTGCTTATGTATGGTGTTGAAGACCGGACAAAGGTGGTGAATACGGTCAATCTCTTCAATAGCCCGTATATGGACGATGAACTTAAAAAGAAAATACGGGTAGGCGACGACGTCTCTTTAGAATTTGAGTTCGATTTTGATCGGATCAATGATGATGCTTATTTCGTAAGCAATAACCAGAAATCCATAATTTACGAAGCCAAGATCGTTCCTTTGCGTAATGATGCGGGGACGATTATCGGTCATATATTGCTGTCCAATGATGTGACTGCCGCAAAGGAAGCCGATTTCCGCACGGAAGAAAGCAAGAAGAATCTGGAAATGGCGATGGACGCCGCTAAAATGTCTTCATGGGTATACGATGTACATAAAAAGACTTTTAGCCCTTTGTATGGTGAACCTATTATAAAGACTACAGTAGGATGGGAGAATATGCTGAGCAGGTTGCATCCTCAAGACCGTATGCCTTTGCAGCAGATTTTTTCGCAATTGGTGGACAGGAAAATCCAGCACGGACATATCACGTTGCGTTGTTATGATGAAGAAAAAAAGCAGTATCGGTTCTATGAAAGTCGGATGCGCCTGTCTTCCGAACACCGGGGAAAGTTGCTGATTATCGGTACGCAACTGGAGGTGACGGAAAAAGTGCTGATGACCAAGAAGACCGAAGAGCTGATTGCGAAGCGGGAATTGGCTATGCAGGTCAGCAATATTGTTCATTGGGATTTTGATGTGCGGACCCAAAAGATGGAATCTTATAACGATCCCATTAATGACTATGCCAGTGACAAGCAAATCACAATTCCGGAACTTCGGGAGGTGACGCATCCGGAGGATTATTCTGTATTCAATGATGCCATACAGTCCATGATTTCAGGTAAGAATATGACTCTTGATCTGACTTGCAGAATTAAGACAAAATATGATGATGCCTGGCAATATTGCAACGTGATAGGTGTTCCTTTCGAGCAAGATGAAAACGGGAATATTATGAGATATACCGGATTCCGGCAGAATATCTCCAAACTGCACCAGTTGGATGAGGAGCTCAAGGAAAGAAATTATAAAATGGAGCTTACTTTCAAGACGGTCGGTATGTCTTATTGGGACTTCGATGTGCGGAGCAGGCTATTCAAAGCATTCAATGACCCGGTGAACGATTATGATCCGGAGCGACCTATCGCTCCGGAAGATTATCAGAATTTTGCACATCCCGATGATGTGGAACGCTTTCTTGAAACGATGAACCTCATGTTGCAGGGAACGGATACCGATTTTACCTTAAAGTACCGTTCCAAAACCAAGTGGGATCAGGAATGGCAGAGTCTGGTGGTTACCGGTATTCAGTCAGAGAAGAATAAAGCGGGAAAAGTAATCCGGTACACCGGTATCTGCTTTAATAATACGGAATGGGAAAAGGTGACCCAGGAACTGAAGGAATTGAAAGAAAAGGCTGAACTGTCCGACAAACTCAAATCGGCATTCCTGGCCAATATGAGTCATGAAATACGTACGCCTCTTAATGCCATTGTAGGCTTTTCCGAGCTTATGGCATATTGTGAAGACCCTGCCGAGAAAGAAGAATATGTAGAAATTATACATTCCAACAATGAACTGTTGTTGCGCCTGATTGATGATATTCTTGATCTTTCCAAGATCGAGTCGGGCATTCTCGAACGCAAAAGGGAAACATTCAATCTGGCAAAACTGCGTAGTGAGTTGTATACAATGATTCTGCCGAAGGTGACGAATCCTGATGTTGAATTCCTCCTGGATAGTTCGGGTGCGGAGTGTAATATCTTCCTGGACAGAAACCGCTTGAAACAAGTATGGTTGAACTTCCTTTCCAATGCTGTGAAGTGTACCCATTCGGGACATATCAAGATGGGATATTCTATCGAACGGGGAGGTATCCGGATTTATGTTGAAGATACAGGGGTCGGTATTCCTCTGGATTTGCAGGACCGGGTATTCGGACGGTTTCAGAAACTCAATGAGTTTGCACAGGGAACGGGACTCGGACTGGCCATTTCACGGGCTATCATTGAAGGAGCGGGAGGTGAAATAGGATTTGTCTCTACTCCGGATGTCGGAACAACCTTTTGGGCATGGACGCCTTGTGAAATCACTTATCTGGAGGAGGAAGAGGATAATATCTTGCAACCGGTAGAGCAAAAACTGCATCTGAAAAGGGCAAACAAGCAAGATCTGAGGATTTTGATTGCCGAGGATAATGACAGTAATTATTCGCTGGTACAGCATATTCTTAAAGATTACAATACGACCCGTGCCGTAAATGGTGCCGATGCTGTTCAGAAGGTTCGTGAAGAGCATTTTGATTTTGTTCTGATGGATATGAAGATGCCTATCATGGGAGGTCTGGAAGCGGTTCGGAGAATTAGGGAATTCAATCAGGATATTCTGATTATTGCACTTACTGCCAATGCTTTCGAGTCTGACAGAATTGCTGCCTTGGAGGCCGGATGTAATGTCTTCATAGCCAAACCGCTGAAACAGCAAGAATTGTTTTCACTCTTCTCTACGGAAGAATAAGAAGAGTGACATTTAATAAAAAACTCCTGCAACCGTTGAGATTGCAGGAGTTTATTTATATAAAGTAATTGGAATTACTTACCCAAAGCCTGAGCAACGTCAACCGCACAAGCCACTGTACAACCTACCATCGGGTTGTTACCAATACCCAGGAATCCCATCATTTCTACGTGAGCAGGAACTGATGAAGAACCGGCGAACTGAGCGTCTGAGTGCATACGGCCCATAGTATCTGTCATTCCGTAAGAAGCCGGGCCGGCTGCCATGTTGTCCGGGTGAAGAGTACGGCCAGTACCACCACCGGAAGCTACTGAGAAGTAGGGCTTACCGGCAAGAACGCGTTCTTTCTTGTAAGTACCTGCAACCGGGTGTTGGAAACGAGTCGGGTTTGTAGAGTTACCAGTGATGGATACATCTACGCCCTCTTTCCACATGATGGCTACGCCTTCGCGAACGTCATCGGCACCGTAGCATTTCACTTTGGCACGAGGACCGTCGCTGTAAGCGATTTCCTGAACAACTTTCAACTCACCGGTATAATAATCGAACTGAGTCTGAACGTATGTAAAGCCATTGATACGTGAGATGATCTGTGCAGCGTCCTTACCCAAACCGTTCAGGATGCAACGCAGCGGTTCTTTACGTACTTTGTCGGCCTTAGCAGCAATCTTGATGGCGCCTTCGGCAGCAGCAAATGACTCGTGACCAGCCAGGAAAGCAAAGCACTTAGTCTCTTCGCGCAGCAACATAGCTGCCAGGTTACCATGACCGATACCAACCTTACGGTCGTCGGCTACAGAACCCGGGATGCAGAATGCCTGCAGACCGATACCGATAGCTTCGGCAGCTTCGGCAGCGTTTTTGCAGCCCTTCTTGATAGCGATGGCACAACCTACAACATAAGCCCATTTTGCATTTTCAAAGCAGATAGGCTGAGTTTCTTCGCACGTCATATAAGGATCAAGTCCATGAGCTTCGCAGATAGCGTTAGCTTCTTCGATGTCTTTGATGCCGTTTTCGTTCAAGGCAGCGATGATCTGCTTGATACGACGGTCTTGACTTTCAAATTTCACTTCTCTAATCATATTCTTTTCCTCCTTATATTATTCGTGACGTGGGTCAATGTGTTTAACTGCTCCTTGTTCTGCTGTTACGCGTCCGTAAGTACCGGTTACTTTCTTCAAAGCTTCGTTTGCGTCAGTTCCCTTCTTGATCTCATCCATGAACTTGCCCAGGTGAACAAATTCGTATCCGCAGATTTGGTCGTCTTTGTCCAAGAAGATGTTCTTGATGTAACCTTCTGCCATCTCGAGGTAACGGGGACCTTTGGCCAATGTACCGTACAGAGTACCTACCTGGCTGCGCAGACCTTTACCCAAGTCTTCCAGTCCGGCACCGATAATCAAACCGCCTTCTGAGAAAGCAGACTGAGTACGACCGTAAACGATTTGCAGGAAGAGTTCGCGCATAGCTGTATTGATAGCGTCGCAAACGAGGTCAGTGTTCAATGCTTCGAGAATAGTCTTTCCCGGGAGGATTTCTGATGCCATGGCAGCAGAGTGAGTCATACCGGAGCAACCGATAGTCTCAACCAGAGCTTCCTGGATGACGCCTTCCTTTACATTGAGGGTTAATTTACATGCACCTTGCTGAGGAGCACACCAGCCAATACCGTGTGTCAGACCAGAGATGTCAACAATTTCTTTAGCTTTTACCCATTTACCTTCTTCGGGAATAGGAGCCGGTCCGTGGTTAGGACCTTTCTTCACAACACACATGTGTTCCACTTCGTGTGAATAAGTCATAATTAGCTCTTTTTTAAGTGATATAATTAAAAAACGTAGTCTACTTTTATTAGTCGAGCGCAAAGTTACTCCTTTTCTTGGTTTATGCAAACCGTTCAATTTGACTTTTTTATTAAAAATAAGTAATAGTAAGTTAGATTTCTGTGGAATGTAAAGTGGAGTTTGCAGTTAGTTGGCTTCTTTAATATCGAGGGTTGCTCCGGCTTGGTTCCTGACCAGACTTTCCACTTCATTCACCGGAACGGTCTTCAGAATGTATTCGGGGGTGAAGGAGGTTTTGGTGCCTTCGTCCACGGTGGAATTGCGGAATTCGCAGCCGTCAAAGCGTAATTGACCGCTTTCATCGTATACCTTATGGGCTTTCTTTATACCTATGAAAACAGACTTCTCTACGTACACATCTGCTTCACGGCCTACACCGATGCAACCGCTGGTGACGCTGCTGCTGTAGAGGCAGTTGGCAATGTGTATCTTGCCGAAACGTACTCGCGGCATACGGTCTCGGCATCCTTCATCCCACCAGCAGTATTGGAAGGTGGTGTTCAGACGACCGCGGTCTTCGGTATGGCTGTCGCTGTTTCCCCATAAGTTGGAGAAACGGTGGTCGTTGCTGCCGCCTGAACCTCCGGCCAGGGGTTCTATCAGATAACGAAAGCGGCACCAGGTGACGGCGATGTGGTCCGATGCGCTTTTGCAGTCGAAGTTTCCGTCTACCCCGTCTTGGAAGTCGCAATGATCCACCCAAATATTGGTGGTGCCGTCGATGCAGAGGTTGTCCCGCCCGTCCGTATCATAGGCTCCGGCACTTTTGAAGGTGAGGTTGCGCAGTATCAGGTTGTCGGAGCCGGACTTGAAGTAGAGGATGCCCGAAGTGTCTTGAGTGCGGTTAGGATTAGTAAGCACTGAACCGGGAAGTCCCAACAGGGTTTTGTTTGTGGCTTTCACGGAGATTACATTATCAACGCTGACTATACCTTTTATATATATAACGAGTTTTTCCGTTCTCTTCAGTGCGCCGGTCAGTTCGGTGGCATTGGTCACTGTTACGGATTTGCCGCCTTCTCCTCCGGTGGGGGTGATGCCGGTAGTGGCAAAGCCTACGGGCTGTCCGGGCAGGGTTTGTGTTTGTTCGGGAGTTTCTTCTTCGTCGGGGAGTTGTGCCTGGAGATTTTCGGATGAGCAGCTGCATAGCAGGAGGGCAAACAAATAGATGAATTTTCTTTTCATGGCTTTATCTTTTATATTATGCTTGCAAAAGTAGCCGATTTCGAGGACGTTTTTGTAGATATTCTGTCTTTCTGTGTGTAACTATTGATGCAAAGTCCTAACTTTGTGGCATAATTAAATTAAGATACGAGCTATGATAGAAGTGACAGATGCTGCTTTGCGCCAAGCTTCCGGCGAAGGGATGGATGCATTTATCCAAGTATTTACTGATGCTTATAAGAAAGTGACAGGCGGGGAACTGACTGCCGAAACGATGCCCCTGCTCACCGGTGAGCAGCATTCATTGCTGGCTTATCAGATATTCCGTGACGAAGTGATGGAAGGAGGCTTTTGCCAACTGATACAGAACGGTTATGGCGGCTATATCTTTGCCAACCCGTTTGCCAAGGTGATGCGTTTGTGGGGTGTGGGCGATTTAAGCAAGTTGGTTTATGCTGCCAAGAAGATATACGATGCTCACCGCGAGGATTTGGAATGCGAGCGCACGGATGATGAATTCATGGCGATGTACGAGCAGTACGAGGCTTTCGATGAACTGGAAGATGAGTTTCTGGAGAAGGAGGAAGGGTATACAGCTTTGGTTGCCGGCTATGTGGACGAGCATTTGGAGCAGTTTGCTAAGATTGTATAGTGCAAATTCAGGCTCTCTCAAATAAAAGTTGCAAAGCATTTTACCCTCATACCCTCATAAAAGCTCTGTATCCCTTTATTCATGGGCGTTTGAGCTATGAGAGTAACCCTGGTGGTAACTATGAGGGTAAGCGTTTGCTCTCATAGTTGTTTTTTGTACCATATTTCTATTGTTATATTATTGATATATAGTTGTTTGTAGTTTCCTATGGGTAGGGAACTGCCGTTCCCTTACGTGGAAACGATCGTTCCCTATGGTAAGAAACTGCAGTTTCTGCAGATGGGAACGCTCGTTCCCTATAATGGAAACTGCCGTTTCCTCTTATGGGAACTGTCGTTTCTGCTTATGGAAACGGTGCTCGCTCCTCATGTGACTGTCTTTGAAATAATATAGCATCGCCCGATAGTGAATAATCGTTAAATGCGGATTGGCAAATGCAGTATTTAGATTAATCTTTCATTTAATCTTAAAAACAATGAAAAAACGATGAGAGTACTCTATTACTCGATTCTTTTATCTAAATTTGCACACTCTAATATTTATAAGAAAAATGAAACAATTAAAATTCTTAGCAGTTGCCTTTACGTTATTGATGGGCATTTCTTTAACTTCGTGTCTGAACTCGGATAGTGATCCTTATAGCTACGGCGGGGGGATGGTGAAGGTTAATAATTATATGGGTATGTATACCTTTACTGGTGCCAATGGCGTGACAATAACTCCGACTTCAGCTTCTATTAATGCTTTAGAAACAAACGGCTTTAAGATGTCTGAAATGAGTGGTAAGGTTGCCCAGATTTATTATCGTTGGGATTCCTCTCTGTTAAATATAGCAGCTGATGAGAAAGATATTAAAGGTGTTGAACTGTATTCTATTGAGTCATTAGATAATACAGTGGCAATTGTATCAGAAAAGGGAGCTGCAAATGACTCTCTGAGCAAGAGTAATAATGCTGCCATTATTTCTATGGAAAGCACTAACAGCGGTCTGGAGTATAAGCCGCAATTCTATGATGAGACAACAATTTTGCTCCCGATTAACTATTATATCAGCCAAAAGAGACATTTCTTGACGCTGGTATATTATCCGAATGAAGATAATAATGGTACTTTGAGACTGTATCTGAGTCATAATTCAAATGGTGATGCAGACTCGAATGGTAGTACATCTTATTCTCTCACTGCTAATTCCGGTGGATATTATGGCCTTGGTTTGTTCTATAAAACATATAACTTGACAGGTGTATTTAACCGTTATGGGCTTGATCATGGAACTTCCGCCAGACCGACGACTGTTGAAATTGTAACAAGAGAAAATCAATACAACAGCAAGTTGAATGATGATGCTAAAGAGAAAGTATATACTGTTACCTATAAAGCACCAACAGATAAATAAAGATATTGAACTACAAAGAATTATTTCATATAGCCATACAATTGATTTCCTCTCCGGCTCGTGCCTGGGAGGAAATTAGTTTAGAGGATAAGCGAAAGGTATTCACATCTTTTGTTTATCCTATGATTGGTTTATGCGGGTTGTCCGTTTTCATCGGTTCGTTATGGACGATGGGGTGGGGCGGTCCGCAAAGTTTTCAATATGCCATGACGCAGTGTTGCGCGGTGGCTGTATCCTTGTTTGGAGGATATTTTTTGGCAGCCTATCTTATCAATGGGTTGCGTGTCCGCATGTTTATGATGGACAGTGATATTCCTTTGACGCAACAGTTTGCAGGCTATGCACTGGTGGTGCTGTTCCTGCTCAGAATCGTTATCGGCATTCTGCCCGATTTCTGGATTATAGCGCTGTTGCTTCAGTTCTACATCATCTATGTAGTGTGGGAAGGAAGTGATAAATTGATGCAGATTACAGAAAAAGACCGCTTGCGGTTCACCATTCTGTCTTCTGTTTTGTTAATAGCTTGTCCGTTGGTGATAGAATGGGTATTCAATAAGCTGACGGTAGTGCTAAACTGATAAATGTTATGAAACAAGCTCCTGTAAATATAAAGAATAAGCGTGCAACGTTCGATTACGAACTGACGGACACCTATACAGCCGGCATCGTGCTTACGGGTACCGAGATTAAGTCCATCCGTCTGGGGAAAGCAAGCTTGGTCGATACGTTCTGTTACTTTGCCAATGGTGAATTGTGGGTGAAGAACATGCACATAGCCGAATACTTCTACGGTTCCTACAACAACCACTCGGCACGCAGGGAGCGCAAACTTCTGTTGACTAAAAAGGAACTGGATAAGTTGATGCGCGGCTCGAAAGATCCCGGCTTCACTATTGTCCCCGTGCGTATGTTTATCAACGAGAAGGGGTTGGCCAAAGTGGTGGTAGCCCTTGCCAAGGGTAAAAAGCAATACGACAAACGCGAATCTCTGAAAGAAAAAGATGACAAACGCGATATGGCGCGTATGTTTAAAAGATAGTTTTTAGATGAAAACAATAAAAGAGCTGGTGCGTGAGCGCATCCTCATCCTGGATGGTGCTATGGGCACCATGATACAGCAATACAACTTGGCGGAAGAAGATTTCCGGGGCGAACGTTTTGCGCAGATCCCCGGACAGTTGAAAGGCAACAATGACTTGCTTTGCCTGACGCGTCCCGACGTGATACAGGATATCCACCGCAAATATCTTACGGCAGGTGCCGACATCATCGAAACCAATACATTCAGTTCTACCCGTGTCAGCATGGCGGACTATCACGTGCAGGAGTATGTACGCGAGATGAACCTTGCTGCCGTGAAGCTGGCGCGCGAAGTGGCCGATGAATTCACTTTGCGAACTCCCGACAAACCTCGTTTCGTTGCCGGTTCCGTGGGCCCCACGAACAAGACCTGCTCCATGAGTCCCGATGTGAACAACCCAGCCTTCCGGGCTCTGACTTACGACGAACTGGCCGATGCCTATCGCGAACAGATGGAAGCATTGCTCGAAGGCGGCGTAGATGCCTTGCTGATAGAAACAATCTTTGATACACTGAATGCCAAGGCGGCCATCTTTGCTGCCGAACAAGCAATGGAGGCTACCGGAATCCGTGTGCCGTTGATGCTCTCCGTGACGGTTTCCGATACCGGAGGACGTACATTGTCCGGCCAGACGCTGGAGGCGTTTCTTGCTTCCGTGCAGCATGCCGACATCTTCTCCGTAGGACTGAACTGCTCGTTCGGAGCCCGCCAGTTGAAGCCTTTCCTGGAACAACTTGCCGCGCGCGCATCTTATTATATAAGCGCTTATCCCAATGCCGGATTGCCCAACAGTCTGGGAAAATACGACCAGACTCCCGCCGACATGGCACATGAAGTGAAGGAGTATATCCACGAAGGGCTGGTGAACATCATCGGCGGTTGTTGCGGTACGACGGATGCTTATATTGCAGAATATTCTGCTTTGATAGCGGGTGCCGCTCCTCATACTCCTGCTCCGAAGCCCGGTAATCTCTGGCTGTCGGGGCTCGAACTGTTGGAAGTGAAGCCCGAGAACAATTTCGTGAACGTGGGCGAACGTTGCAACGTTGCCGGTTCGCGTAAGTTTCTGCGCCTGATTAACGAGAAAAAGTACGATGAAGCGCTTAGCATTGCCCGCCAGCAAGTGGAAGACGGGGCGCAAGTCATCGACATCAATATGGACGACGGATTGCTGGATGCGAAAGCCGAAATGACTACCTTCCTCAACCTGATAGCTTCCGAACCGGAGATTGCCCGCGTGCCGGTGATGATCGACTCTTCCAAGTGGGAGGTTATTGTTGCCGGACTGAAGTGTCTGCAAGGCAAATCCATTGTCAACTCCATCTCTTTGAAGGAAGGGGAGGAGAAATTCCTGGAACATGCCCGCACCATCAAGCAATACGGCGCTGCTGCCGTGGTGATGGCTTTCGATGAGAAAGGTCAGGCAGATACCGCCGAACGCAAGATTGAAGTCTGCGAACGGGCCTATCGTCTCTTGGTAGATAAAGTCAATTTCAATCCTCACGATATCATCTTCGACCCCAATGTACTTGCCGTAGCTACGGGTATGGACGAACATAATAACTATGCGGTGGACTTTATCTGTGCCACCGGCTGGATACGGAAGAATTTGCCCGGCGCGCATGTCAGTGGTGGGGTCAGCAATCTTTCGTTCTCGTTCCGCGGCAATAATTATATCCGCGAGGCGATGCATGCCGTGTTCCTTTATTATGCCATCCGCGAAGGCATGGATATGGGCATTGTGAATCCGGCTACTTCCGTGCTTTATACGGATATTCCCGCCGATATTCTGGAACGTATCGAGGATGTGGTTCTCAATCGTCGTCCCGATGCTGCCGAGCGGCTGATAGAGACGGCCGAGCATCTGAAAGCGGAAGCGGATGCCGCAAAAGCTGTTGCCGGAGGAGCACCGCAAGCCGCTGTGCATTCCCAGCTTGCCTGGCGGGAGGGTGCTTCGGTGGAAGAGCGTTTGAAGTATGCATTGACAAAGGGCATCGGCGACTATCTGGAAGAAGACCTTGCCGAAGCCTTGAAGCTATACCCCAAGGCTGTAGATATCATTGAAGGTCCGTTGATGGCAGGCATGAATCATGTCGGTGATTTGTTCGGTGCCGGAAAAATGTTCCTTCCGCAAGTGGTGAAGACGGCGCGTACCATGAAGAAAGCGGTTGCCATCCTTCAGCCGGTGATAGAATCGGAGAAAGAAGAGGGGACTGCCTCTGCCGGAAAAGTGTTGCTTGCCACAGTGAAGGGAGATGTGCACGACATCGGTAAGAACATTGTGTCTGTGGTAATGGCCTGCAACGGATACGACATCATTGACCTTGGTGTGATGGTACCTGCCGAGACGATTGTGCAGCGTGCCATCGAAGAAAAGGTGGACATGATAGGACTGAGCGGCCTGATTACTCCATCTCTTGACGAAATGGTGCATGTGGCCATCGAACTGGAAAAGGCAGGCTTGGATATTCCTTTGTTAATAGGTGGTGCTACAACTTCGCCGCTGCATACGGCATTGAAGATTGCTCCCGTTTATCATGCTCCGGTCATTCATCTGAAAGATGCTTCGCAGAATGCTACCGTAGCCGCAAAGTTGATGAATCCCAAAACGAAGGAGGAGCTGGAAGAAGAATTGAATGAGAAGTATCAAGAGCTTCGCGCGAAGAACCAAGAGCGACAAGTAAAAACAGTATCACTGGAAGAAGCGCAGAAGAACAAATTGAACCTATTTTAATTTACATTGTACATTGTACATGAAATTATGCCTTAATCTTCTTCTTGTACTGTTCATACCGTGACGTAATATCCCTCACGAAGTTATACGTCTCTATACCGCGGAAATAACCATTCTTGCAGACGGGATCGGTGAAATATTCTTCGTTGCTTTTCAGCAGGATGAAGTTCTCTACGTTATCCCGCCAGACGTATTTGTTTTTGCCATATTTCTCTGCCAGTGCCATGGCATCCTGCACATGCCCTATCCCTGAATTATAAGACGCCAGTACAAAGTTGATGCGTTCTTCTTCGGGTACTTTGGCAAAGCTTCGGGCGGTGGCGCCGATATATTTTACGGCAGCTTTGATACTCTCTTCCGGGTTCTGCTCTTTTCCTTCGGGCACTCCCATGGCCCGGGCGGTGGCAGGCATCAGTTGCATTAACCCTCTTGCACCCGCCCACGACACGGCTGTCGAATCAAAGTTGGATTCCGTATAAGCTAAAGATGCCAGCAGGCGCCAGTCCCAATCTATCTCCGGAGCATATTTTTTGAATAATTGGTCGTAGTGGGAGATTTTCCCTTCCCTTAAAGAAAGAATAGGAGAGTGGACGATTGCCTTGCTTATCTCGAAATACCGCTTCATACTTGCCGTGTAAGCAGGCGAAGTCATGTTCTCCTCATGCCACTTGTCGGCGGCAGCTGCCAGTTGGGGGCAGTCTTTCCGTACGGCCCATGAGGCGCGCTGGTCGAAACTGATGGAAAGCCCGATGTTCAGATTGGGATAATAGGTGGTGTTGAGTTGTGCCACGTCATTGTCGGCCACGGTATAAGGGATTTTTCCTTGCGATACCTGGGTGATAAGATCTTCTACGCTGATGCTGTCGTTGGTCACTTCATGGATATGAATACCTCCTCCGAGCTCCTGGTCCAGATTGACCAACCGGTCGTAATACTTTCCCGGTTTCACATATACATCCTTCCCGATGAGCTCGGTTACGTCTTTCAGTGGTTTGTTCCGTCCGCCGGCGCGCTGTACGATGACCTGGTGGGTGATGACGTCTTCACCGCAATAAATCAGGCTGTCCTTCCACTCCTTGGTGATGGGCAGGTTATAGGCTATAAGATCACCTTTGCCTGCCAGTAGCTTCTCAATAAGTTCATCTACGTTTCGTGCCACCTCTACCCGTAGCTTTACACCCAGGCTTTTGGCAAACTGTTCGCTCAACTCGTATTGGAACCCCATGTCCTGGCCGCGATAGATAAAGTAGGAAGTCGAGCTGTATAATGTCAGCACTACCAGTTCTCCGCTATCTTTGATTTGTTGCAGGTCATCTGTCGCTACTTTTTCTGCATGTTGCTTTCCGCCGCATCCTGCGATGCAGCACAGTAGCAGGATTGCCAGTAGTGTATATAATCCGCTTCCTTTTTTCATAACCGGTCATTCATCACTCTTTCAAGTGCTTCTTTATATACATCGTCAATATATCAATCGCTACCTTATTGTTCCCGCCTTCCGGCACAATGAGGTCGGCATATCGTTTGCACGGCTCGATGAATTGCAGGTGCATCGGTTTCAAGATGCGCGTATAGCGCTCCATGACGGCTTCGGCTGTACGCCCGCGTTCTATGACGTCTCGCTGGATGACGCGAATCAGCCGTTCATCCGGGTCGGCATCCACAAATATCTTGAGGTCCATCATGCTGCGCAGTTTTTTATCACACAAGGCCAGGATGCCTTCGATGATGATAACTTCGCGCGGCTCGATGTGGATGGTTTCGGGCTGGCGGGTACACGTCAGATACGAATAGGTGGGCTGTTCGATGCTTCGGCCTTCGCGCAGCATGGCAACATGTTTGGAGAGAAGGCTCCACTCGAATGCATCCGGGTGGTCGAAGTTGATATTCTGCCGCTCTTCTACGGGCACGTGGCTACTGTCCTTATAATAAGAGTCTTGTGGCAACAAAACGACTTCACCTGCCGGCAGGCTTTCGATGATTTTACGTACGACGGTGGTCTTTCCCGACCCTGTTCCGCCTGCAATTCCTATTATTAACATCCGTTTATATGTATATTTAAAACAAAACCAGTATTTTTGCAATCGTTGAATACAACTGCTTCCGCTGACAAATATAGACATAAATCATTTAAATATCAAAGTTATGGTAAAACACATTGTATTATTTAAGCTAAAAAACGAGGCTGCGCCTGACGAAAAGTTAGCTGCAATGAATAATTTCAAGAAGGCTATTGAAGCACTTCCGGCAAAGATATCTGTTATTCGCAAGATTGAAGTCGGGCTGAATATCAATCCCGACGAGACTTGGAGCATCGCTCTTTATAGCGAATTCGATACACTGGATGATGTGAAGTTCTATGCTACGCATCCCGACCATGTTGCTGCCGGTAAATTCCTTGCTGACGTAAAAGAAAGCCGTGCTTGTGTAGATTATGAAGTTTAATCGAATATAAATTTTAGTAATAATAAATAGATGAAGAAAGTATTTTTCTCCTTTTTCCTGTTGCTTCTTGCCGTAGTGTCGCAAGCGCAGATACAAGAACCCGTTAAGTTTAAGTCGGAACTGAAAGTTCTGTCGGCAGATGAAGCGGAAGTTCTGTTTACCGGTGCCATTGATAAAGGCTGGCATGTTTACTCTACCGACTTGGGTGATGGTGGCCCTATTTCGGCCACTTTCAATGTTGAGAATATCTCGGGTGCTGAGGTCGTAGGTAAACTGAAACCCGTAGGCAAAGAAATTTCCTCATTCGACAAACTGTTCGAAATGCAGGTGCGCTATTTTGAGAATACGGCGCAGTTTGCACAGAAACTGAAGCTGACCGGTGGGGCTTATCAGGTAGAAGGTTATCTGGAATATGGTGCATGCAACGATGAAAACTGTTTGCCGCCCACCCAGGTTCCGTTTAAATTTTCCGGTAAGACAGAAGGGGCTGCTGCTCCTGTAGCCGAAGTGAAACAGGATGCTCAGGCCGTGCAGCAGGACGTTGCCGCTGATACAACTGCTGATGCCGTTATCGGCGGTGCGGATGGTCCTACTGAAATCGATGTAGCGGGCAATGTTGACCTGTGGAAACCGGTTATCAGTGAGCTGAAGTCTTTGGGAGAAACTACTTCTCAGGAGAATATGTCATGGCTCTACATCTTTGTTACCGGATTTATCGGAGGACTTCTGGCACTGTTCACCCCTTGCGTATGGCCCATCATCCCGATGACTGTAAGTTTCTTCCTGAAACGCAGCAAGGACAAGAAGAAAGGTATTCGCGATGCGTGGACGTATGGTGCCTCTATCGTGGTGATTTACGTGGTGCTCGGACTGGCCATTACGCTTATCTTTGGTGCCAGCGCACTGAATGCACTTTCTACGAATGCGATATTCAACATCCTCTTCTGTTTGATGTTGGTGGTATTTGCCGCCTCCTTCTTCGGGGCTTTCGAGATAACGCTGCCTTCCAAGTGGAGCAATGCTGTTGACAGTAAGGCTGAGGCAACAAGCGGTTTGCTGAGTATTTTCCTGATGGCATTTACTTTGTCGTTGGTATCTTTCTCTTGCACGGGTCCTATTATCGGGTTCCTGCTGGTACAGGTTTCTACAACGGGTAGTGTAGTGGCTCCGGCCATTGGTATGCTGGGCTTTGCCATTGCTTTGGCGTTGCCTTTTACCTTGTTTGCACTGTTCCCGTCGTGGTTGAAGTCTATGCCTAAGTCGGGTGGCTGGATGAACATTATCAAGGTGACGCTCGGTTTCCTGGAACTGGCATTTGCGTTGAAGTTCCTTTCCGTGGCCGATTTGGCTTACGGCTGGCGCATACTCGACCGTGAAACATTCCTTGCTTTGTGGATTGTGCTGTTTGCTTTGCTTGGTTTCTACCTGCTGGGAAAAATCAAATTCCCGCACGATGACGATGATTCTAAGGTCAGCGTACCTCGTTTCTTTATGGCTTTGGCTTCGCTGGCATTTGCAGTTTATATGGTTCCCGGTTTGTGGGGTGCACCGTTGAAGGCAGTCAGTGCTTTTGCACCGCCCATGCAGACGCAGGACTTCAACCTTTATAATAATGAAGTACATGCCAAGTTCGACGATTACGACCTCGGCATGGAGTATGCCCGTCAGCACGGCAAGCCCGTGATGCTGGACTTCACCGGTTACGGTTGTGTAAACTGCCGTAAGATGGAGCTTTCCGTATGGACAGACCCGAAGGTGAGCGACATCATCAATAACGACTATGTACTGATCACACTTTATGTGGACAATAAGACTCCGCTTCCTTCTCCCGTGAAGATTACGGAGAACGGTACAGAACGTACACTGCGTACGGTAGGTGATAAGTGGAGTTACTTGCAGCGCGTCAAGTTCGGTGCCAACGCACAGCCTTTCTATGTGCTGATAGACAATGAAGGCAGGCCGCTCAACAAGTCCTACTCTTACGACGAAGACATCTCCAAGTATATCCAATTCCTGCAGACCGGACTGGAAAATTATAAGAAAGAAAAATAATTGTTTAACAGAAAGTTGAGGGCTGAAACTCTCAACTTTCTACTTTTATAAGTATATGACACATATTATCGACATTGATGCCTGGGAGCGCCGGGACAATTACAACTTCTTCCGTACTTTCGTCAACTCCTGGTATTCCGTTACTACTGAAATAGACTGTACGGAAGCGCGTGCTGCCGCCAAGGCTTCGGGACGCTCTTTCTTTCTCTGTTACCTCTATGCCGTACTCCGTTCGGCCAATGAGGTGGATGCACTCCGCTACCGCACGGATAAGAATGGGCAAGTCATCTTTCACGACCAGGTGGATATTATCTCGCCTATAGCTGTTCCCGGAAAGACTTTCTATACGGTACGCATTCCTTATCATGAGGGTTTTGCAAGTTTCCATGCCGAGGCCCAGAATCTGATCACCAATATTCCCGAAGATGGTAATCCCTACGGGGCAGAGGAAGTGCTGGCACAGCAGGGCATTTACGATGTGGTGCATTTGAGTGCAGTGCCTAAGATGTATTTCACGTCTACCACCTACACATTGGCCGAGGCCGGTAATGCTTGCAGCTATCCTTTGATGACTGCCGGTAAAGCTGTGACCCGTGAAGGTCGCCTGGTATTTCCTCTCTCTATCTATGTGAATCATGCCTTTGTGGATGGCTCGCATCTGGCCACGTTCTTTGAAAAGATAGAGAAGTATCTGAAAGAAATCTCACACGAATAAATCACTAAAACCCAAAGATCATGAAACGTTTTATTTTGCTTACCGTTCTCTGTTGCCTGGTGCTCGGAATGAGTGCACAGACGGCAAAAGAAGAAATCTTTGCAGACATTCATCGTTCGGCTGCCAACTACTACGCTTATCCCGAACCGAATGCAGTGCAGACTGCCCCGCCTGCCGGTTATAAACCTTTTTATCTGAGCCATTATGCCCGTCACGGTTCGCGCTTTCTTATCAATCCCGATGATTATGAAAAACCGCTGGAAGTGATGCGTGAAGCCGAAAAGAACGGAGTGCTTACCGACTTGGGCAAGAAGACGCTCTGCGTGCTGGACAGCGTTTCGCGCATGGCTGAGAGCAGATATGGCGAACTTACTCCGCTGGGTGCGCGTCAGCATCGGGGCATTGCCGAGAGAATGTATAAGAACTTCCCGGAAGTATTTAAGGGAGAAGCTGAAATAGATGCACGTTCCACGGTCGTAATCCGTTGCATTCTTTCGATGGCGGCAGAATGCCTGAAGCTTCAGGCTCTGAATCCGAAGTTGCAGTTCAAGAATGATGCCAGTTATCACGATATGTATTATATGAATCATGATGATCCTGCTATAAAAGAATTACGCAAGGCTGATGAGGTAATTGCTGCAAGAGAAGCTATCCGGAAGGAACATGTTCATCCGGACCGCTTGATGAAGGCTTTGTTCAACAATGCCGACTATGTGAAGTGGAAAGTGGATGCCGGCAAGCTGATGACTATGCTGTTTGATGTAGCTGCCAATATGCAGAGTATCGACACGGATTTGGAACTTTATTCGCTTTTCACCAAAGATGAGTGCTACGATTTGTGGCAGATCAGCAATAAGAATTGGTACATCAACTACGCTTCGTCTCCGCTGACTAAGGGCAAGATACCTTATCTGGAAGCCAATCTGCTGGAGAATTTCCTGAATACGGCGGATACTTGTATCGTGAAGTCGGAGAATAGTGCGACTTTACGTTTCGGACATGAGTCTTGTCTGCTTCCTTTTGCTTGCCTGCTGGAGTTGGGAGACTGTGCTTACCAGACAACAGATTTGAGTAAGCTGGATGCTGTATGGCGTAACTACAAAATCTTCCCGATGGCCAGCAATATCCAGTTTGTCTTCTTCCGCAAGAAGGGGAGTGACGATGTCCTGGTGAAGGTTTTACTCAACGAGCATGAAATGAAACTTCCGGTTGAGAGCGAAATAGCCCCTTATTATCATTGGAAGGATGTGGAGGCTTATTATAGGAATAAATTGGCGGCTTATAAGAAGTAATCTTTTGAGGAAAGGCTCATTAAACTCATAAAAAAGTAAAGAGACTGAAATCTATATTCCCTAAAAGGAACGGATTTCAGCCTCTTTTTTTATGCATCTGTTGATGCACAGCAAACAAACAATTATTATCGTTTATACCAATCTTGATTTGTACGCCCCTCGCTCTTTACCCATTCATCATATCCGCTGTAAAGCTGACCGATCGGAGTACTTTCGTTTGCGATATCCAAAATCTTGCTTAGATCGTTTTCGGTTGCTCCGGCCAGATAGATGGCAAACGGATAATTACCATCGCGTACATAATATGTACCACTATTAGAAGCATCTTGCCCTTGCCCGAAATAGCTTTTATCAGCTTTGGAGGTCGGTGCTGCCTTAGGAAGATGCACTTCCCAACGCAGGCCGTTATCTTGGTTTTTGAAGATGAACGGATCTATTTCAGACTCTTTCGTAATAGGTGACTTGTATTTTACGGTTACTTTATATTCGCCGTTCATATTCTCTTTAACATTGTCTGTCAATACAAAAACATTCTCTCCGGTTTCAAGTGATGTCGATACATCTGTGAACACGCTTTCTCCTGCTTTGCGAACGGCGAGGGAATATGATTCTATATTACCATTGCTATTCAACTTGAATGCCAGTCCGTTATTATTATTGGCAACATTTTCGAATACTTTAAATATGAAAGTCTCAGCCTGTATATTGCTTTTGGTATCGATACTCTTTCCGTAATTATAGCGTACTACCACATCATTCATATCATAATCTCCCTGATTGGGCCACAAATCTTCGAAAGCATAGACTCCTTTTAAAGTAATGGGGACTGTCGGATCATCGGGATCTACAACAGGTACATCTGTAATGGCATCAACAGGATTGGATTTAAGTGTTATTACGACATCACTGAAGTTTTGATCGGTATTAAAGTCTTCAAACGATGTCATTATCCAATCACCGTATCTGTAGACAGCTGTACGTGGTTCATTATAGGGGGCTCCGCCATCTTTTACACTTAAATTTTTCGATGTAGCGGCACGGTATCGGGTTGCGGTGTAACGATTTCCTACAGGATTGCTCCAGGCATTGGTGGCAAGGACAAAACCTATTTTATATCCGGCAGGGAATACGGTTGTTTCTCCCTCCATACTTCCACTGGCGATATTAGGATAGTATTTCAGTTGTACGGCTGTTGAACGATCTATACCGGCACTTTTTGTTGCATTTTTCGTGTCATTCACCCACTGACCATCTTGTGTATTGGGAAATAGCATAATGACGTGGACATCATCCAGACTTGAAGGCTCGTGTCCTATTTCATAATAGTAATATCCCAAGGAAGAGTTCCAACAAGTATTCTGGCCGAGATAAGTAACCACTATTTCGGCTGTTTTATCAATAGTCATATCATAATAGTTGCGGTATATATCGGGACATCTGTTATTAATATTAATAACCTTTGTCTGGGCCTCATAGAGGCCATCAGCATTTGTGGCAGCAAGATTTCCGCTATATGGATATCCTATTTCACCATTTCTATAGTGATCATATGTTCCCAGCCAGATTTTCCAGTTTTTGGGGTATTCTTTGAGGCCTTTAGTTATCGTTTCGTCCATATAACTGTAGTGGTAGGCTCCGGGAGTTGGAGTTACTACACGTGTTGTCGGCATATCATCCGTAGCCTTAATGCTTCCATTAGTAACTTCCGCCTCAATCAGCGTTCTTGCAAAGAATGCCGGCGTATAGATATATACCTTCTTTACATATCCGGGCAAATCCACAGTACCTTTGAAAACGCTATTTTTGTCAGTGTAGGCAGCGAAGAGAGGTTGGACGTCGTCACGTTTTACGTAAGTATACTCAGTTTCTGTAACGGGCATTTCGTCATACAGCTCAAAATAAACATTTGCCTTTACGCCGTTGTTCAGATAGCTGACTTCCAGACTTACGTTACTTTGAGTAGTAGAGTAATCGAAATCGTTGAACTCCTTTTCTTCTTCTTGAGAGCCTTGATATACGTCCTTGTCAAGGCAGCTGCTCAAGCAGAAAACGCATGAGGCAGCCAATACTATTACTTCTAATCTTTTTCTTCTCATAACTTTTGTTTGCTTGTAATTATTCGCAAAAATACAAATAATGACCAGTATCTACAAAATATAAATACATGCTTAGAGACAGTTATTCAAGAAATACTAAAATTAGAATATAAATATCTTTGAAAGGACGAATAAAAACATTTTATGATGAAAAATAGGCCATCTCTTTTTTCTTTCCCGGATTTTACATACGTTTGTAATAACTTATAAGTACCTTTGTGTCCGGAACCTAAAGAAAATGATATGCACGCAGCAGAGATTCTTAGTGATGAACGTTTGCTTGTTCTCCGTTTGATAGATGGGGATGAGGATGCATTTTGCGAACTTTATGCAGCCTATAAGAACCGCTTGATATACTTTGCGATGCGTTTTCTGAAGTCACGCGAATATGCTGAGGATGTTTTTCAGGATGCTTTTACCGTTATCTGGCAAAGCCGTCGTTTCATCAATCCCGATGCCTCTTTCTCTTCCTATTTATATACCATTGTCCGTAACCGCATTCTGAACCAGTTGCGCGATCTTGCCAATGAAGATCGGTTGAAAGAACAAATCCTGTCTCATGCAGTGGATTATAGCAATGACACGAAGAACGAAATTCTTGCGAATGATTTGCAGCAACTCATATCCCGTGCACTGCAACGGCTGACGCCCCGTCAGCGGGAAATCTTTGGGATGAGCCGTGAACAGCAGATGTCCCATAAAGAGATAGCAGAAGCTTTGGGAATCTCAGTCAATACCGTGCAAGAGTCCATTTCCACTTCGTTAAGGTCACTCCGCACTTACTTGGAGAAGAATTCGGTGATGGGTGCCGACCTTATCTTACTGCTTATTTGCTTGAATCTATAGATAAAACTCTCTCTTTTCAGTAATAATTCTCTGTTCAAGCCCTGCGAATACATATCCAAGCCTTGCGAATATGTGTTCGCACAGCTTGAACAAGCGTTCATAGTGCGAAGATGAAGAATTGACTAAAAACTGCTTGATGATTAAAAAACGTTAAGCCCACCCCAGCTACTTCTCTTTTGCGGGTATTACTTTATGTAAAAGGCATATTTTTGGTGACCTTATATCCTTAAAATAATGAATTATGAAAGATAAAGAAAAAGATAAATCCTGGCTTCGTCGCTATCTGGACGACTTATATACGACGGAGGATGCCTGTAAATTATTGAATGAATGTAGCAGTTCGGAGTATGATGATGCGTTGGGTGAGTTTGCTGCCGATGTTTGGGAAGAATCTGCTTCGCAGCAATCGCATACCGATCTTGAGCGTGAGCAATATAAGAAGGAAGCCCGGCAGTTGTTGAAGCGTATTGAGCATAGGAAGCGTACTTGGTTCCATCGTGCAGCCATATCTGTGGCGGGTGTTGCTGCTGTTCTTTGCTTGATTTTTGGTAGCATCAGGTACTGGAACTATGCAAATGAACAGCAAATATCTTATCTGGAAGCTTCTACTTCGTATGGAGAGAAAAAGCAAGTCTTGCTGCCCGATGGTACACAGCTCACTTTAAATTCCTGTTCCCGTGTCCGCTATCCCAATCGTTTTGCAGGTGAAGAACGCAGGATAGAGTTGGAGGGTGAAGGATTTTTTCGCGTGCAGCGTAATGAGAAACAACCTTTTATAGTCAATACCCATCGCTTCGATGTGCGTGTTCTGGGTACTCGTTTCGATGTAAAATCCTATTCTTCGGACGAAGTCGTTTCTGTAAATGTGGAGAGTGGCAAGGTTCAAGTCGACTTACCAGAAGCAATGATGCGCTTGCAAGCCCAGGAACAGATACTTATCAATACCATTTCCGGTGAATATAGCAAACGGCGTGATGAGCGTTCGGTAGCTGTATGGCGAGAAGGAGGATTGCGTTTCAGCAGTACTCCGGTACGCGATGTGGCTAAGGAACTGGAACGTATGTACAATTGCCGGATTACTTTTGCCGAAGGGCAGGAGTTCAATAACTTGATTTCGGGTGAACACGATAACAAAAGCCTGGAGGCTGTACTTCAATCCATTGAATATACCAGTGGCATCCGGTATAAGAGAGAGGGCAACGAAGTGTTGCTGTACAAATAATAAAAACCTTTAATTCAAAAGAAAATATACCATGAAAGCACCTCCTTGATTCTCTTCAAAAAAAATAGGAGCCATCTCTCAGAGCAGCCCCTATTCCGTAATCCGGACGGATATTCATTCGTTTCGACCCGTGTGAATAACGTATCGCGTATTACAACCTTTGTTTTTAATAATTTATTTCAATTACTAAAACGCACAAATTTATGAATAATCTTCTTACACCGAAAGGAAAATGTAGAAATAGCGTTCTGTTTTTAGCTTTTTTACTATTGTCTTGTTTGGGAGTATCATCACTGTCTGCTCAGAATCTGAAGGAGAGCGGGATTACTCTAAAAGTACAGAATGAGAATGTTGAAAAAGTTTTTAATCAAATTACTAATCTCACTAACTTTAAATTTTTCTATGACCAGGAAATCGTCAATAGCGCTCCCCGTGTCTCATTAGATATAAATAAAGGTACATTAAAAGAAATTCTGAGTGAGATAACTGCTCAAACAAAATTGTTTTTCAATAGGACTAATAATACGATAGCTGTAAGTGCCAACCCTAAGGGGAATGCAGGAGAAACAAAGAAAATGAAAACACTTTCGGGGGTTGTCGTGGATGAGAACGGAGAACCGGTGATTGGTGCCACCATTATGGAGCAAGGTACCTCTAACGGTGCCATAACTAATGTGAATGGCGAGTACACTCTAATGAATGTATCGAATGATGCAACTATCCTTGTTTCATACATCGGATATAAGGCTATGAGCTTTCGTGCCATGGATAAAGACTTGGCGAAGGTTGTTTTGAAGGAAGACAGTCAGGCTTTAGATGAAGTGGTAGTTACGGCGCTTGGTATCTCCCGTAAAGAGAAGAACTTGTCTTATGCCACGCAATCCGTTTCAGGAGGTGAATTACAGCAAGTACGGGATTTGAATGTTGTCAACTCCTTATCGGGTAAAGTGGCAGGTCTGGAAATCAGCAAGGTTTCCTCCGGTCTGGGCGGATCATCCAAGATCTCTTTGCGCGGTAACCGGTCTATCAGTGGTAATAATCAGGCATTGATCGTAGTAGATGGTGTACCTATTGACAATACTTCTTCCACTACCCGTTCGCAAGGGTCGGATGGTAAGGCTTTGACAGGTGGTTTTGACTCGGGCGATGGTATTTCGTCTATAAATCCGTCGGATATAGAATCTGTCAACGTTTTGAAGGGAGCCTCGGCAGCTGCTCTTTATGGTTCTCGTGCAAGTAATGGTGTCATTATTATTACGACTAAAAAGGGAAGCACCGGGCAGGGATTAGGCGTTACTTATTCTTCTTCTTTTTCTGTAGATGCTCCCAACATCATGCTGGACTTGCAGAATGAGTATGCCCAAGGATCCGGCGGGCAATACAATAAGAATACATTGTATAATTTTGGACCGAGAATGCAGGGACAAATGGTAGAACATTGGTCTAATAATCCTAACTATGCAGGAAATAAAGAATACGCTTTGACTGCCCAGCCCGACAATGTAAAAGACTTTTTTAATACAGGCATGAACTGGTCCAATTCTGTCGGGGTTTCTACCGGTAATGAAAAAACGCAAACCCGTTTCTCTCTGAACCATGATTATGCAACCGGCATTGTTCCTAATAACCGTTTGAACCGTGCTTCTGCTTCATTACGTCTCAATTCAAAATTGAGTAACAGAGTAGAAGTCGATGCTAAGATCAACTATATGAATCAGAAGATAAAGGGTAAACCCTGGACGGGTGAGAATATCTTCAATCCGGTGCGGCAGATTTATTCCATGCCTCGGAATATCGTTCTGAATGATGCAAAGACGTTTGAATACACCGACCCGAGTTCGTTGAAGAACCTTCAGCATTTCTGGTTGCCGGGTGGCGCCGACCTTTCACAAAATCCATATTGGGTGGTCAACCGCAATGCAAGGACGGATGAAAGAAACAAAATATTGGCTATGGGATCCATGAAATGGACTATCATTGATGGTTTGAGCCTGATGTTGCGTTCCAGTGTGGATTATTACCATGATTCGGGAGAGTTTAAACTCTATAATGACACTTATCAACGGGCCCCCAACGGTGACTATATTCTGGATTCCTATGATTCGTTTGAATGGAACAACGATTTCTTGCTGACCTATGCAAAAGCTGTCAATGATGATTGGAACTTTGATGTGAATTTCGGTGGAAGTACTTTCTACCAGAACCGTAAGGGTAGCAGCTACTCTAACACAGAGCTGCTTGCAGAAAACTTGTTCTCTCAGTCCAATGCTAAGAACCTTACCGGAAGTAATTCATTATACCGCCGTAAGTTGAACTCTTTGTATGCCTTTGCACAAATCACATATAAGGGATTCCTCACTTTGGATGTAACCGGACGTAACGACTGGTCGTCCACGCTTCCGAAGTCAAGTTTCTCTTATTTCTATCCATCGGTTGGCTTGTCGGCTGTTTTGAGCGATATTATTCAGATGCCTTCCTGGTTTAACTTTGCCAAGGTGCGTGCTTCTTATGCACAGGTAGGTAATGACACCGATCCTTTTATTATCAATCAGACCTATACTTATACTTCGGGTGGTAATAATGGATATGTGTATCAATCCAATCAGTTGCCTGCCGTAGATTTGAAGCCCGAAAAGACAGGCTCTTTGGAAGTAGGAGTAGACGTCCGTTTCTTCGGCGACCGTTTAGGCTTGGACTTTGCATATTATAACTCCAATACTACCAACCAGCTGATATCTATTCCGATGCCTTTGCCGTCCGGTTACGCAACCCGTTTTATTAATGCAGGTAAAGTGCAGAATAAGGGTGTAGAAATAAAACTGTATGGAACTCCGGTTGAGATAAAGGACTTTTCCTGGACCACTCAATTCAACTTTAGCAAGAATGACAATAAAATTAAAGAATTGACCGATGATGTAAAGGTCATCACTTTAGGCTCTGAAGACTTCATTGCCAATGTGGTGGCAGAAGAAGGAGGCTCTTTTGGTGATATTTATGTACGTGGATTTGAACGTAATGAAAACGGAGACATCTTGATCGGTTCTAACGGACTGCCGAAACTGACTTCAAAGAAAACGGTGAAAGTGGGCAATTCCACTCCCGATTGGAGTGGGGGATGGTCTAACACATTCAGATATAAAAATCTGTCTTTGAATGTGCTGATTGATACCAAGCAGGGAGGAAAGATCGTATCGTTTACCGATGCTGTGCTGACCGGTTACGGACTGACGGCCAAAACACTGGCAGGACGTGAAGGTGGCATCGTTGTTCCCGGTGTGCTGGATAATGGAGAAAGAAATACAAAGGAAATTAACTCAGAAGCTCTCTGGACTGCTTTGGGCGGACGTAACAATCCGGTAGGTGAAGTCTTTGTCTATGATGCTTCTTTCATCCGGTTAAAAGAGATTTCCTTGTCCTACTCTTTCCCGAAGTCCGTATTGGGAAAATTGCCTATCAGTGGATTGTCGGTTGGAGTTTATGGCAAGAACCTCTGTTTCTTACAGAACAAAGCAGGTATTTTTGATCCTGAAATGACAGTCGGTACGGGTAACAATCAGGCACTCGAAGCTTTTTCTTTACCGTCTACACGTACATTCGGGCTTAATTTGAATGTTTCATTTTAATGACTAAATAGAAGATTATGAAGAATATTAAATATTTATTCCTTGCGTTGTTTTTATCAATAACCTTGGGTGGATGTTCTGATTTTGAAGACATCAATAAGAATGATACCAAATTGCCGGAACTCAGCATGTCTCATGTAGGTGCAGCTTTTGCTTATTCGCAGTATTGGGGAATGTTTGTAGACCGTTATGAGTTTGAATTGGTGAGTTCGGTCATGTCCAATCTGTATGTGCAGTACTTTGCAAATGTAACCCCGTCGTTTCAATCCGACAGGTTTGCGGCGCCGGATAAGTTTTCAAGGCGTGCGTGGGCGACTTATTATCAAAAGGCTTTGCCCCAATTGTGCATTGTGCTTGATATGACGAAAGATGAAATGCCGGTAGCTCATGCGGTAGCCTCTGTCTGGAAGGTGCAGATTTCGCATCGTATAGCCGATCTTTATGGCGCGATGCCTTATTCCGAGGCAAACAATGCACAAGTAAGTGTGAAATACGATTCTCAGGAAGATGTTTACAATCAGATGTTTGCCGAATTGGATGAGGCAATAGCGGTTTTGTCGGAGCATAAGTCGGAGAACGCTTTTGGTTCGGACGATCAGATATTTGCGGGTAACGTATCGAAATGGTATAAGTTTGCAAACTCTTTGAAGCTGCGTATGGCAATGAGAATTTCGGATGTCGATCCTGCCAGTGCCAAGAGATATGCCGAGGAGGCGGTTGCCGCCGGAGTGATGGAAGATGCTGCCGATGATGCTTTTATTATCGCCACACCTTCTTCTACTACCCCTTATGGATGGTTGTCGGCCTGGGGAGAAACTTACATGAGTGCATCGATGGAGAGTATATTGGTGGGCTATGATGACCCCCGTTTGCCGGTTTTCTTTGAAAAGCCCCAGGATGCTGCTTATGCAGGCCAATACAGAGGTGCCCGTAATGGAATGAACCCTACGGAGATGGGAATGGCGGAGCACGCTAAAAATACATTGTCTTTGCTTGGAGTCCGGTTCTCTGATTCCGATTCTAAAAATACAGAACCTTTAATGGTTATGAATGCGGCTGAAAGTTACTTTTTGAGAGCCGAGGGAACTATTAAAGGCTGGAACATGAATGGTACTGCCGAATCATTATACAATAAAGGCATTGAGTGTGCCATGGCAACTTGGGGAATTTCCGGTAGCGTGGTTGCCGAGTATATCGGTTCTGACAAACTTCCGATGGCTCCCGGAGGATATTTTAATTCTCCGGCGGTGAATCAGTTGCCGGTAAAACTTTCTTCTGTAGAGTCGGAACAGTTGGAACAGATTGCAATACAGAAATGGCTGGCATTATTCCCTTATAATTCGGTTGAGATGTATGCTGATATGCGCCGTACGAATCGTCCTCACCTTTATGACCGTATTCATACGGATGATGAAGAAGTGGCGGTAAACGAAATTCCTGCACGTTACTTGTATCCGGAAGATGAGAATACAAAGAATAAGGCGGAATATGAGAAGGGATTGAAATTATTAGGTGGCGAAGATAAAATAACGACCCATGTTTGGTGGGATGTAAAATAAGCGGTTATGAATAGAAAAAGTATTTTAAGTATATTAGTCTTGATAATGGCTATGAGCGGAGTTATATCCGCTCAGGCACAAGACCGTTTGAGCTTCCTTTTGGATAAATTGAATGACGGCGGCAAGTCCGATTATGTGATGATTTTTGCTCATCGTGGCGATTGGCGTAATGCGCCCGAGAACTCGCTTCAAGCCTATCAAAGTTGCATTGATGCCGGCTTTGACGGAATTGAGATTGACGTACAAATGACGAAAGATAGTGTAATCGTGATGATGCACGACCAGACGATAGACAGAACGACTACCGGAACTGGTAAAGTGTCGGATCATACTTTGGCCGAACTGAAAGAGCTGTATTTAAAAAGTCCCATCGGAGTAGTGACACGTCAGCGAATACCGACATTGGATGAAGTGCTGGAACTTGCAAAAGGTAAAGTCTTGATTCAGGTTGATAAGTGGCAGTCCATAAAAGAGGAAGTTGTAAAGGTTGCCAAGCGGCATGGATGCCTCAATCAGATTATTTTGCGTGGTACTTTGGACAGCAAGTTTGTGGCAGAGAATTATGGCCATTTGCTGGAAGGACTTATTTATATTCCGGTATTGGTTTGTAAAGGAGAAGGAGATGACAAGAAGCTGGATGATTTTATGGATAACATAAAGACACCGGTAATCAGCCTTTCCTTCACACGCGATGATTTTCCGGTGATAGACCGTGCAAAGGAGATAAAAGATAGAGGTTTCCGGATATGGTATAATTCTTTGTGGGCTGAATTCAATGGCGGGCATGATGATGAATTGGCAATGGATGACCCCGAAAACAGTTATGGCTGGCTTTTGAAGAAAGGAGCAAATATTATATTCAGCGACCATCCATTCCTTTTGGATGCGTATTTGAAAAAAATTGGTAGAAGATAAATTGAAAGAATATGAGAAGGAACTTATTTATACTGGTTGCCTTATTGGTTACCGTACAGCTCTGTGCACAAGACAGAGTCAGTCAAATTCGTGAGAAGTTATTAAGTCGGGATCAGAGCTCAGTTATCGTTGCTTCACACCGTGGTGACTGGCGCAATTTCCCGGAGAACTCTCTGGAAGCAATTGATAACGCCATCAAGATGGGAGTGGATATTGTAGAGTTGGACGTACAGCGCACCAAGGACGGACAACTCATATTGATGCATGACCCTGCACTGGATCGAACTACCACGGGAAAAGGCAAGATAGTAGAAGTGACTTTGGACTCTATTCGGAAGTTGAAACTGAAGAATGGTTGTGCCATCCGCACTATACATAACGTCCCGACTTTAGAGGAAGCTTTGATGCATGCTAAGGGGAAAATCATGCTGAATCTTGACAAAGCCGACCGGTATTTCGAACAAGTATATGCTTTGATGAAGAAAACCGGAACGACGAAGCAGATTATCATGAAAGGCAATAGATCTGCCGAAGAAGTGAAAAAACAATTTGGTGCTTACTTGAATGATGTGATTTATATGCCTATAGTAAACCTTGATAATGCAGATGCCGAACAGCAGATAGAAACATTTATCAAAGATATGAATCCGGTGGCTTTTGAGTTGCTATTTGTGAAAGATTCCAATCCGCTACCCATAAAATTGAAATCATCTCTTGACGGACGCGCTTTGATTTGGTATAACACCCTTTGGGATACAATGGCCGGAGGGCATGACGATGACATGTCTTTAAAGAATCCGGATGAAGGATATGGTTATTTAATTGATAAGCTTGGTGCGAGAATTATTCAGACCGACCGTCCGCAATATCTGCTCGACTATCTGAGAAGCAGAAACTTACACGATTGATATTTGAAATGAATAAAGGAGATGTATTCCGGACTTTTTAGTTCGGGATACCCTTCTATTGCCTTAAATATAACCATTATGAACAGAAAGATATTTATTTCAGAACTGGCTTTGCTGTCCATAGGGATAGCTTCTGCCCATGCACAATCTGCAACAGAGGCAGTGAAGCCGAATGTCCTTTTTATTCTTGCCGATGATTTAGGATGGATGGACTTAGGATGTTACGGCAGTTCGTTTTATGAGACTCCTAACATCGACCAATTATCTAAAGAAGGGGTACGTTTTACGAATGCTTATGCGGCATGTCCCGTAAGCTCTCCTACGCGCGCCAGTTTTCAGACCGGGAAGTATCCGGCACGGCTTCATTTGACGGATTATATCCCTGGTGGATATTCCGTACCTTCACGTAAAGAGATAATAGACGCTACTTGTCCGGTACTGCCGGTGGACTTTGTGCAAAATATGCCGTTAAGTGAATTTACAATTGCGGAGGCTTTGAGACTCGAAGGGTACCGGACGGCTCATGTCGGAAAATGGAACTGCTCGGTCGATTCGCTTACTTATCCGCAATATCAGGGTTACGATATAAATATTGCCGGATGCAATAAGGGAGGGCCCGGTAAAGACGGGTATTTCTCTCCTTATCATAATCCTTATCTGACCGATGGACCGAAGGGGGAATACCTGACTGACAGGTTGGGGGATGAGTGCATAAAGATACTCCGGAACTTTAAAGACAAGCCTTTCTTCATTAATCTACCTTTCTATCAGGTGCATACTCCATTGTTGGCGAAACCGGAAAAGGTTAAATATTTCGAGGAGAAGGCTCGGAAGATGGGTTTGCTGTCATTGGAAACGTTTGATACAAATCCGGAATGGAAGCGTAAACAGCCCTATCAGGATTCTACGCGTATGGAAAGAATTCTTCAGAGTAATGCAATTTATGCAGCTATGATTGCCAGTATGGACGAAAATGTTGGCAGAATTATAGATGAGTTGAAGCGCCTGGGATTATATGAAAATACAATCATTATATTTACTTCCGATAATGGAGGCCTGGCAACTTCCGAGGGTTCGCCCACTTCCAATCGTCCGTTGAGAGGTGGGAAAGGCTTTACCTATGAGGGTGGAATAAGGGAGCCGCTGATAGTGCGTATGTCGGATATGAAAGGTGCCGGAAGTTCATGCGACAGTATTGTGACTTCTACCGATTATTATCCTACTATCTTGGAAATGACCGGAAGTAAACTGCGTCCGGAGCAGCATCTCGATGGTATCAGCCTCTTGCCATTGCTGGAGGGTAAACAGCGTGTTCACCGTGATGCTGTATATTGGCATTACCCTCATTACTCCAATCAAGGAGGAAGACCGTCGGGAGCAGTGCGTATGGGGAACTATAAATTAATCCAGTTTTACGATACCGGAGAAATTGAACTGTACGACTTGCCGGCAGACTTGTCCGAACAGAATAATCTGAAGATGGAGAAACCGGAGATAGCACAAAAGTTATTGCAGATGTTGGATGACTGGCGTAAAAGCGTGGATGCGGATATGCCTGTAAAGAATGCAAGAGTAAATGATTAATTCGGTCAATAAATGCCTCTTGTTCGAGTCTTTTACGAGTTTATTCCAGATTTGTTACAGAATTTATCTTTAGCTTTGTACCTTAATTTATGTAATACGTACTAAGGATATGATGCTAAAGAACACTGTAAATGGAGGCAGAGCTTATTTTCTGTTTATTGTTTTGATAGGTATGTCCCAATTTTCATTGCAGGCACAGGATAAGGATTTTGCAACTTGGGCAAATGTCGGTTTCGAATATAAAGTGAAGCCGGCATTTGCTATATCTGGTGGCTTGGAATGGCGGACGAAAGATAATTTAGGGAAAACCGACCGCTTGGGACTGGAGGTAGGTGGCGTCTATACGGTGCTTCCTTTCCTGAAGTTGGGTGGCGGATATGAGATGCATTACCGGAACCGGAGGGATGCAGGTTGGAAGCTTCGGCATCGATATCACATTGACGGAACGGTTTCTACCCGTTTGCAGCGGATAAAACTTTCTTTGCGCGAACGATTTCAGGCCAATGCAGCCGGAGACAAGAGTAATCCGCGGCTTCGCTCGCGCCTTAGGCTTGCTTATGAACTTCAAAACTCTAAAATAGAGCCGTATGTATCGGTAGAGTTCTATAATAGTTTGGCACGTGCTGAGCACTTCGAACTGAAGCGGATGCGCTACCGGGGCGGGATTACTTTGCCTCTTTCTTCTCGTTGGGAGGCGGACGTGTTCTATTGCAGGCAGTGGGAGGAGAATGAGCGAAAGAATATAGTAGGGGTAGAATGCAGTTATCGTTTTTAAACTCTAATCATTGATTTTGTTTAGCTTTGCGGTATTCCTTCTTCAAATAGAAGTTGAATCCTGCATATACCTGCAGTGTGCCGAAGCCATTGTTCAGGGAGAAGTTGTGCCGGTAATAATCGTAAGTGCGACCTACGAAAGAAGTGCCTACGAAGTATTTGCTGTTATTGTATACCACCCCGGCTCTCAGGATGAAGTCAATATTGAGATTCTTGTACCAATCGTCCTTTTGTTCTTCTGCTTTCTTGATGCGCGAGGTCTTGTAGGCTACAGCCGGACAGAGTGACAAGCATGCCAGACAGTTGCGTGCAAATACCCAGTTGTAGGCATAGCCGAAGTTGAGGCTGATATTGGTGTATTTGATGTGCTTCACTTTCATGTCCGGATCCATTGTCTCCTGGATTATTTCGGGAAGCTTGGTATAGTCGAAGTTCAGATTGTGTGCAGAGACAGAGAAACCCGCAATGAACGATCCGGCGTTGCGTCGCTGATTGGTGGACTGGCTGAAAGCTGCCGGATAGGAAAAACGTCGGTTATTGAATATATAGTATAGATTCAGTCCTTTCATATCGACCTTCAGTCCGTCGAAATCTTCGGAATAATTTGAAGGTACACGGTCGGAGAAGCCTGTCACCCGGTGTATCCTGTAATTGTTTCCCGTACGGCGATAGAATATATCCACTCCCAGCTTGGAACTGTAAAGACTGAGGTCAAACTCTGTTCCCTTCTTTTTCCCGTTTTTCTTTCCATAGAGGCCGTCCGTATCGATGGACCATCCCAAGAATATCCAGCGCCAACCAAAGTAAGCTCCTACCTTATTATGTGGATTGGGCGAAAACTGGAGATGTTGCGGTTGGGGAGCGGCATTGCTTATGGAGTAGTATTCGTAATTGGTGAAATGGTCGAGCATCAAGGCATAGTTATATCGGTTGGGACTGATATAAGTGGTGTCGAAATCGCTGAAATTGAGGAAATGCTTTATCGCTTTCTTGAATCTTCCTTGCGGGACATGCGAAATGCCGCCGTTGCGTAACAAAGAATCCTTCTCTTCGTTTTGGGCAAACAGCGATAGCGGCAACAATATGAATAAACAAAAGATTACTCCTTTCAGCATCATTTCCTTTTTAATGAATCGAAAACGAAGATATAAAAAACAGTGCAGAATCGGAAAAAGATTGCTCCGTTTTTCTTTTTTTCTGTTGTTTTCTGGACGATTTGGCTGTTTTTCGTGAGCTGCAATCGAATTCTGACTATATTTGTGGCAAAAGAAGAACCAATAGAGAGTGTTATGAAAAAGATTATCAATCCATGGAAGAACATGGAAGGCTATAATTGCTTCGGGTGTTCGCCCGACAATGAAGCCGGTGTGAGAATGGAGTTTTATGAGGATGGCGATGAGGTGGTAAGCATTTGGAAGCCGCGTCCGGAATATCAGGGTTGGCTGAATACGCTGCATGGAGGTATTCAGTCTGTGCTGCTGGATGAAATCTGCGGTTGGGTGGTGTTCCGCAAATTGCAGACCGGCGGGGTGACATCGAAAATGGAAACCCGCTTCCGCAAATCCATATCGACCCAGGATACTCATGTGGTGCTGCGTGCCTCACTGAGGGAGCAGAAGCGCAACATCGCTATTATAGAAGCACGGTTATACAACAGCATGGGGGAACTGTGTACGGAAGCTACCTGTACATACTTCACTTTCCCGAAGGAGAAAGCAGAAGCTGAGATGTGTTTCCATCATTGTGATGTAGAGCCGGAAGAGATATTGCCGCTGATTTGAAAAGCTTTATTTATCTTTTAAGACATAAGAACAAAAGAACATATTTGAGATAGTTTGTTCTTTTGTTCTTTTGTCTGAAACTAAGAAATTGAAAGAAAAACCAAACTTTTTGTGATAAATCTTTGGTAGTTTCAAACAGATGGTTTACTTTTGTCGCATCAAAACAAAGGAAAATGAAGAATATCGTTGCACATCATCACCATCATCATCCTGACGAATAACTCGGTGGGCGTATGAGTGTATGTGTATAACGAAAACATAAATAACGAGGCTTGCCGGATATTGGTAAGCCTCGTTTTGTTTTTAAGAGTTTGGAAATAAAATAATAAATCATAAACAATAAATCTCATGTTACTAAGAATTGCAGTACAAGCCAAAGGTCGTCTTTATGATGAGACGATGTCATTCCTGGGAGAATCGGATATTAAGTTGAGTGCCATGAAACGCTCGCTACTGGTACAATCATCAAACTTCCCGCTGGAAGTGTTGTTCCTGAGGGATGATGATATTCCACAGTCGGTAGCTACCGGAGTAGCTGATATCGGCATTGTAGGCGAGAATGAGTATGTTGAGAAGAATGAGGATGCTGAGATTGTGAAGCGTCTGGGCTTCAGTAAATGCCGGTTGTCATTGGCAATGCCAAAGGATATCGAGTATCCCGGAGTGAAGTGGTTTGAAGGAAAGAAGATTGCGACGTCTTATCCGGGAATCCTTTCTGCATATCTGAAAGAGCAGGGAGTAAATGCGGAGATACATGTTATTACCGGTTCGGTAGAGGTAGCTCCGGGAATCGGGCTGGCAGACGCTATTTTTGATATCGTAAGTTCCGGTTCCACGCTGGTGAGCAATCGCCTGAAGGAGGTGGAAGTGGTGATGAAGTCCGAAGCGTTGCTCATCGGCAACAAGAACATGAGCGAAGAAAAGCTGGAAATACTGCGGGAACTGCTGTTCCGCATGGATGCGGTGAAGACGGCCGAAGACAAGAAATATGTGTTGATGAATGCGCCGAAAGATAAATTGGATGAGATTGTGTCAGTGTTGCCCGGCATGAAGAGCCCGACGGTGATGCCGCTGGCACAAGAAGGCTGGTGCTCCGTGCACACGGTGCTGGATGAGAAATGTTTCTGGGAAATTATCGGTAAACTGAAAGCCCTGGGAGCAGAAGGAATACTGGTATTGCCAATAGAGAAAATGATTCTATAATCCCCCATAACTCATAACTATCATGATCCTGATAACTAATCCTGATAAATCCCAATGGGCAGATATCCTGAAACGTCCGGTGATGAATACGGAAAATCTGTTCGATACAGTGCGAGGCATCATTGACCGCGTGAAGGCGGAGGGAGACCGCGCTGTGCTGGAATACGAAGCGAAATTTGACAAAGCAGTGCTGGCTTCGCTGGCCGTAAGCGAAGAAGAGCAGGAAGAGGCAGAAGCGCTGGTGAGCGAAGAACTGAAAGCAGCCATCCGACTGGCTAAACAGAATATCGAAACATTCCATGCCGCCCAGCGTTTCGAAGGCAAGAAGGTGCAGACGCAACCGGGTGTTACCTGCTGGCAAAAGGCGGTTGCCATCGAGAAAGTGGGATTGTATATTCCGGGCGGAACGGCTCCGTTGTTCTCTACCGTGCTGATGCTGGCTGTTCCCGCCCGGATTGCGGGGTGCAAGGAGATTGTGCTTTGCACGCCTCCGGGCAAGGACGGGAAAGTGCATCCGGCTGTATTGTTTGCCGCCCGGGTGGCAGGTGTCAGCCGTATCTTCAAGGCCGGTGGCGTACAGGCAATTGCTGCGATGGCTTACGGAACGGAGAGTGTGCCGAAGGTGTACAAGATATTCGGACCGGGCAATCAGTACGTAACGGCTGCCAAGCAGTTGGTAAGCCTGCGCGATGTAGCGATTGACATGCCTGCCGGTCCGTCCGAAGTAGAAGTGCTGGCAGATGAAACAGCCAACCCTGTATTTGTGGCAGCCGACTTGTTGAGCCAGGCCGAGCATGGCGTTGACAGCCAGGCAATGCTTATTACCACCTCAGCCTGGTTGCAGCAAGCCGTGAAGGCAGAAGTGGAACGGCAACTGGACTTATTGCCCCGTAAAGAGATTGCTGAGAAATCTCTTGCTAACAGCAAATTGATCGTAGTGCACAATATGGAAGAAGCCATCGAGCTGACCAACGCATACGCTCCCGAACACTTGATTGTTGAAACAGCCGATTACCTGTCCGTGGCAGAACGTGTGGTGAATGCCGGTTCGGTATTCCTGGGTTCGCTTACGCCGGAAAGTGCGGGAGATTATGCTTCGGGCACAAACCATACATTGCCTACCAATGGTTATGCCAAGGCATATAGTGGCGTCAGCCTGGACAGCTTTATCCGCAAGATAACTTTCCAGGAGATAAAGCCCGAAGGAATACGCACCATCGGCCCTGCCATTGAAACGATGGCTGCCAACGAACACCTGGATGCGCATAAAAATGCAGTAACCGTCAGACTGGAAGTAATAAATCATAAATTATAAATCATAAATCTCCCGACATGAGAACATTGCAAGAACTGACCCGGCCGAACATCTGGAGCTTGAAGCCCTATTCTTCGGCACGTGATGAATATAGCGGTGCTGCTGCATCCGTCTTTCTCGATGCAAACGAGAATCCGTACAATATGCCGCACAACCGTTATCCGGACCCGATGCAAAGGGAACTGAAAACGGAGTTGGCGAAGATAAAAAAAGTGAGTCCCGAACACATCTTCCTGGGAAATGGAAGCGATGAGGCAATCGACCTGGTGTTTCGTGCCTTTTGTGAACCGCGCATAGACAATGTGGTAGCCATAGACCCTACTTATGGAATGTATCAGGTCTGCGCTGGTGTGAACGATGTGGAATACCGCAAGGTGCTGCTCGATGAAAATTTCCAGTTCTCGGCAGACAAACTGCTGGAAGCATCCGATGAGCGGACCAAACTGATCTTCCTCTGCTCGCCCAATAATCCGAGCGGAAACGACCTGCTCCGCAGCGAGATTGAAAAACTGATTCGTAACTTCGACGGACTGGTGATACTTGATGAAGCTTACAATGACTTCTCCGAAGCGCCTTCTTTCCTCGAAGAGCTGGATAAATATCCCAATCTCATTGTGCTTCAGACTTTCTCCAAAGCATGGGGATGTGCGGCAATCCGCCTGGGCATGGCGTTTGCTTCGCCGGAGATTATCGGGGTTCTCAATAAGATAAAATATCCCTATAATGTGAATCAGCTGACGCAGAAGCAGGCGGTGGAAATGCTGCATCGGTATTACGAAATAGAGCGTTGGGTGAGAACCTTGAAAGAAGAGCGTGGAAACTTGGAAGCTGAATTTGCTGAACTACCTTGTACAGAGCATTTGTTCCCTTCGGACGCCAATTTCTTCCTGGTCCGCGTGACGGATGCTGTGAATATTTACAAATATCTCGTCGGTGAGGGGATTATCGTGCGCAACCGCCACTCCGTTTCACTCTGCGGAAACTGCCTGCGCGTGACGGTGGGAACGCGGATGGAGAATGAGAAGTTGGTAGAGGCGTTGAAAAGGTATAAATGATAATTTAGTGTCGTGTGATAACAAGTGTATCTCAAACTCCTCCGCCTGAAAGGGGAGGTGCCCGCTTGCGGGCGGAGGGGTTTTACATAAATAGAAAGTAACTTTGTGCAAGTCCCTTCGGATGTGAAACCCCTCCGCCCTACGGGCACCTCCCCTTTCAGGCGGAGGAATTTGAGATACTCCGCTAAATTCCCATTTATTAAATAGAATTATTATGAAGAAAATACTTTTTATAGACCGTGACGGTACATTAGTCATTGAACCGCCGGTCGATTATCAACTGGACTCACTGGAAAAGCTGGAGTTCTATCCGAAAGTAATGCGCAATCTCGGCTTTGTCCGCAGCAAGTTGGATTTTGAGTTTGTGATGGTGACCAACCAGGACGGGCTGGGTACAGCATCCTTCCCGGAAGAAACCTTCTGGCCCGCACACAATCTTATGATGAAGACGCTGGAAGGAGAGGGGATCACGTTCGACGACATCTGCATAGACCGCAGCATGCCGGCCGATAATGCTCCGACCCGCAAACCCCGTACCGGTATGCTTACCAAATACCTGAATAATCCGGAGTACGACCTTGCCAATAGCTTCGTCATCGGCGACCGCCCCACAGATGTGGAATTGGCAAAGAATCTGGGCTGCCGTGCCATCTTTCTGCAAGAAGACACTTCTTCGTTGAAACCTGTCTCCGAAGGCGGAAGTGCGGCTTGTGAAGGACTTCAAGACGTCTGCGCCCTTGTTACCAAAGATTGGGACAAAGTTGCCGAATTCCTTTTTGCCGGCGAGCGTAAGGCCGAAGTACGCCGCACTACGAAAGAAACCGATATCTACGTAGCCCTGAACCTGGACGGCGACGGACATTGTGATATCCATACCGGCTTAGGTTTCTTCGACCACATGCTGGAGCAGATAGGCAAGCACGGCGGCATGGACCTGACTATCCATGTGAAAGGCGACCTTGAAGTGGACGAGCATCATACGATAGAAGATACCGCCCTCGCTCTTGGCGAATGTCTTTATCAGGCATTGGGCAGTAAGCGGGGAATTGAGCGTTATGGATATGCCTTGCCTATGGACGATTGCCTTTGCCAGGTGTGTCTGGACTTCGGAGGCCGCCCGTGGCTTGTATGGGATGCCGAGTTCAAACGCGAGAAGATAGGGGAGATGCCTACGGAAATGTTCCTGCACTTCTTCAAGTCGCTGAGCGATGCCGCCAAGATGAATCTCAATGTCAAGGCCGAAGGCGGGAACGAACATCATAAGATAGAGGGCATCTTCAAAGCGCTGGCGCGTGCACTGAAGATGGCGGTGAAGAGAGATATCTATCATTTTGAGCTGCCAAGCTCGAAAGGGGTGCTGTAAGCGCAACGCAAACGAAGAAGGCATCGGTTCCTCATTATCAATGCAGTTTTACCTTATCAGTGCAGTTTCACTTTATCAGTAATAAAGCAACGCTTTATTACTAGTAAAGTGATGCTTTAATACTAGTAAAGCACTACTTTATTACTAGTAAAGCGTTGCTTTATCTATTATACAGAACTAATAAAGTTACATACCGCTGATTAGAAGATATTTATGTGTGCACGCTTTCTTTGCAACCTTGCCTGCCGGTCATTGTTGGAAAGAAGCGAAACGATGAAGAAAAATAGAATCGCAAATGAAACTTTTCCGTATCTTTGTCAGCAAAAAGATATATAGACATTATGTCACACTTGGCTCCCCTGATAGCTGATTTAGCTCTGATATTGATTTGTGCAGGAATCATGACCCTGCTCTTTAAGAAGTTAAAGCAACCCTTGGTGTTGGGATATGTAGTAGCGGGTTTTCTGGCCAGCCCTCACATGACCTATACACCTTCGGTGATGGACACGGCAAACATACAGACGTGGGCAGACATCGGCGTTATCTTCCTGCTGTTTGCGTTGGGACTGGAATTCAGTTTCAAGAAGATAGTGAAGGTGGGAGGGGCTGCCATCATTGCGGCATGTACCATCATCTTCTGCATGATACTGCTGGGAGTGGCGGTCGGCACGGGCTTCGGCTGGAAGCGGATGGACTGTATCTTCCTGGGCGGTATGATAGCGATGTCGTCTACCACCATTATCTATAAAGCTTTTGATGATTTGGGCATGCGCAAGAAACAGTTTACCGGACTGGTTCTGAGCGTGCTTATTCTGGAAGATATTCTTGCCATTGTCTTGATGGTGATGCTTTCTACGATGGCAGTCAGCAATAACTTTGAGGGCACGGAGATGCTGGAAAGTATTGCCAAACTGCTGTTCTTCCTGATACTTTGGTTTGTGGTAGGCATCTACCTCATCCCCGTACTGCTGAAGCGCTGCCGGAAGCTGATGAGCGAGGAAACGTTGCTGATCGTGTCTCTCGGACTTTGTTTCGGCATGGTGGTGCTGGCTGCGCATACCGGTTTCTCGGCTGCTTTCGGGGCATTCATCATGGGGTCTATTCTTGCTGAAACGGTTGAGGCGGAGAGCATCGAGCGGCTGGTGAAGCCGGTGAAGGACTTGTTCGGAGCCATCTTCTTCGTATCGGTCGGCATGATGGTAGATCCGGCCATGATTGTGGAATATGCCGGACCTATCGTTGTGATAACCTTGGCTGTGATTATCGGGCAGTCGCTTTTTGGTACTTTAGGTGTATTGCTGGCGGGGCAACCGTTGAAGACGGCCATGCAATGCGGCTTCAGTCTGACGCAAATCGGTGAATTTGCCTTTATCATAGCTTCGCTGGGTGTTTCGCTGCACGTTACCAGTCACTTCCTGTATCCCATTGTAGTGGCGGTGTCTGTCATAACCACCTTCCTCACTCCTTATATGATTCGCCTGGCAGAGCCGGCTTCCAACTTTGTAGATACGCATTTGCCCGACAGATGGTTAAGTTTCCTGACCCGCTATGCATCCGGTTCGCAGACGGTGAACCATGAAAGCCTGTGGAAGAAGTTGATATTTGCATTGGTACGCATTACGGTGGTGTACTCCATTATCAGTGTGGCGGTGATAGCTTTGGCGTTCCGCTTCCTGGTGCCCTTGTGCCGCAACAGCCTGCCCGGAATCTGGGATTCCTTGCTGGCGGCTTTTGTCATCATCTTGTTCATAGCTCCTTTCTTGCGGGCCATTATGATTAAGAAGAACCATTCGGTGGAGTTCGTTACTTTGTGGAAGGACAATCGCGGAAACCGGGCGCCGCTGGTGGCTACGATTGTACTGCGTATTCTGCTGGCTGTTTCGTTTGTCATGTTTGTGATAGGCGGGCTGTTCAAGGTTTCTGTCGGTCTGGTGTTCGGGGTGGCTGTATTTTTAGTGACTCTGATGATACTTTCCCGCCAGTTGAAGAAACAGTCTATCATGATAGAAAGAACCTTTTTCCAGAACCTGCGCTACCGCGACATGCGTGCCGAATATCTGGGCGAGAAGAAGCCGGAATATGCCGGTCGTCTGCTTTCGCGCGACTTACACTTGACGGATTTCCAGATTCCCGGTGAGTCGGAATGGGCGGGCAAGACGTTGGCGGAGCTGAACTTCGGAAAGAAATACGGTGTACATGTCGTTTCCATTCTCCGGGGCAGAAAGCGTATCAATATTCCCGGTGCATCCGTCCGTCTTTTTCCGCAGGACAAGATACAAGTGATTGCTACGGACGAAGAACTGAATGTGTTCGGTCAGGAGATGGATAAAGTGTCGGCCATGGACAGCGATGTGGTGGAGAAGAGCGAGATGATTCTGCGCCAGTTCAGCGTAGACGAGCATTCTCCCTTCCTAAACAAGACGCTGAAGGAGGCGGGGATACGCGAGAAGTATCACTGCCTGATTGCCGGTGTGGAGCGGGAAGGGGAGACCTTGCATGCTCCCGATCCGCGCGAGCCTTTCACGGAAGGTGATGTGGTATGGATTGTGGGAGAGAATGATGATGTATATAAATTAGTCAACCAAGATATAAATGAAGAGTATTATGAAAAGTGATCCGAAAGAATGTCTGTATTGTCAGAACAACGAAACGTTGCACAATCTTATGATTGAGATTGCACAACTGAGTGTTTCACGCGTTTTCCTGTTTAAGGAACAAACCTACCGCGGGCGTTGCCTGGTGGCTTACAAAGACCATGTGAACGACTTGAATGAGTTGAGTGATGAAGAACGCAATGCCTTCATGGCAGATGTGGCCCGCGTGACCCGTGCCATGCAGCAAGCGTTCCAGCCGGAGAAGATAAATTACGGTGCCTACTCCGATAAACTGTCTCATCTCCACTTCCACCTGGCACCTAAGTATGTGGATGGTCCCGATTATGGCGGCACCTTCCAGATGAATCCGGGGAAGGTTTACCTGACGGATGAGGAGTATCAGGAATTGATTGAGGCAGTGAAGAAAGAGTTATAGTTTACCCAGTATCTTATCCATCACCCAATTTGTAAGTGTAGCACTTTCGCCGTCGCAAGAACAGATGGACTTGCCGAGCAGATGGTCTACTACGGCTTGGATAAGCGGCTGTTGGACGTATGTGGGATTTTCTACGAAGATCTCTTCCCGGCCTTTTTCCGTATGTATGGCAATAGGGTCGTAAGTGAATACGGAGAAGCAGATCATTCCCTTGTCTCCGATGATTTCGATACGGTCTTCGCGGGCAGATTCGTGAGCGACAAAGCACCAGGAACCACTGCCCACCAATCCGTTGTCGAACTGGAAACATGCACTGAGGGTGTCTTCCACGGGATATAGACCGCCGCGGTTGCTCTTGTATCCGCTGGCTTCGAGAATGCAGCCGAATATTTCCTGCAACAAGTCTATCTGATGCGGAGCAAGGTCGTAGAAGTATCCTCCGCCGGCAATATCGGCTTGCACGCGCCAAGGTAGATTCTCCTTATTGTAATCCAGGTCGCGTGGAGGCTGGGCAAAGCGGATTTGGATATTGATGACATTGCCGATGACACCTTCGTCTACCAGTGATTTTACTTTCTGGAAGTAGGGCAGATAGCGGCGGTAATAGGCTACGAAGCATGGAACGCCTGTTTCTTTGGAAATGCGATTGATGCGGCAGCACTCCTCGTAGGTAACTGCCATCGGCTTTTCAATGTAAACAGGCTTTCCTGCCTTCATGGACATGATGGCGTAGGTGGCATGCGAAGAAGGAGGAGTGGCGATGTAGATGGCGTTTATCTCTTCGTCATCAATCAGTTCCTGGGCGTCGTCGTACCATTTGGGAATGTTTCTTTCTTTGGCATAAGCTTTCGCTTTCGCTCCATTCCGGCTCATGACAGCCACAACCTCAGAGTTCTCTATCTTCTGAAAGGCGGGACCGCTTTTGTATTTGGTCACTTCTCCGCAACCAATGAATCCCCATTTAATAATTTTCTCGCTCATATTTATTCTCCTTCAAAGTCAAAATCAAAGTCAAAGTCGTCCATGAATTCCGGTGCGGTGAAGTCCTCCAAGGTACGGCGGTCTTTCTTTGTGGGACGTCCGGTTCCTTTGGCGCGGTTCACGAAACCGCTGACACGGCTCATTTCCAACAATTCGTATTGGTCCGGAGTTGTTACATTCTCCATCACTTCGGGTACAAGTTTGGCTCCCACACGTTTCTCGATGGGTTGCAGCACCTTAAAAGAGTAAGTGATGGGCGGCTTCCGTACCTGAATCACGTCTCCCGGCTTTACCATGCGGGCGGCTTTTGCCAATCCTCCGTTGATGCTTACCCGGCCTTTCTTGCAGGCTTCGGCGGCAATGGTGCGTGTCTTGAAAATACGCACTGCCCACATCCATTTATCTATTCTGGCTTCATTCATCATCTACTAACTACTATCTACTATCTACCAACTACTTTTTGTTAAACTGATTCATCGTGATATCAATTCCTGCCAGGCAGAAGCTTTTGATTATTTCTCCGGCAGTTTCCAGCCTCTCATCCATTGTCTTCCAATCCTCGTCGGTGAAGTGCCCTAACACAAAGTCAATCTGTCCGCCACGGGGAAAGTCGTTGCCGATTCCGAAACGCAGGCGGGCATAGTTCTGGGTACCGAGGGTGGCAGCAATATGCTTCAGACCGTTATGTCCGGCATCACTCCCTTTGCCTTTCAGGCGTAGCGTGCCGAAGGGCAGGGCAAGATCGTCTACCACTATCAACACATTCTCCAATGGAATGTTTTCTTTCTGCATCCAGTAGCGCACGGCATTGCCGCTGAGGTTCATGTATGTGGAGGGCTTCAGCAGCAATAGCTGGCGGCCTTTGACTGATAGGGTAGTGGTAAATCCGTAACGCCCGTCGGTAAAGGTGGCACCTGCTGCCTTGGCCAAAGCATCTACTACCATGAATCCGATGTTATGGCGGGTTTCGTGGTATTCGGGTCCTATGTTACCTAATCCTACAATTAAGTATTTCATTCGTTTTTCTTTTATCCTTTGAAACTATCTCGATCTAAATAAAAAAAGGAACGCGGATTATCGCAGCTACCCGCGGATTATCAATGAAATCTGCGTATACTGCGTTAATCCGCGTTCCGAAATATCTTTTCTTCTTATGGAAGAGCTGATTAGTTGCCTGCAGCAGCAGCGGCACCTCTTGCAGCACGAGTCAGCTTAACGGCGCATACAACGGCTTCTTTTGCATTCAGTAATTCCAGACCTTCGTAGCTCAACTCGCCAACCTTAACTGTCTTACCCAGTCCCAGGTGAGAAACGTTAACAATCAGTCTTTCAGGAATTACATTGTACAAAGCTCTTACTTTCAGTTTACGCATCTGCAGTACCAGCTTACCACCGGCCTTCACACCTTCTGCCAAGCCTTCCATCTGTACCGGAACTTCCATTACGATAGGTTTAGCTTCGTCAATCTGATAGAAGTCAACGTGCAGGATAGTATCCTTTACCGGGTGGAATTGAATATCTTTCATGATAGCGTTTACCTTCTTACCGTCGATAATCAGGTCAACTACGTAGATGTGCGGAGTGTAAACCAGGTTACGCAGACCTTCTGCAGGTACAGTGAAGTGAACGTTTTCACCTGCACCATAAAGTACACAAGGTACACCGTTGTCTTTACGAATAGCTTTCAAAGCTCTTGCTTGTTCCGAAGAACGCTCTGCAATAGTTCTTGCAGTTCCTTTTACTTCAATTGATTTCATTTTTTAATTTTTTGTGTTACTCTAAATTAAGTAATTTCTTTGCTTAATTCACCATCACACGATGTGGGTCACCCACACGATGTTGCAAAAAAGCGGTGCAAAAGTACAGCTTCTTTTTGAATTATCAAAAGGTTATAACTTAAAATTCTATGTCTATTTTGATTTCTCCGTCCAGTGAAGAATCTTTTTCTTCTTTCAGCAAGTCCTCTTTGGGGGCTTCTATGCTTTCGGCGTCCTCGTCGGCAGCCTGTCTGGTGTAGCAGCCTTGCTGTGATTGGATGAAGCCGATGGCTTGTTGCAGTCCGTTCACGAACTTCTCAAAATCTTCCTTATATAAAAAGATTTTGTGCTTCTCGAAGCTCACTTGCGAGTCGTCTCCTTCGCCCATCACTACCTTCTTGCTCTCGGTAATGGCAAGGAACATTTCGTCTTTTCTGTTTTTCTTGACGTCCAAATAGTAGATGCGCTTACCAGCTTTAATAGATTGAGAGAATACGATTTCTTTGTCGTTCATGTCCGCTCCATTTTTCTTTTTAAAGTCTTCCATATTATATAGGTCTCAATTATAGTGTAATCTGGGCCCAAAATTGACGATTTTTTTTAAACTGTCAAAAGAAAAAGCCCGGATAATGAATATCTGCATTAAAAAATGTGATTTATTTGTGTAGACTCATTAAAAATGCCTACTTTTGCAGCTTATTAAAACATCAGTATTTACTTTTAGAATTATGATCAACAGAGTTCTTATTCGTCTTAAGATTATACAGATTGTATACGCTTATTATCAGAACGGCAGTAAAAATTTAGACTCAGCGGAGAAAGAATTGTTCTTTAGCCTTTCCAAGGCATACGACCTCTACAACTACCTGCTGATGCTGATGATAGCCCTGACGAATTACGCACAAAAACGCATTGATGCGGCTAAAGCCAAATTAGCTCCTACGGCTGCGGAGCTGTATCCCAACATGAAATTTGTGGAAAACAAGTTTATTACCCAGTTGGAAGTGAATAAACAGTTACTGGAATTCATTGCCAACCAGAAGCGTACCTGGGCCAATGATGAAGATTTCGTCAAAGGACTGTATGAGAAAATCGTAGAGTCTGATATATATAAGGAATATATGGCGTCTTCGGATAATTCTTACGAAGCCGACCGCGAACTGTGGAGAAAGCTCTACAAAACATTTGTTTTTAATAACGAAACCCTGGACCTTTTGCTCGAAGACCAAAGCCTTTATTGGAACGACGACAAGGAAATTGTAGATACTTTTGTACTGAAGACCATCAAGCGCTTTGAGGAAAAGAATGGTGCCAACCAGTCTCTGTTGCCCGAGTTCAAGGATGATGAAGACCAGGAGTTTGCCCGTCGCTTGTTCCGCCGTGCCATCTTGAATTGTGATTATTACCGTCATCTCATCAGCGAGAATACACGTAACTGGGATTTGGACCGTGTAGCTTTCATGGATGTGGTAATTATGCAATGTGCTTTGGCCGAAATATTAAGTTTCCCGAACATTCCGGTAAGTGTTTCGTTAAATGAATATGTAGATATTGCCAAGGTATACAGCACAGCCAAGAGCGGTAGCTTCGTCAACGGTACGCTGGATGGAATAGTTAATCAATTAAAAAAAGAAGGTAAGTTAACGAAAAACTGATACCTTTGTTGAATAATAAAAACTAAAACTGAGTATTTATGAGCTTAATGACTTTATTTTTCCTGCAAGCTCCCGCTGCAGCTCCAGGTGGTGGAAGCCTGATGTGGATTATGTTGATAGCGATGTTTGTTATCATGTATTTCTTCATGATCCGTCCGCAAAACAAGAAGCAGAAGGAAATTGCTAATTTCCGCAAGTCACTCCAGGTGAATCAGAAGGTAATTACCGCCGGTGGTATCCATGGCGTTATCAAGGAAATTAACGACAATGACGTAGTGCTTGAAATAGCTTCTAACGTTAAGATCCGTATCGATAAGAATTCTATTTTTGCCGCAGCTGCTGATGCTAACAGTAGCCAGGTTTCTAAATAATAGGAATGTGAGCCTATGTTCGAACGTAGGAACATAAAACATATCTATCTAAAGATAACCAGACAAGTGAAGGACTTTCTGCTTAGTGATAAAAGCAGGGAGTTCTTCATTTTTTTGTTTTTCTTCCTTGTGGCGGGTGGTTTCTGGCTGTTGCAAACCCTGAACAACGACTATGAGGCAGAGTTTTCCATCCCCGTACGGCTGAAAGGAGTACCCAATAATGTAGTGATTACTTCCGAACCGGCTTCCGAACTTCGTATCAAGGTGAAAGATAAAGGAACCGTGCTTCTCAACTATATGCTGGGAAAGAGTTTCTATCCCGTAACCCTCGACTATTCCGATTACAAGGGAGTAGACAACCAGGTGCGTATTTATGCCCCGCAGATTGAGAGGAAGGTATTGAGCCAGCTGAATGTCTCTACCCGCCTGCTTTCGATGAAACCTGATACGTTGGAGTATATTTATTCTACGGGAGCATCCAAACTGGTACCGGTAAGGCTGCAAGGTACGGTGAGTGCCGGGCGTCAATATTATCTGTCCGATACAATTTTTCGTCCCGATTCCGTATTGGTATATGCACCGGAAGGTGTGCTGGATACAATTACTGCCGCCTATACGCAGCGTGTGAAGTTGGAAGATATTTCGGACACGCTGAAACAGCAGGTGCCTTTGCGTGTTCAAAGGGGAGTGAAGTTTGTGCCCGCTTCCATTGAAATGATGCTTCCGGTAGATATTTATACAGAGAAAACGGTGGAAGTGCCGTTGCGTGGAGTGAACTTTCCTGCAGATAAAGTGCTGCGCGCTTTCCCTTCTAAGGTACAGGTTACTTTTCAGGTTGGCTTGAGCCATTTCCGGCAGATTACTGCCAATGACTTTCATATTTACGTATCTTATGAAGAGCTGTTGCGGCTGGGTTCTGATAAATATACGGTAAAGCTGCGGAATATACCGAAGGGTGTCAGCCAGATACGTTTCAACCCGGAGCAGGTGGATTTCCTGATAGAACAAGTTTCTCCCCATTATGGCAATTAAGATAGGTATAACCGGCGGCATCGGCAGCGGGAAAAGCGTTGTATCCCGGCTGCTGGAGGTAATGGGCATTCCCGTTTATATCTCGGATGTAGAGACAAAGCAGATTATGGCTACCGATTCGTTTATTCGCAAAGAGTTGGTTGCCCTGCTTGGCGAGGAGGTTTATGCCGGCGGTGTGTTGAACAAGCCGTTACTGGCATCCTACTTGTTTGGCAATCCCGAACATGCCAAACAAGTGAATGGTATTGTGCATCCTCGTGTCAAGGATGACTTCAGGCGATGGGCGCAGTGTCGTGCTGCTTATCCCATTGTGGGCATTGAATCTGCCATATTGGTCGAAGCCGGGTTTGCCGGCGAGGTGGATGTGATAGTTATGGTTTATGCTCCGGAAGAAGTACGCATAGAACGGGCCATCCGGCGCGACGCTTCTCCGCGCGAACTGATAGAAAAGCGAATCCGCAGCCAGATGAGTGATGAGGAAAAGCGCGGGTATGCGAATTTTGTTATTGCCAATGACGGTGAAACGCCGTTAATTCCACAGGTTTTAGGCTTGATTGCTTCACTTTCCCGAAGTATTGATCATCTTTCAGAAAAATAGGCGTTCCCTTAACAATAAAAAGAAGCAAGCTTATTTTGTATTCTCTTCGGCTTGCACTATCTTTGCCCCCCGAAAAAATAACTAATAAATAAAAGCGGATATACTATGTTGAAGACTATTTTGTCGATCTCCGGTAAACCGGGATTGTATAAACTCGTTTCTCGGGGAAAGAATATGCTGATTGTAGAATCACTTGTTGATAAGAAACGTTTCCCTGCTTACGGTAATGAGAAGATTATTTCTTTAGGCGATATCGCCATGTACACAGATACGGAAGATGTACCTTTGAAAGATGTGCTGACTTCCATGAAGAAGAAAGAGAACGGTGAAGTTGTGAAAATGGAGCTGAAGAAGGCTACTGCGGATGATCTGCGTGCCTATCTGGCAGAAGTGTTGCCGACTTTCGATCGCGACCGTGTCTATCCTTCGGATATCAAGAAACTGATTTCATGGTATAATCTGTTGGTAAAGAATAATATGACGGATTTTGAGGAAGCTCCGGAAGCAGGAGAAACAGCTGAGGCTAAAACTGAAGCGGCCGAATAAGAAATTTACATTCCCCTATTAATGAAGAAGGCTCTGAAACATTGCGTTTCAGAGCCTTCTTTGATAATATAGTTTAGGTTTAGTTTTTGAATATCAACCCGTCATTCGCACTGTTGGCATCTACCGTAATCGGTCTGCTGCGGTCTACCTCCTGCGACAGTAACTTCTTGGACAAGTCGTTCAGCAAGTAGTGCTGGATAGCACGCTTCACCGGACGGGCACCAAACTCAGGGTCATAGCCTGCATTGGCAAGGAAGTTGATAGCGGCATCGGTCAATATCAATTCTACACCATTGCCCGAAAGCATCTTCTGCACGCTCTTGATTTGAAGAACTACAATCTGCTTGATTTCCTTCTCCGTCAGCGGCAAGAACATGATAGTCTCGTCGATACGGTTCAGGAACTCCGGACGGATGGACTTCTTCAGCATATTCATCACTTCCTTCTTGGTTTCTTCTATCACTTCTTCCTTGTTGGAACTGTTCAGTTTCTCCATCTGGCTTTGGATATAGCCGCTGCCCATATTGGAGGTCATGATGATGATGGTGTTCTTGAAGTTCACCGTGCGACCCTTATTGTCCGTCAGGCGTCCGTCGTCGAGCACTTGCAACAAGATGTTGAATACATCCGGGTGCGCCTTCTCGATTTCATCGAACAGAACGACAGAGTAGGGCTTACGCCGTACAGCTTCCGTCAACTGGCCGCCTTCATCGTAGCCTACATATCCCGGAGGCGCTCCGACCAGACGGGATACACTGTGCTTCTCCTGATATTCACTCATATCGATACGGGTCATCATAGTCTCGTCATCGAAGAGGAATTCGGCCAATGCCTTTGCCAGCTCCGTTTTACCGACACCGGTAGTTCCCAGGAAGAGGAACGAACCGATAGGACGTCTCGGGTCTTGCAGCCCGGCACGACTGCGGCGTACGGCATCAGCCACGGCCTCGATGGCTTCGTCTTGTCCGATAACCCGCTTGTGCAACTCTTCTTCCAGATTCAGCAGCTTGTCCTTTTCGCTCTGCAGCATCTTGCTGACCGGTATGCCCGTCCAACGTGATACTACATCTGCAATATCTTCAGCATCTACTTCTTCCTTTATCATGGCCTTGTCGCCCTGCATTTCGTGCAACTTCTGCTGCGTCTCTTCAATTTCTTTGTTCAACGCTTGCAGCTTGCCGTAACGTATTTCGGCAACCTTGCCATAATCGCCCTCACGTTCGGCCTTGTCGGCTTCGAACTTCAGGTTTTCTATCTCCACCTTGTTCTGCTGTATCTTGTTGACCAATGTCTTTTCGCTCTGCCACTTTGCTTTGTACGAACTTTCCTGTTCTTTCAGTTCGGCAAGCTCCTTACCGATCTGCTCCAGCTTGGGCTTGTCGTTTTCGCGTTTGATGGCTTCGCGCTCAATTTCCAGCTGCTTGATTTTGCGGGAAATCTCGTCCAGTTCCTCCGGCACGGAGTCTACTTCCATACGGAGTTTGGCGGCGGCTTCATCCATCAGGTCGATGGCCTTGTCGGGCAAGAAGCGGTCGGTGATGTAGCGGTTGCTCAACTCTACGGCGGCGATGATGGCATCATCTTTAATCCGCACGTGGTGGTGGTTTTCATACCGCTCTTTCAGTCCGCGAAGGATGGAGATGGTGCTCAGCGTGTCCGGTTCGTTCACCATGACAATCTGGAAACGCCGTTCCAATGCCTTGTCCTTTTCAAAATACTTCTGATATTCGTCGAGGGTAGTGGCACCGATGCTTCTCAACTCTCCACGGGCCAGTGCCGGCTTCAGGATATTGGCGGCATCCATGGCGCCTTCGCCCTTGCCCGCACCTACCAATGTATGGATTTCGTCGATAAACAGAATGATGTCTCCTTCCGATTTCTTCACTTCATTGATAACGGCCTTCAGACGTTCCTCAAACTCACCTTTATACTTGGCACCGGCCACCAGTGCACCCATGTCCAGCGAATACACTTGCTTGTTCTTCAGGTTCTCCGGTACGTCGCCGCGCAGAATACGGTGTGCAAGCCCTTCTACGATGGCCGTTTTACCCGTACCCGGCTCACCTATTAATATAGGATTGTTCTTGGTACGGCGGCTCAGGATTTGCAGCACCCGACGGATTTCTTCATCACGCCCGATAACCGGGTCCAACTTGCCGCTACGTGCAGCCTCGTTCAGGTTGATGGCATATTTCTCCAATGATTGATAAGTATCTTCGCTGGATTGCGAAGTTACTTTCTCACCTTTGCGTAACTCATTGATGGCTTCGCGCAACTCTCTTTCCGTCATTCCGGCATCTTTCAGGATGGTGGAGGCGGTACTCTTCACGCTCAGCAGCGCCAGCAATATCGGTTCCAGGGAGACGAATTCGTCGCCCATCTCTTTGGAATACTGCGTAGCTTTCTGCAATATTTCGTTGGCCTCACGGCTCAAGTAAGGTTCTCCACCCGATACTTTGGGCAGGGAATCAATCTGTTTGTCTACAACAAGCGCAATCTGCTGGCCGTTCAAAGCAAGCTTCTGGAAGATGAAGTTGGTAACGTTTTCGCCTACCTTCATCACACTCTGAAGCAGGTGCACAGGTTCGATGGCTTGCTGCCCCCGGCTCTGCACCAGGTTTACGGCCTCCTGCACTGCTTCTTGCGCCTTAATGGTAAAATTGTTAAAGTTCATATCTGGTTCTCCTTTCTATTTTTATCAGTTTCATAACACTTGAGAGGACGCAAAAGATTTGCCAATGGCATAATTCGGACATATTTTCAGTTAATAGGATGAAATGAATGTCAAAATGTCTGATTCCCTGCCGGTTAAGCTTCTTTCGCTTCCATCATCTTGGGAGTTGCTTCTGTATGTTTGCACGCCAGTGGTGAAAGAAGTGATGGCTCTGGGGCATGTAGCAGGACTTAGCTTGTCACACTCAAGGACTGAGCCCACCAAAGGTTATGACTGAGATGTCAAAACACCCGGATGTTTTACCCCAAAAGATGGGGATGTATTATACTAAAACATCCGGATGTTTTAGGGTAAAAGATGGGGATGTTTTTTTATAATGGATGGAGATGTTTATACCTCTCAGTCATAACCTTTGGTGGGCTCACTCCTTGTGTGTGACGAACTAACTCCCGGTACGTGGTATGCCGGATTCTTCTTTGCTTCTTTTTACTATCATCATGCACAAGAAACTCCCCGTCAGAGTATAAAAAGAGCCGTATCAAGGAGGATTGAATAAAACTTTTCTTATCTTTACAACTTGAATTGTAAATTTAGAAGTAATGTTAGAAGATATAAAGCTTTCGGAGAATGTAATATTGATAGATGTTGCGTTTTTGAATGAATTTGTTCGTAGTGCAAAGAGTTTTTTAAGCATAAGGTTGGGACGCGAACTGCCCAATGTAGATTTGCCGGCATGGTTAAGCTATATGGCCCTGGATGCCGGGCTGAAGGTAGGGGAGAGTAAGATTGAAGTGATATTGCTACACGACCAGGCCGTCCATACATTAAGCTGTTGCGAACCGTCTGATTTGGATCATCTGGGCAGTTTGGCTTGCCGTACACCGATTGGAGAATATCTGTTTTCTTCCGTTTCTTCTTCCGGAATTGTTTCGACCGAAGAGTTGTATCTCGACTTGATGAACATTGCCCTGGATTCCACTGACGTGAGGTGCCTGATGTTATTGCCCTTTCACCCGGTATATGGTGACAAGGTGGAGGAGAAGTTATGCAGATTCTTTAAGAATAAAAAGGAAGAAGAGCGCAGCAGGGCCGTCTACTTCACGATGGAGGAGACTTCGCAACCGATATATTGTCGGCAGGAACCGGTGTCTTACTCTTTGGCGCATGCTTTCGGTATTAATCCTGATGAATTATAATGTTAATGTATGAGTGATTTTCGTCTAAAAGTATTCCAGTCCGTTGCGAAGAATCTGAGTTTTACAAAAGCTTCGCAGGAGTTGTTCATCAGTCAGCCTGCCATCACCAAGCATGTGCAGGAGTTGGAAACTGCTTATCAGACACGTCTGTTCGACCGTCAAGGTAGCCGGATTTCGCTGACGGAATCCGGGAAGTTGCTGTTGGAGCATTGCGAACGGATATTGGAAGACTATAAACGATTGGAATATGAGATGCACTTGCTGCACAATGAGTATACCGGTGAGTTGAAGCTCGGTGCCAGTACTACGATTGCGCAGTATGTGCTTCCTCCTTTGCTTGGCCGTTTTATCGGAAAATTTCCTCAGGTCAACCTTTCTTTATTGAACGGAAACTCCCGGGCGATAGAACTTGCCCTGCAGGAACACCGCATTGATTTAGGTTTGGTGGAGGGCGTTTTCCGTCTGCCCAATTTGAAATATACGACTTTTCTTGAGGATGAACTTGTAGCTGTGATCCGTACCAATAGTAAGCTGCCTGTGGGAGACGAGATAACGCCGGAAGAACTGTCGGTGCTGCCTTTAGTACTCCGTGAAAGAGGTTCCGGTACACTGGATGTTTTTGAGAGAGCCCTTCAGAAGCATAATATAAAGCTGTCGTCGCTGCATGTGTTGATGTATCTGGGCAGTACGGAGAGTATCAAACTCTTTTTGGAGCATACCGATTGTTTGGGCATTGTGTCTGTCCGTTCCATCACTCGTGAACTCTATTCCGGAGCATTGCGCGTGGTCGAAATAAAGGGAATGCCCATGAGCCGTGATTTCATTTTTGCTCAGTCGCAAGGGCAGGAGAGCGGACTGGCTCAGGTATTCATGCAATTTGCTATGCATCATAACAGTCAGTTGTAAAAGGATTATTACTTTTCGTTATCACGTATAAAAAGATTTAAATAGGATGGAGTAAGAGAAAAGCGTACCTTTGCCCCAGTTTAAAAATAAGGTTGTAAACACTAAATTAAAATTTATGTTCAGTCGCGGAAACAGAGGCAATACGATGCATGGCATTTTGTTAATTGCCTTATTCTCTTTTTCAGCTTTTTATATCGCTGAAATTCCTTTTGTGAAAAGTCTTTCTTTTAGTCCCCTTATTGTGGGTATCATTTTTGGTATGATATATGCCAACAGTTTGCGTAACCATTTGCCGGAAACATGGGTGCCGGGTATCAAATTCTGTACAAAGCAGGTGCTGCGTGCGGGTATTGTGCTGTATGGTTTCCGCTTGACCTTGACGCAGGTTGCACAAGTAGGTCTGCCTGCGGTGGTGATTGATACCATTATTGTGGCCGGAACCATTTTTATCGGTCTTGGATTGGGAAAGTTATTGAAGATTGATAAGGATACGGCACTGATGACTTCTACCGGTAGTGCTATTTGCGGTGCGGCAGCAGTGCTGGGTGCGGAGCCGGTTGTAAAGTGCGAAGGACACAAAACTGCCATTGCAGTGTCTACGGTGGTTATCTTCGGTACTATCTCTATGTTTCTTTATCCCATCATGTATCGGGCAGGTTTGCTCGACGGATTGAGTAATATGGGAGTGGCCATCTATACGGGAAGTACTTTGCACGAAGTGGCCCACGTGGCCGGTGCAGGGAATGCAATGGATCCCACGGACGCTCTTGGCATTGCAGGACCCGCCACTATCACGAAAATGATTCGTGTGATGATGCTGGCGCCGGTATTGGTTGTCATGAGTTTTGCTTTGGCCGGACGCAAGAAGGTAGATGCCAACGGCAATGTTGTTAAGAGCAAGATTACGATTCCCTGGTTTGCCTTTGGTTTTATCGGAATAATCTGTCTGAATTCCCTGTTGCAATATCTGTTCGATGCACCAACGGTGAAAGACATTCCTTTAAATGGCGCGATAGAATACATTGATACTTTTATGCTTACAATGGCAATGACGGCATTGGGCACCGATACCAGCATCGATAAGTTCAAGCAAGCCGGTGCAAAACCGTTTGTTCTGGCTTTTCTGATTTATATCTGGCTGGTGGGCGGTGGCTATTTGCTGGCAAAATACTTGGTACCGGCTTTGGCGTAAGGCCGGTTCAAAGTACCTCCAGCGGAAGAATAGGATGATGGTTTCGCAGAATATTCATCTCTTCTGGCGAAACATATACGAATACACATCTCGCTACGGCCGGGATGTGTATTTCTTTTATACGGTCTCCCCAACGTCTTTTCACGGGAGTAAGGGGAAGATGGGTAATCAGTCCTTGCCGCTCCAATATTTTTCTTATTTTCAGTTCGTTCTTGGGTTGTGTCAATACAATATGCCAAGAACGTGCTTTGTTTAACTGTTCTTTGATATCTTGAGTGGTCATGATCAGTTTGCTTTCGTTACGATAAAATCAAATGTATTGGAAAAATTGGGTTGCTTGCCGATAGATATAGGAAGTATAATGGTAACAGCTGCTTTATTTCCTTTCCGGATGCTCTTACTGTCATATATCTTTTGGCTTATTTTATTTTTCCCCATAGAGGTGGTTATGGTAATTGTTCGACTAATTTCAGAATTACTTTTTATGGTTGATAGGAGAGAATCTTCTGTTTCGGAAGGGGCCAATGTTATTTCTGATGCCCTACCGTTGGCTATAAATTGCACATTTTTCCAATTAATTTGGGCGTCTTTGGAAGAAGTGTTCCGAATTATTATTTCCCAATATGTGCTACTTGGGATAAATTTGTAAAGTATCTCATTTTTGCTGTATTCCAGTTTTCCCTTTTGATTTTCGTACCACTTAAAGGAAATACGGCAGTCATTATCTACATATTGTGCACATAAGGTGGTAGGAAATAGGAAAAAGAGTAGAATAATCAGATTATTTTGTCTTTTATATTTCTTAAAGTCACTATATATCCATATTAAAATGGCCAGTATACTTACTGGAATGGATATAAGTATGAAAATCAGTAGTGTCATGTCACAGATATTATTTGTTTATTTATATGAATACGCGGCAAAGTTATCATAAAATATTTGATAAAACAAATGAATTATGAATAAAATGAACGCAATTACCAGTTGATTTATTGTTCTTCTGTCTTTTAAACTGAACTATTAATTTGTATCTTCATATTAATGGAAAAGAGTAATATATACATTGGTGAGATCATCAAGAACGTAATGGCGGAACAACAGGTAACAAAGGCAGAACTTGCACGTAGACTGAATGTTAAGCCTCAAAGCGTTGACTATATGTTGACGCGGAAAAGTATTGATACTGATACGCTGTACAATGTTTCCCGGGCATTGGATTATGATTTTGCCTTGTTGTATTCCATTCATAAGAATCAGACAAATTGTGATAATAAAGAACAAGAATATGAGTTCTCATCAGCCAAGGTTCTCATAGAGTTGGATTTAAGACCGGAGGACATTGCAAAATTGAATTTAAAGAAAAGGATAACTGATGCATTGAAATAAGGGTTACTATACCGGGATGAATTCTGTTGCTATTTAATACTTCTCTATTTTTTCTTTCCTATCGTGTAACAAAACCTTTTATTGATACGTCTAAAGGGTATAAACAGGAATTAAGTATTTATTTAAGAGCCCATGGACGCTGAGAGTTTTAAAAAAGAGTTTCTGCCTTATCATCGTAAGCTGTACTGCATAGCCTATAAGCTATTGGAGAACGCAGCCGACGCTGAAGACTTGGTGCAGGAGGCTTATTTGAAGCTGTGGGACAAGCGGGAAGGACTGGCTATTATCAGTAATCCGGAAGCATTCAGCGTTACTTTGGTGAAGAACATGTGCTTTGACCTGCTTCGTTCGGGCAAATATACATTGAACAAGCAAAGCGTGGAGTTGACCGAAGTACACAAAGTTTCTCCGGCAGATAACTTTGAAGTGCGGGACGAGGCACAGCAGGTAAAGCATATCATTGCCCACTTGCCGGTGCAGCAACAGAAAGTAGTAATGCTGCGCGATGTCAAAGGATGTTCTTACGAAGAGATAGAGCAAGTCACCGGATTGAATGCTACCAATGTCCGTGTACTGTTGTCCCGGGCAAGGAAAAAGATACGTGAAGAATTTAATAAATGGAGTAACTATGAAAGTCGAGGAAATTGAAAGACTGCTCGCTGCGTTTTACGAGGGGAACACCAATGAGCAGGAAGAAGAGCTGTTGAAAGAAGCTTTCAGAACCGAAGAAGTGCCCCAACACTTGCAAAAGGACAGGAAAATCTTTCTTAGCTTTTTTTGCCAGGAAATGGTGGTGGATGTTCTTGCCGGATTGGAGGACAGACTAAGCCGGATGATTGATGAACAGGCCGAAGAAGAACAACGCTTCTTCCATCGGAACAAATCCAAACGCAATTGGCGTTGGATAGGGGGTATTGCTGCTACGGTTCTGCTCTTGCTGGGAATCGGTTATGGTGTTACGGGGATAGGTCGGGATATGTGTCCGCCTACGCCGCAAGATACTTTCTCGGATCCGGAGGCTGCCTATAAGGTGCTCCAGGCCACTTTAATGGAAGTCTCCACCAATTTGAACAAAGGCGTTGAACAAGTGGAAGAGACCCGGCTGGATTTGACGAAAGTAAATCAGGAAGTAAGACAAGAAATTCAAAGATAATCTGATATGAAAACAATGAAAATGATTTTGGCAGGGATGCTGTTGTTGTTGCCCCTGCTCTGCCAGGCGCAGAAGAACTTATTCAACAAATACGGGGATATGAAAGGGGTGTCATCAGTCTATATATCCAAGGCGATGATAGAAACGAATCCTAATCTGTTTACGAAAGATGTCTATATAGGTAAGGTGTCGGGGCAGTTGAACTCTGTTCAGATACTCTCTACGATGGATAGCAATGTGAAGAAGGATATGCGTAAGGATCTCCGCTCCCTGGTGCAGGCTTCCAAATACGAGCTGTTGATGAAGCAGAAGGGCACTGTATCCAGTTCTGAGTTCTATATCAGCCGAAAAGGGGATAAGGTAAAAGAACTGATTATGATTATAGATGGTGCCGCTACGCTGAAATTCGTCTATTTGGAAGGCGATATGACGCTGAAAGATATTCAGAACATCATGATGTATCAGAATACCAGTTGGAACAGCGGTGGTGTGGATATTTATCAGATACCCGATATTAATTGGGCAGAAATAGAGAAACTGAAGAATAGAGACTGGGTAGGAGAATTGAAACAGTCGAAAGGGATGGCATTGAAAAGTTTGAAAGGCATTACTAAACTGAAGGATTTGGAATCTCTGAAAGACCAGATGGATGCCGATACATGGAAACGCTTTGAAAAGAGCATGGACGATTTGGAAAAGCGCCTGGAAAGTTTAGAATAAGCACTATTATTTAGAGGAAACCTCCGATTTCCCTTCAATCACCTTTGAGGTTAATGAAGGAAAGTCGGAGGATTTTCTTTTTTAGAAGAGAGGCGGATTACTTCTCTTTCTTCAATTCGGCAAAGATAAGTCCTTCCAGTTCCTCTGCCAGTTCCGGATTATCAAGGATGACCTGCTTGGCTGCATCGCGTCCCTGGGCAATCTTTGTATCGTTGTAGCTGAACCAGGAACCACTTTTTTTGATGATTCCCAAGTCCGCACCCAAGTCGATGATTTCGCCTGCGCGGGAGATTCCTTCACCGAACATGATGTCAAATTCTGCTTTGCGGAAAGGAGGTGCTACTTTATTCTTTACTACCTTCACTTTTGTTTGCTTGCCCAGCACTTCATCGCCATTCTTGATGGCTTGGCTTCCACGTATGTCGATACGTACGGAAGCATAGAATTTCAGTGCATTACCACCGGTCGTTGTTTCGGGATTGCCGAACATTACACCGATCTTCTCGCGCAACTGGTTGATAAAGATGCAAGTGGTGCGTGTCTTGCTGACGGTACCGGTCAGTTTACGCAATGCCTGTGACATGAGTCGGGCTTGCAACCCCACCTTGTTTTCGCCCATATCGCCTTCTATTTCAGCTTTCGGAGTCAAGGCGGCTACAGAGTCGATAACGATGATGTCGATGGCCGAGGAGCGAATCAACTGTTCTGCAATTTCCAATGCCTGCTCGCCGTTGTCCGGCTGAGAGATGAAAAGGTTATCCACATCTACACCCAATTTGGCAGCATAGAAACGGTCGAAAGCATGTTCCGCATCAATAAATGCGGCGATGCCTCCCGCCTTTTGTGCTTCGGCAATGGCGTGGATTGCCAGCGTTGTTTTACCGGATGATTCCGGGCCGTATATTTCAATGATACGTCCGCGCGGGTAACCGCCTACACCCAAGGCTACATTCAGTCCGATGGAGCCGGTGGGGATTACTTCTACTTGTTCGACGATGCCGTCGCCCATTTTCATGATAGAACCCTTGCCAAAGCTCTTTTCTATCTTGTCCATGGCAGCTTGCAAGGCCTTCAGCTTTTCGCTGGATGCCATCTTGCTGCCACCTTCGTTCTCAAAAATCAGTTCGTCTTTCTTTGCCATTATTATAAATTATAAATTCTGAATCAGAGGATTTGTGCGGCATGCTCTTTGGTTTTCACTTCCTTCGGGGTGATGATGCGCTCAATCACTCCTTCTTCATTGATGATGAAGGTGGTGCGGAAGGTTCCCATATATTTGCGGCCGTACATACTTTTCTCACCCCATACTCCAAATTGCTCTACCAGTTTCTTGTCTGTATCGGCAATCAAAGTAAAAGGCAGGTTGTTCTTCTCAATAAACTTCTGGTGCGACTTCTCGCTGTCTACGCTCACACCGATAACTTCATAACCTGCTTTGCGCAAGTCGGCGTAGTTATCGCGCAAGTTGCAGGCCTGCGCTGTGCAGCCGGAGGTCATATCCTTGGGATAGAAATAAAGTACTATCTTCTTCCCTTTATAGTCGCTCAGGCGAATTTCTTCGCCTTTCTCGTTGATGCCCAATATTTCGGGCGCTTTATCTCCTACGTTCACGTTGATAATTAAAAGATTAAGAGTTAAAAATTAGAGTTCCAGGTCTCCGTCTATTACTTCATGCCAAGGCAATCCTTGCTTGTTGAGTTGTTCCATGAACGGATCCGGATCGAATTCCTCCACATTCCATACACCCGGCTTCTTCCAGATACCTTTGAGGAACATCATGGCACCAATCATGGCGGGAACGCCGGTGGTGTAGCTTACGCCTTGCATGCCTGTTTCTTTGTAGGCTTCCTGGTGGCTACAGTTATTATATACATAGTAAGTACGTTCTTTGCCGTCTTTCAGTCCGCGGATGCGGCAACCGATGGAGGTTTCGCCCTCGTAGTTCTCGCCCAGGTCCTGCGGATTGGGAAGCACGGCTTTCAGGAATTGCAGCGGAACGATTTTCATGCCGTTGTATTCCACTTCGTCGATGCGTGCCATGCCGATGTTCTGAATCACACGCAGATGCGTCAGATACTCCTGACCGAACGTCATCCAGAAACGGGCGCGTTTGATGGTGGGGAAATTCTTTACCAACGACTCCAACTCTTCGTGGTAGAGCAGATAAGAATCGCGCGGACCGATGTTGGGATAAGTCAGATCCTTATGGATTTCCAAAGGCTGGGTGGTTACCCACTGGCCGTTCTCGTAGTAACGTCCGTTTTGTGTAATCTCGCGGATGTTTATTTCGGGATTGAAGTTGGTGGCAAATGCTTTGTGGTGATTGCCGGCGTTGCAGTCCACAATGTCGAGGTACTGCATTTCGTCGAAGTAGTGCTTGGCGGCATAGGCTGTATAAATACCGCTCACTCCCGGGTCGAAACCACAACCGAGGATGGCGGTCAGTCCGGCATCTTCGAAGCGCTTCTTGTAGGCCCATTGCCAGCTGTACTCAAAGTGTGCCACGTCTTTCGGTTCGTAGTTGGCAGTATCCAGATAGTTGACACCGGTCTTCAGGCAAGCCTCCATGATAGTGAGGTCCTGATAGGGGAGGGCAACATTTATTACAATCTCGGGTTTGAAACTATTGAAGAGTGCCACCAATTCGTCCACACTGTCGGCATCTACCTGGGCGGTTTTGATGTTCGGGTTACCAATCGCTTTTACAACGGCGTCACATTTGGACCTGGTGCGGCTGGCTATCATGATTTCAGTAAACACATCAGGATTTTGAGCCACTTTGTGCGCAACGACGGTACCTACACCGCCTGCACCGATAATAAGAACTTTACCCATTTCTTCTGTTTATATTATTATTAGGTTTATAAAAAATACGGAGAGCAAATATAGGAGTTAATTCTTAGATAAACATTAAAATCCTGCTAAATACTTTGGGAAAAATGCTTCAATTCTTAAATAAAGTATCTCATTTTTCGAACAAACTACTTGCATTTGGGTTATTTTACATATATTTGCCCCCGAAAAAATTAACTTAAACAACGAATAACAATGAAAAAAGTATTTGTTTCCCTATGTATGGCAAGTGCATTGATCGGCCTGTCATCTTGTGCGTCAACCAAGAATGCCGCTACCCTTTCTTCTATAGGTGGCGAGTGGAATATCATCGAAATAAACGGCTCGGCCGTTGTCCCTGCTCCGGGACAAGAATTTCCGTATATCGGCTTTGATACGAAGAGTGGAAAAGTGTTTGGAAACAGTGGTTGCAACCGTTTGATGGGCTCGTTCGACGTGAATGCCAAGCCGGGCACTATCGACCTTGGCGCTTTGGCCAGCACGCGTATGATGTGTCCCGATATGACTGTCGAGAATAATGTATTGTCCGCTTTGAGCAAGGTGAAGAAGTATAAGAAGTTGGGGACGGAGAATATCGCTTTGTGCGGTTCGTCCAATCGTCCTCTTGTGGTATTGCAGAAGAAGGAGTCTACCGTGAAACTGTCCGACCTGGATGGCAAGTGGATGATTACCGAGGCTGCCGGTGAGGCTATCCCCGAAGGCATGGAAAAACAGCCGTTCATAGAGTTCAATGTAGCTGAAAAGCGTTTGCACGGAAATGCCGGTTGCAATATCATCAATGGTGCCATTCAGGTTGATGAGGTGAATCCTTCTGCTATTTCTTTCCCGCAAATCATCAGTACGATGATGGCATGCCCCGATATGGAAGTGGAAGGCCGTATTACGAAGGCTTTGAACTCTGTTCAGTCTTTCGGCAAGCTGGCAGGCGGAGGCATCGGACTGTACGATGCAGACAACTCGCTGGTGATGGTGCTGGTGAAGAAATAACACTCATTCATTCTTTATCATAGAAAAGGCTCTTGCAGATGATTTCTGTCAAGAGCCCTTTTTCTTGTGCTTCAATCCTGCCCGTATGCGGCTCAGAGATTGCGGAGTGATGTATAAATAAGATGCCAGATACTTGAGCGGCACATCCTGCAACAATTCCGGGTTTTCTTCCATCAGCGTCATGTACCGTTCTTTGGCAGTGGGAGGGGCTCCATAGGCTATTGTCGAACTGTCTACCGACAAAATCTCCCTCTCAAAAATTTTCCTGCCGAAGTTGGCCATCTCTATGGAACTTGCAAAGAGTGCTTCCAATTCTGCCTTGCCGATGCAATAGGCTATGGTGTCGTTCACCGACTCTATATTGACGTGCGAGGCTTCCCCGTTCACATATCCCCACGACGAGAAAGCCGCTTCGCCCGGGCCGACGAACCACAAGGAGTTTTCCGTCCCGTCCGTCAGATAGTAGGCGCGCCATATCCCTTGCTTCAAGAGGTAGAAATTGGTATTCCTTTCCCCCTCCTTTATCACCAGTTCGCCTTTCCCGAACCGGACTTCCGTCATGTGCGACAGCAGTTCGAACAGGTTCTTTTCCGGCAGTTTATACTTCTTGCAGAACTTTTCTATCATAGTTTTCATGTCGCAAAGATATGGAATTTTCTTTGCGCTCCCTTTTCCCGATGAGATAATTCACCAGGATAAAGAGAGTAGTCAGCAGTTCGGCAAGCGGAGTGGCAAGCCAGATGCCCCGGTCGCCCAGCAACAGCGGCAGCCCGAAGAAGCAGGCTATCAGCAGGATGAAGCCGCGCAGCAGGGTGATGAGGGTGGCGTACCGGGCACGTTCCACACTCTGAAAGTAGCCGATGGAAACAATGTTGACCGCAAAGAAAACGAAGCCAGTGGCATACCACGGCAGACCTTTTACTGCTATCTCGTAAGCCGGATAGCTCCGGTCGATAAACATGCCGACAATCGCCGGGCTGCATAGCATCGTGACCAGTGCGAAGCAAGCCCCGCAACTTACAGCCGTTTTCAGAGCCAGCATGTAGGTACGGCGCACGCGGCTTACCGCGCCAAGTCCGTAGTTGTAACTGATGATGGGCTGTGCCGACTGTGCAATGGCATTGTACACCATAAATATAATAGGAAAGAAATAGCAGGCAATGCTGAATGCCGCCACCCCTTCTTCCTTCAGATAGTGGATGAATACCTGATTACCCACAAACATCATGCACGCAATGGCCACCTCGCAGAGGAAAGCCGAAGAGCCCAACCGGCACATATAACCGATGTTGCGGCGCATCAACTGCATGCTTTTGCGGCTCAACTTGATCGGATAGAAGCGTAGTGCGCACCGGCGGCGCATCAGATAGATGACTATCATCAATGCACCCACTGTAGTGCCTATGGCACTGGCTAGTGCGGCACCGAACATTCCCCAGCCAAAGGGGAAGATGAACAGATAATCCAATATGATATTCAGTACCGCAGCCACCACATTGCACACCATGGCAAAGTTGGGCGAACCGTCCAGCCGCAGGAAGAACATGCCCGAATTGAGCAATGCCGTGAACAGCGAGAAGGGCACGAACCAAAGCATATACTCTACAGCCAGCGGGGTGAGCCGTTCCGAACCGCCCAGCAGACCCACCACTTCCGGGGCAAACAGGCAGAACAGGGCAGAAGTACACATCAGCAGCAGTGAAGAAATCACGACCGACTGCGTGATGTTGATGCGTGCCACCTTCACCTTGCCGTGCGACAAATGAATGGATGCCACCACTGATGCCCCCACGCCGAACATCAGTCCGATGCCCGTAGAAAACAACCATAGCGGCGCCACAATGTTGACCGCTGCCAAAGCGTCACTGCCGATACCTTTGCCTACAAAGATACCGTCTGTAATAACGAACAATGCCGAGAAAATCATCCCCATCACAGTAGGGAGCAACAACTTGCGGAACAATGTTGTGATGTCCGTGTTCTTGAAGTCGATACTGTCTCTCATCTTTTCCATAATCTTCAGTCTTATTATATAGTATATTCAAAATGCCCGGCAAAAGTAGACCATTTGTTCGGTACAGGAATTAACAAATGGTAATTTCCGACAGGAAAGGAACTTTTATTTCTGACAGATTGACAGACAAACTGTCAGAAATAGAAATGTGTCATCCCTCTGAACAATTTGGCACGAGGTTTGTCTTTTTATTGGCGTCTGCCACTGCGGCGGACACCGAACTTGAATAATAACAAATAAAATAATAACGATCATGGGAAAAATTATTGGTATTGACTTAGGAACTACAAACTCTTGCGTTGCCGTATTCGAAGGTAACGAACCTGTAGTAATTGCAAACAGCGAAGGTAAGCGTACTACTCCTTCTGTAGTAGCATTTGTTGACGGTGGCGAACGTAAAATCGGTGACCCCGCCAAGCGTCAGGCTATCACGAACCCGACGAGAACCGTCTTCTCCATCAAACGTTTTATGGGTGAGAACTGGGGACAAGTGCAGAAGGAAATAGCCCGTATGCCTTATAAAGTTGTAAACGAAAACAACATGCCGCGTGTCGACATTGACGGACGTCACTATACTCCGCAGGAAATCTCCGCTATGATTCTGCAGAAGATGAAAAAGACTGCCGAAGATTATCTGGGACAAGAAGTAACGGAAGCCGTTATCACCGTTCCGGCTTACTTCTCCGACTCTCAACGTCAGGCTACGAAAGAAGCCGGTCAGATTGCCGGACTTGAAGTAAAACGTATCGTCAACGAACCGACTGCCGCAGCTTTGGCTTACGGTATCGACAAGGCAAACAAAGATATGAAGGTTGCCGTATTCGACCTTGGTGGTGGTACGTTCGATATCTCCATCCTCGAATTCGGTGGCGGTGTGTTCGAAGTATTGTCAACCAACGGTGATACTCACCTCGGTGGTGATGACTTCGACCAGGTAATCATCAACTGGCTGGTAGATGAATTCAAGAATGACGAAGGTGCCGACCTGACTCAGGATCCGATGGCTATGCAACGTCTGAAAGAGGCTGCTGAAAAAGCTAAGATCGAGTTGTCTTCTTCTTCAAGCACTGAAATCAACTTGCCGTACATTATGCCGGTAGGTGGTGTGCCCAAGCATTTGGTGAAGACACTGACTCGTGCTAAGTTCGAGGCTTTGGCTCACAACTTGATTCAGGCTTGTCTGGAACCGTGTAAGAAGGCTATGAGTGATGCCGGATTGAGCAACGCTGATATTGACGAAGTAATCCTTGTAGGTGGTTCTTCACGTATTCCTGCTGTTCAGGAGTTGGTAGAGAAGTTCTTCGGTAAGACTCCTTCTAAGGGTGTGAACCCGGACGAAGTAGTAGCCGTAGGTGCTGCTGTGCAGGGTGCTGTGCTGACGGATGAAATCAAAGGTGTGGTATTGCTGGATGTTACTCCGCTGTCTATGGGTATCGAAACAATGGGTGGTGTAATGACGAAGTTGATTGATGCCAACACTACTATTCCGTGCAAGAAGAGTGAAACCTTCTCTACGGCTGCCGATAACCAGACGGAAGTTACTATTCACGTATTGCAGGGTGAGCGTCCGATGGCTGCTCAGAACAAATCAATCGGTCAGTTCAACTTGACAGGTATTGCCCCGGCTCGTCGTGGTATTCCTCAAATCGAGGTTACGTTCGACATCGACGCCAACGGTATCTTGAAGGTATCTGCCAAGGATAAAGCTACCGGTAAGGAACAAGCTATACGTATCGAAGCTTCCAGTGGTTTGAGCAAGGACGAAATCGAAAAGATGAAGGCGGAGGCTGAGGCTAATGCAGAAGCTGACAAGAAGGAACGTGAAAAAGTTGATAAGCTGAACCAAGCCGACTCAATGATCTTCACTACTGAGAATCAGTTGAAGGAGCTCGGTGACAAGTTGCCGGCTGATAAGAAAGCTCCGATTGAAGCTGCTCTGCAGAAACTGAAAGATGCTCACAAGGCTCAGGACCTTGCTGCTGTCGACTCTGCAATGGCAGAACTGAACACAGCTTTCCAAGCTGCCAGCGCTGAAATGTATGCTCAGAGCGGTGCCCAAGGTGGTGCACAGGCTGGTCCGGATATGAATGGACAGGCAGGTGGTGCTCAGGATAATGGTAAGCATGGGGATAATGTGCAGGATGCTGACTTCGAGGAAGTCAAATGATTCCGATAAGAAAACAGATAATAAACAATAAGCAAAAGCGTGCAGCTCAATGAGTTGCACGCTTTTTGCGTTTATGGGGTTCATGGTTTCTATATGTTTTCTATGGGCTTTTTTATCTCTTATTTGCGACATGTTTGCGACAAGACAAAAAAGTAGATAATGTGGGACTTAATCACACTTATACATACTAATACACACTTAAAAGTAGATGATATGCCAACAATCGGATTTGAAATCAAAAGGAAGTGCAAGGTCTGCGGCAAAGTATTTGTCGCAAAAACACTCGACAGCCATTACTGTTCTCCTAAATGTGGCAAAGTGGCTTGGAAACGCAAAAAGGACGCAAAGGATAGAAACGCACAGTTAGAAGCCATTGCCCAACAAGTATCAGACATCAGAGAGTACATTTCTGTAAAGGAAGCCGTTGCTATGTTCGGGGTGGAACGTAGCACTCTGTATCGCCTGATTAAATTGGGACGTATTCCAACCATCAATATGGGGACAAGACTCACACGTATCAAACGTTCTGAAATGGAACGGCTTTTTCTAAACAGACCGGAAAGTATTGCGGAGAAAGAAAAGCCCGTTCCTAAAACATACAGTTTAGAGCCGGAGGACTGCTATACCATTACAGAGATTTGTGAGAAATACCATATTAATGATAGTTCAGTATGGGCACATGTTAGAAAATACTCCATCCCCTCAAGGCAAATAGGAAACTATGTATATGTACCCAAACAAGAAATTGATAATCTATATAAATCAGAAGTAGAATGAAGAAAGCATTACCAAATACCAAAGTGACCGTCAAACTCAGAAGGTCGAATTATAAAGAAGAATGGTATCTGATTATAGAGTCATACCCTGTGTATAAGCGAGGTTCTAAACGGGCAAGCCGTGTGGTGGAATCCATTAATCGGACTATATCCACGCCTGTTTGGGACAAATCATCTATTGCACGCATTTTGCCGGATGGAACATTCAACTATAAGCCTAAGCGTGATTTGAATGGGATTATCCAATGCCGTTCAACGATAGACCAAGAGGCTTGTATATATGCCGACAATGTGCGTAAGTTGCGGCAGCATGAATACGATAGTGCTATTTTGTACACAGATAAAGAGAACGAAATTGCAGCACAGAATGAACGGAGCGAACAGGACTTTATCAAGTATTTCAATAGTATTATAAGCACACGTCATCCCAATAGTTCCGATTCAATTATAGTCAACTGGAGGCGCGTAGGTGAATTATTGAAAATGTATTCGCAAGGGCAGTCAATTCCATTCAAGACGATTTCCGTTAAACTGCTTGAAGACATCAAGATGTTCCTGTTACGTGCCCCGATGGGAGGCAATAAGAAAGGAACGATTTCACAGAACACGGCATCCACCTATTTCTCCATACTCAAAGCCGGATTGAAACAGGCGTTCATTGATGAATATCTCACAGTTGATATTAGTGCGAAAGTAAAGGGAATAACAAACATTGAGAAACCTCGTGTTGCGCTTACCATGAATGAGGTGCAAATGCTGGTTGACACTCCTTGCAAGGATGATGTTTTGAAACGTGCGTTCTTATTCTCTATTCTCACAGGATTGCGGCATAGTGATATTCAAACTTTGAAATGGAAACAAATTCAGCAAACAAGTAAGGGTACTTGGCAAGCGGTCGTAGTTCAGCAAAAGACAAAAAGACCCGATTATAAGCCAGTCACTCAACAAGCACTTCAACTATGCGGCATACGTCCAAACGATGATGAAGCACTTGTTTTTGAAGGATTGACTGATGCTTCTTGGATTTCTCGCCCGTTGAAAGTCTGGATAGAAGCATCCGGTATCAAGAAACATATCACCTTCCATTGTGGACGCCATAGCTTCGCTATTGCTGGAAAATGGTGTTGATATATACACCATTAAGTCTTTGATGGGACATACAAACGTCAAAACCACGCAGATTTATACGCACATCGTAAATGAACAGAAAGAAAAAGCTGCTAATACTCTGTATATAGACAATTTGGATTTATAGGTTATAGTGGGGACTTCCACCATTGAGCACCAACGACTTATGTAATACCAATCATATACTTACCACCATTTACCCCTCATGAAGCATCGACTTTTGAGGGGTATTTTGTAGTATAGAGGCATTCAGTAAAGAATGTGTTAATTCAGATAATAGTTTATTCCCCTTTTATTATGTCTTCCAATAAATTCTCGTATTAATGAAACTTAAATTTGTCAGTGGTAAATGAGCGGCTAATTGGTGGTGGACAAGCACCTATTTAGCACCTATAAGCATCCCTATACTTTTGTGGTATAAACTTTAATACGAAGAAAAAAATGGCTTATAAAGTAAATTCATTGGAGGAAATGCCGAATGCGTTGTCCTACCTGATTGAGTCCGTAGAAGCACTACAATCCAAAGTAAATGCCTTGCAACATAAGCAAGCAAATAATTCATCCAAGTGGATGGATATAGACGAGCTTTGCGCTTATCTGCCATCGCATCCTGCTAAACAAACTGTTTATGGATGGGTATCTACCAAACAGATTCCCGTACATAAAATAAATAAGGCATTGGCTTTCCTACAATCGGAGATTGATGATTGGTTGAAAAACAAATCGCATAAGACACAGGATGACTTAATGGAAGAAGCCAGACGATTTGTCGAATCTAAAAAGATTATCAGATGATGAAAACAACAGACTATTGCTTTTCATTCTTTCGCAAGCCCATTCAAAACATCGAACCGATAAGGGCGGTAGGTATTGTGGATGTATATCGTTATATCATCGGGCATTATGCGCAATCACAAACCGAAGCTTTGCGTCTGATGTTGTCTTTCTCTGATGCCAAAAGGTATAAAGCCACCCATTTTGACTATTGTACTTTTTCGGGATTATTCCGCAAGCGTAATGAGAAGGAACTGATTATGCATTCAGGATTGATGTGTTTGGATTTCGACCATGTGGAGGACATTGGGGAGTTGAAGCAGCAGCTACTCAACCATGAGTATTTTGATACGGAACTGTTATTTGTCAGTCCATCCGGTAATAGATTGAAGTGGATAATACCTGTTGATTTGAAAGGCTGGGAACATTCCCGATACTTCAAGGCTGTTGCCAACTGTATCAAAGCAACAGGCTTGCCATTAATGGATATGTCCGGTAGTGATGTGGCTCGTTCATGCTTCTTACCCTACGACCCACAAGCATATATTAACCCTAAATACAAAGATGATGTCGAAGAAAATATTTTCCGCCCAAGATTGGGAGAATGTCCCTTTTGAAATGCTGCAAACACATACACCTGATGTTGCTCCTATATATAATAAGGTAGAGGAAGATGTGGAAAGTGTTGTTCGGGAGATAGAACGGCGTGCCATTGATATAGCCCCTAATTATAAAGATTGGGTGGAGTTGGGCTTTGCGCTTGTGGATGGATTGGGAGAAAGCGGACGGGAGTATTATCACCGTATCAGTAGGTTTTACCCTGCCTATCAAAGGGAAGAAACAGACAAACAATATACGCATTGTCTGCAATCCAAAGGACAAGGCATTACTATCCGTTCTTTTTTCCATTTGGCAAATCAATCTGGAATCTCATTGGTACCGTTCAGCAAAGAACATTTATCCATTTTGCCAAATATCCAAAATGGTAAAACGGGTAAATGGATAAAGTCAGAGGAAGAACTTCCTGCATTTCCTGAATGTGTGTTTGAGCATCTTCCTCCTTTTCTAAATGAGGTTGTCAATAACTCCATTTCGGTAGATGACCGTGATACTATACTGATTGGAGCTATTGTGTGTTTGTCAGTCTGCTTCTATAATGTTTGTGGTGTGTACGATGAACGTATTGTTTATCCGAATCTCTATCTGTTCGTTGTGGCAGATGCCGGTATGGGAAAAGGAGCATTGACCTTATGCCGAGAACTTGTAGCTCCTATCAACCGCCATTTGCATGAACTCTCGAAACGATTGGAACAGGAATATAAAGAAGCGATGAATGCTTATATCAAAGGCAAGAAAGATAGTGGAAGGTCTATGCCAGCCGAGCCGCCCATGCGTATGCTCGTCATTCCTGCCAATAGTAGCGCAAGTTCTTTCTTGAAGATATTGGGAGATAATGACGGAATCGGACTGTTATTTGAATCGGAGGGCGACACGTTAAGCCAGACTTTGAAGTCGGACTATGGCAATTATTCCGATGTGTTGCGAAAGGCATTTCATCATGAGTTGGTAAGTTTGAGCCGTCGCAAGGACAGAGAGTATTGTGAAGTCAGCAACCCAAGAGTGTCAGTCGCTTTGGCTGGAATTCCCGAACAGGTAAGAAGATTGATACCTGATGCAGAGAACGGATTGATGAGTCGCTTTTGCTTCTATATCATCCGCTTCAAACGAGGCATAAGAAATGTGTTTGCCACAAGCGATATTTCCCAATCCAAAAATACAATGTTCAAACTGTTGGGAGATAAATTCTGCCATTTGCATGAGGAATTTATACGTCTGGGTAATTATTCCTATTCTCTTCCTTCCGATTTACAGGAACACTTTATAGAATATCTCAGTCGGGTGAATGAGGAATGTTGTGACGAAGTGGACGACAAAATGCAAGGAATTGTCAGACGGATGGGGTTGATTGCGTATCATGATGGTGTTGACCGCTGTCCGACATTTGGAGAATGTACATTACGATTCTTCTTCTCTTGGCAAGACTGTACAATTGGTTTGCCATAAGTTTGACTATTCCATAGCCATGAGTATCTGCGAAACATTGCTTTGCCATGCAGTATTCATCTATCGCAATTTGTCAGGAAATCAGTCCAAACGATTCAATTCCGCTTCGCAAGAGGCCGGCGTTTATACACGAAGGAATACCCTTTATAATATGTTACCCGATACTTTCACAAAGAAGGATTATGATGCACTGGTTTCATCTTTGGGCGAAAATGGAAGTACGGCAAACAAGTGGATAGAAGCCTTTATTAAAGATGGCAAGCTATGCCGGATAGAGCAGGGGAAATATAGGAAGATTTTTTAAGTGGCAAGTTTGTGTTTTAGTGTCACTAAAACCTATGCGGAGAGTGAATAGGACTACCACTCTCAAAAAATCAATTTAGAACATCAAAGTTAAGATAAGTATGAAAGAAAAGAAACTTGGTGGTCGTCCAAAGTTGGCGAGTTATCAGAAACGCACGAAATGTTTTCGGGTAATGTTTACCGAGAACGACTACATTTATATCCAATCCAAAGCGGAACAAGCTGGATTGTCTGTCAGTGAATTTTGCCATCAGGCGGCAATGGATTGTCTGGTCTGTCAGCGCATCAGTCCGGAAATGGCATCGGCAATCCGTGACCTTTCCGGCATCGCCAATAACGTCAACCAGATTGCCCATCAGATGCACACTTATGGTTTGGATACAGTCAAACAACAATGCTTTTCAATCATATCAGAAGTTAGTAGAATTATCACCCAAGTAAAGAATAATAGCCATGATAGCGAAGATTAAAACAAGAACAGATTTTGGAGGAATTGTGAATTACGCCAATGACCAAAAGAACAAGAAGAAGTGTGCCACACTTTTAGCACACGAAGGTGTCTGTGCCATCAGCAATAAACCCATAGCCGATTCTTTTCAGATACAAGCGTCCATGCGCCCGAAAGTAAAAAGTCCGGTGAAACACGTATCACTTGCTTTTTCTTCGCAAGACATTAGTCGTTTCCCCGATAACGAAGAAGGGGATGCGCTGATGGTGGAGATAGCCAAGAAATGGATGGAACAAATGGGGATTCGCAATACTCAATATATCATAGCCCGACATCACGACACGAAACATCCTCATTGTCATTTGGTGTTCAATCGGATAGACAATGATGGCAATCTCATTTCTGACAGCAATGAAAGAATACGTAATACTAAAGTATGTCGGGTTTTGACTAAAGAGTATGAACTGTATTTTGCCCCTAAAAATAGCAAAGCCAGAAATAAGAATCGTTTGCGCTCTTATCAATTACGGAAATATAATCTACGGTCTGCAACTCTTGATGCACTGGCTGTATCTCGCTCATGGAATGATTTTCTTGGTATTCTCAAAGGTCAAGGCATAGATATGCGTTTTAATCGTGCTGATAACTCTGATAAAATTCGTGGTATATCATTCTCTCAATAATGAGTATAGTATAGCTGGTTCTAAGCTTGATCGTGATTTGAGTTTTAACAGCCTTTGTACTATATTGGGCAATGTGGCATCGGAACTGATTATTCAACCTCATCAAGCCATAACTTCCGGTGGAGGTGGAGGAACAAGTAATGAACAAGGATGGCGAGACGATAAAGACAAGGATAACCAAAGAAACGAACCTTTTTATAAACCCTCAAAACGTAGAAGATAATGAAAGAAGATGTAATAGCTGCAAATCTTGCAAATTTGCGCCAAAGTATCAACGAACTGAAAGAGTGTATCGAAAAACAGAATACTACAGTTCCTAAGCCAGAGCAATCTGTAAAAGTGGACTTTGACGAAAAAGCCATTTATAATGGAGTCGCCAAAAGTTTCTGTGCTTGCTGGAACGAAGCCTTGTCTGTGGTAAAGCAACATGTCTGGAAACAACAACCAGACACGTTACCATTTTCACTATGGTTTCCGAAACTCATTGAATTATTCAAGCAGAAGTCCAAACTTCTTGAATATCTTTATCGGCACGTTTGCGATTATAATCTCAATCGCACGAATATCGAGGCTAATACCGATTGTATATTAAAGCGGCAGAACGAGATACTTGCGAGAATCAATGAATTGAAAAGCCCTGTAACCATTATTCCATCAAATATCAATGGGATGTTTATACGTGGGCATCATATAAAACTCCGGTATGTGGTGGTCTTTATTGTTGCTATTGTTACATGGGCTGTTGCAGCATCGGTTAGTAGCACGAAGCATAGAGAAGAAGCCTTTGCGTATTATTCGATGTATCGGGTGGTGAAGGAACAGCATCAGTGCTTGATGGAAAAAGCAAGAATAGAGCTAAAAAGAAATACGGAATAGTCATCGGAGAAAATAAGCAACAGCTCTTTATTGTTGCTTATTTCTTCCATAAGTCACTTCCGGTCCTGCTGCCACAAGTGTACTGTCAGTATCAGGAAACTCGTATGTTTTTATTTTCCTGTCTTCAAGAAAAATATGGTTCAATGTATAAGCTAACGATTCAAGTGCTTGTATCCGGACTTTTGGTTTTAGTTGACACTCCCAAATCGTGATACAATGCCAGCCCATTGCAGCTAACTGGCATTGTTCTTTTTTATCACGTTCTTTATTCCTTTCTATCTTGTCTGACCAAAAATCTATGTTTGTTTTAGGCAGACGAAAGTATTTGCAATTTTCATGACCATGCCAAAAACAACCGTTCACAAAAATGACAGTCCGGTATTTACGAAGCACCAAATCGGGATGACCAGGAAGACGCGGATGATTGAGCCGATAGCGGAAGCCACGGTTAAAAAGGAATTTTCGCACCAATAATTCAGGCTTTGTGTTCCCTCCTTTTATAGCGGACATACAACGGTGACGCTGTTCTTTGGTTAGTCTATCCATATAGTTTTATGGTTTAACACATTCCTGTATAGGATTAGATGTTTCAAGATTACATACAATTGTAAAGTGAATCAGAACGATGCGAAATCTTTGTTTTTCTAAATTTAATGACTTAATCCCCTTAGGATATTTTTTCGTTTTCTATCAAGTACAAACGAATTTCCATATCTCTATTAAAGATGGATTGCATAACATTGTCCAATTCATCCACAAAATTAATCCAACATTCAGAATGGAATATAGACTCAATGACACGAATTATATTATGTAGAAAACAATGGAACATCATCTAATTCTAACAATTTGTTTCTTAACAGACAAATCATTGATTTGTGTTTCCTGAATTCGGTAAGGCATTTTTCTATATATATATATATTGATTACTTGTAGTCCCAATTCATCTGTCTTTAAAACAGAATGTTTCATCTTTATTATTTGATGTCCAATGAACAGAATGCTAGTAGCAAGAGACATTATATCCTCATAATTTAAAAGCTTTGCATCAACAGTTTCTTGTTTCTCGGAGATAAAAATAGGATATAATGAATTATTGTTTTCTTTAGAGCCCAATAAATGTCGTACATTATAATTGCGAACCATAGATGAAACTCTATGCTTATTACCGTTTTTGTCAACATACAGGGATTGTACTGATATTGTTATAATCGATTGTCTTAGAATATATTCCTGACTTGTGTAAATATCATATTTACTAAGTATATTTATCAGAATATCATCAATCTGCATGTAAGCTCTATTATATTCTTCAATGTCGTAGAATTCAATTACTATATTGAGATTTTGTTTCTCTCTATTTATAATACAATTTATTCCTTCATCAAAAAAATCATTTCTAATGCTATTTGCTATTTTTTGAGGTAAATTGGTCTCCAATTGTTTATATCTTGCCATCTGAGATGCTATAGTTACGTTGGTGATATTACGACACAGTGTTTCCCAAGGAACCCATAATGATAGAATTGAGTTGTATTCTTTTTTGTCCAATAATTCAATATTTTGTTTATCAGAAATATAATCCAACAATTGTTCCTTGAATTTCGTTTGCATTACCTTTGTTGCGATCAATGCCTCGAATAAACAAGCCTTTGATGGCATTCTATTATTATCTTTTTGTGATAAAACTGTAGGGAATTGGTGGTAGAATCCTAAAAGATTTGATACATAATTATTGATGGATTTAACAAATACATTCCATGAGCTGTTTTTCCCACAACCGGAACTGTCTGTTATTCCATAACCAAATTTATTGGAATTGACGAAAGTTAGTTCAGGAATTTCTTTACTCGTAGAAGATATACATAAATCGTATGCCTCTTTTATTTCTTTCAAATTAAATACCCCCTTTTTAAAAAAGGTGGAGAATGCATTAGTCAACCGTTGATTTGCGGTTGCAATTTCTTTTCGTATGGATATGAGTTTTGAAGCATAATCTTTTTTATTAGGTATGCCGATTTTATTCTTATATTGATTAACAATGCATGCCCTTATTTCATACATAGCATCTATTGGAAGATTTGATTTTTGAATGTTTTTTTCTGAATCAATAATCATATCTGATAAATCATCTTTGCCAAATTTTACATGATAGTTTTCCTTTTCAGGGAATACTTTTCTTAACAGATTTATAATTTTGACTAGATGGGAATTTGTTGAATTGTCTTTTATCTGCTGATTTGGCGAATAATCATGTCCTCCAATGTAATCAAGATAGCAGGTTGCTTCAATACTGCTGTCTGAAATATTGAAATTGGTTATCAATTGTTCTATTCTAAGTTTTTTAACAAAGATATTTTCAAGAGTTTTCCAACAATCTTTCTTTATCTCTGATGACTTCAAGCCAAGAAGTATGGATGAGATTTCATCTGTAGTTAAAGGTGCTAATTCAAGTTCTCCTTTTAAATTAATACATGGAGAGGAATGTCCTAGACTTATGCGATATAATGCGTCTGATAAGGTTACCCAATCAGAACTAGAAGAACAAGAGACAGTAAGTTTATTACTGATAAATTTATTTAGAAGGCAGAATATCTGATACTGAGAAGGGAATGAATTAACTATATCAGAAACATCAGGTACATTAGGAAAGTTCTTTAACAAATCATGCAAACTTTGCCTAATGTCAATTTCTGTAAGATTTATAGGCAAATGGTATTCCCAAAAAGAACCACTCTTCTCTTTGAGTTGATCTATTAAATGACGGTTTTCATAGATATACTCTTCTGTTCCCTTCCATATTAGTGCACGAATAATGCGAGCAAACAGGTTTGCTGGGAGTATAGATACACTAAAAGCAGAAGAGATTAATTGGTTTGTACTCATTCCTTCCCTATAGAGATTGAGCAAATACAAATGAGCATCAGTTATTTCTAATTTATAATAAAGAGACAATGCATTTTCTATTATTGCACAGCTATCGTTTCTGTATATTGACTCTATCAATATTTTAGTTCTTATTGGGTGAACTTCGGATAAAATTCCAGTAGGTTTTTCAACAAAAAATTCACCGTTATATTTTTTGATAGTGTGTTGGACATTAGAATATGAACTATTTCCGAGTAACGCCTTGGAGTTTCTATTTATATTGCCGCCGAGATAATTTGCGGTGACAATTTTTTCAAAAATGGACATTTCATATGGTAGTAATGTCTCCCATTGTGATATAAGTTTGTCTTTCAATGCTTGACCTTGAGTTATGAAATAAACAAATTCAAGTAATGGAACATTGTTACCAAGTCTATCCCAAGAAGATTCAAAATCAGCAGTTATCTGATGATTTCGATGGTGCAATGCATCATAAATGAGTTTTGCTTCTTCCTTGGTTAATACCAGTTCAATATCTTTGTACATAACTTCACTCCCCAATTTAGAGCGATATTGATTCCAATCTTCATTTCTGAGTGAAATCAAACAACGTATATTTTTTATCATGCTAAATGCTTTAACTAACAGAATCCAAGAATCATCAGATGGCTTAGCATCGAAATACAACATTATAGGGACTGTTATCTCGGTACACAACTCTATTAAAGTCGCTTGTAAATTTGATAAATTATTTCTGTCGCAAGAAGTTATTTCATATGCTAATGCGCAGTTATCTTTAATATAACGATAGGCCAAAGTACTTTTCCCCTGTCCTGAAGATCCATTAATGATAACAACATTTTTTTCTTTGAATGCATTATGTATTGCAATATTTTTTTCAGGCCTAATTATATCTAAATTATTGGCAATGTGATTTGATGATACAGAAACGCCAGAATAAAATTGCTGCTTCAGGACGTCTGTGTCAATATGAAGAGATTGCTCAAATAGAGGGATTACGCGAATACCAAGTTCACTTAATGCGGCCTTCTGCCTGTTTTCAAAAGTTTGATAGCATTGTAACTCTTTTATAAATTCTTCATAAGTAAAATCATGATGCTTTTCGGCTTTATCGCTTACCCATTGGAGCATATATTTGATTTCTTTTTCGGGATTGAATATTGGAAATTGATTCTTTAATTTCCCGACGATTTCACCATATAAAGTATCTTCATTAACAATATTCACTTCATATTGTGATGACAAAAGTTTGGCATATTTCTTTAGTTCTTTATTCTGAGAAAGAAATTCATATAGAGAAGGTGTATTTTGAAGATAATTACTCACTTCTCCAAATGAGATAAGACGTATGCATGCTTGTCTCTTGATAGAGTCTGGATAGCACGCTTAAAAAAAGATGTTGTACCAGCAGGTGAAGTTAAATCGGATGGCTGAATTTTTTTATTATAATTCTTTATTTGAATGGTTTCAATAACTCGACCATTCTTTTTGATGTCTAAATCCTCAATACCTTCAGGAACATAAAGCAAATTAGAATCGCAATCGTTTATTACTCTGTGTATTGTATATAGAAATTGAGTCCTAAATCCTCTTATTGTGTCACTTACTGCCATAACTTTATTTGATAAATTACAATCCTTTATCCATTATAACTTTCTTATCCAACTCTTCAAAGGTCGTATCAATAAACGTGTAGTTTATCATCTTGCTTGTATTGATTGGTTGAATGTTGGCATATTGTTTACGGAAGTAGCGCAGTTCAAAGGCGAGACGAAGGTCGTTGCTATTTTCGTCTCCTTCTGTTTGCTTCACTTCCTTTGACGTGATAGTTCTAGCTCTAATTATCTCATAGACATCACATATCCCTTCTCCTTTGAAGTAAGGCATGAAGTAATGTAGATTTTGCAGAGCAATAGTAGTAGGGAAATGACTGCCAGTGTAATAGAGTGTGGCATTACCATCCTTGAAACTTTGCAAATAGCCTTTACGGCTGCTGTTTGTAACAAGACCTATGAGTACACGGTTTCCTACTTCTACGAATGTTCCCTTTTGCGGTATCACTTTAGAGATTGTTTCTTGTGATTTTGTGGTGATAAGTTGTTCAACGAACTGCTCCAATAGCTGGCGATTATGTTGGTCTTTAGGGCGAAGTGGGAATGCTCCAATATTCACCTCATCTATAGTCTTACGGAACTTCGACATGGTAACATTTGTCGGGTTACCATCACCCGGGAACAGAATATAGCCACCTATCACTTCCTTTTTCAAAGTATTCGATTGGTAATCTTTATAATAGATGGCATCACGATAGCGGTGCATCTGATTGATTGCATCTTCCGGTGGAACATCCACACCATTTTTATCTTTTCCATCAATACGATATTTCGCATCAAACAGATAAGTCATTTTCATTCCTTCTTGCAAATCGTTCTTAGTCAGTTGCAGGACTATGTCCGGCTTTTGTGGCACTGTGCGCACCACAAGATCTTTCATTCCAATGTCACTATTCCCCTTGTCTGTGTTCTTTGGATTATAGACTAATTCTGCCAGTTCCACATTGTCTTTCTTGAAAAGGATACGGGAATGTTCTCCTTTGCCCAAATCCCATGTGAACAGGCCATTCATTTCCATGCGGTTCTTATGGTCTATGTCTTCATCAGATAAATGAAGTTTTTCCTTCACGATATGGCTCACTTCTATGAAACACCATATCTCGTAGAGTGTCGCTATATCTTTGGTTTGCAAACGGTATATGCCATCATTCAAAGAATAAGAGCGGCGGAGCAGGCTCCACGTGCGATATACCTGACTATATCCGGTAGCTTTTTGTAAAACCAGACTTTCCTGATTCATCCCCTTGTAATTTCCTACGGTACGGAAGAATGGATTTCGCTGCAAGTGTTTCAATGTAGCTAATGTGGCTTGCATGTCATCCTTCATCACATCCGAAGCATTCTTTAACGCTTCTATGCGCTTCTTCAAGACTGCGTATTTATCCGTAATCTGTCCAAGAGCGAATTTTAAAAATCTGTTTTCTTGTGTATCGTTTGTCCACACACGTTCTTCCACACGATATAGATGCGAACTGTCTGCCCGGTGTTCCGCCAGTTCGTTTTCTATGCAGGAGGGGACAAATGTCAGCTTATCGGCACGTTTGTAAGCCTCCTTTCCATGTAACCGATGTCTTGGGCGGTCAATGATGTTTTTGCAGGCCTTGATGAATTTCTTTTGCTCATTGGCAAATACGCTCCACCAGATTATTTCCGGGGTCTCTCCGCTTGCATCGGGCGAAAAGCCATGAAAGGTTCTTCGCATATAGTCGAGCGAAAGCATTCTGTACTCTTGTTCAATATCCTCTATAATAGCTTTCCAATGCTCGTGATAGTTGAGCTTTGTACTCAACACCTCAAAAGAGAAGACAAAACTGTGGGTTTCTGCTCCCACTTGATACATGAGTTGTATTTCACTGCGTCCAACCTCATTGCCGTAATTCAAGAAACCTGCCAATATCTGTTTGCGGAAAGTGAATTTTTCATTTTCACTCTGGAGAATAGAACCAAACTGAGCCTTTTTCACATAGTCCTTGAATTCTACCCAAATAGGATAATCAGCGTTGTCGAAAAATATGGCAGGAGCTTGTTGGCTGTTTTCAATCGTAATTTCTTCTCCGGTATAGTTGCTCAGGATAACGGATGATACACCTTCCGACCAAGAATAAGTGGAGTGTAAGCATTCTTCTCCAATATTACTCTTGGCTTTATACCAAATGTCATCGAATTTTGCACATTCGATAATTATTTCAAAATCCTGATGCTTTATGGTAAGCAGTTCCATCGTCCTTTGTGAATATCTGATTGTTTTTAACTCCAGAAACTTGTATAACCGGATGACAACCGTTCTTGCATCTCTTTCAGTTTGGCTATGGAAACAGATTCTATTTTCTTATTTTCTCTGGTCAATGCCAACAACTGCGTTTCGATAGTAGTAATCAGTCTTTCAAGAAGTGAATGCTTGACTTTTGTATCATCACCTTCTATGCGCGACAATATTTTCATGTTTGTTATCTCGTCCAATGCGGTTGCTATGACTTCGTTCTCACTAAACTCGTTTCCGTTTTCATCCATGTTATAAGGCAAATTGTTTACCACATAAAGCAGGAACTCGTTTCGCGTGCGATAGGCGACTTTGAATGGTGTACCATCGAGGACATCGTTCACGGCTTGCAAATAGGTTAGTGCCTTGTTGCAAACTTCCGCATTGTCGGCATACACATCCACGCCTTCTACGGCTGTACCGATAAGCATATCGCTGTTTAATTTGCCAATACGTTCATATTTGCAGTCCAATCCGGCATGCAAATCCACTTCATTCATTTCTATGGTCATGGCGCGGTCAAGCACCTTTCGGGAGAAGGAGAAGGTCGTTTCATCCATGTTTACCGTACCCACAACAATAAGATTTTGTGGGATGGTAATGCCTTCTTCCAAAAAGCGGTTCCTTAACGCTTCATTGTCTCCTGTCAGTTCGGCAGTCAATACTCGATACCAATCCTCTGTACTTTTTCTCAGGATAGGGTCTGTTGTAATCATGCCGTCTTCATTACTTTTACGAGATTCTATCACGCTAAGAAATTCTGCAAAATATTGTTCGACAGGAGCAAGATTCATTTCATCCAGACAAAGGAAATAAGGTACATCCAAATTCTCCCAAGCCTTTGTGATAAATCTTAAGAAATCGCCAATCACATATATGGATTTTCCGCTGACACGACTTACATATCCTATGAGCTCAGTAGAATCATGCCAATTCGGTTTTACTTGAATCATCTCGAAGTTCTTAGGTTTCTGAGCTTTATATTCGGTGGAATCTTCATCCCAACACGCACGGGCAAGTTCACGGACGATACGGCTCTTACCTGTACCGGAAATGCCAGCTAACAAAAGGAATGGTTTCGTCTTTATAGCGGTAATGATGTCGATATGTTTATAAAATGTGAAATCTGTATTATCTTTGCTATTATTATTCCTGATAGTTCTCTTTAACAGCGTCTTATACTTATGGTAAATGTCAAGATATAGTTTTAGAAGCAAAATTCCTTTCTCTTCGTTTGTTATATCCCACAACGAATAATAAATAGCCCCAATTGTATATCTCTCATCTGCTATATCAGCATTGTTGTCTTGTTTTAGTAATTCATTATTTTCCTGTAAGAGCTCTCTGACCTCTTGAGTGTTTTTAGCAATCTCTTTTTTTCCATTTCTTGGGCCAAATTGATTAGGTTTTGTCGTCCCTTGGTTGAGAGTTAAATATACATTTTTATAATCAGAGGAAAATAAAAAGACAATGTAAATTCCTTCCCTAGTTGAAGTCGTTATATCTTTATCCAGAATAGCAATCCATGGCGTTTTTGTCGCTCGACCTGCACCAACAGAGCCTTTTATGACATAATATTTTGATTGTTCTCCCAGAAAAAGACTGAGTTCTTCTGGTAAATGTTTACATATAATATCCTTGGTTTCAGGGGTGATGTCAGATGTGTTTTCTGCAGTTTTAAATATTTTCGAATTTGCAAAAACTCTACCAAATAAATTGTTTATGTTATTAATAGTGTTCATATCTTTAATTTTTACTTAGATTTATTTTCATTCTTCCTCCTTTCTTTTACCTTTTCCAATCCCGGCATCTTTTTGGCTAATACACTTTCTCCTGCAGGAAAGTAAAGCGGAAAGACCTGTGATAAGAAACTTACAATATCATTGCGCTTCTTGCCCATGTTGAAAAAAGCAGAACAAACAAAATACATAAGATCTTGCTGACTACATGTATCTTTTAGCTGAATGGTTATTGAGGGAGTGATTATCAAACCGTGTTCTGCAAATGCGCAAGCACTGGCAAGAATAGCTTTCTGCTCTTCTTCAGTGAACATCTTTATTTTCTCTGCCAACCATTCAAGTTCTCTTTGCTGAAGTGCTTGTTGATTTTCACTTTGATGTTTCAATAGGATTGCGACATTTTCTTGTTGCTTTTCGGTCAAGGCATTTTCCAATGCTTGATTCTTCCGTTTAAGAACATTGAATTTCAGTAATGCGGTAATGTACATACAGAAATAACCTACTGCAATATCGAATATTAGGACAAGCAGATAATTGTTGTTTGATTTTCTGGTGTTCCCAGCCATATACTCACTGATAGGAATAACGGCAAATAGCATGATGATGGCTATTGCATAAAGCACTCTGTATCGCGTTTTATGGTTTACCTGCGGTAAGGAAGCAAACAAAAAGGCGATAATCAAAACGGCAATTATTGCACAAAGTGGAATGAAAGATGTTCCCATAAGTTTATTGCTCGGTTTGAGGATTAATTACAATGCACCAATAGCCACCATGGTCTGCTCCTTCACGAGACAAGATTCCCATAGAACGAAGCTTTGAAATATGTTTTTCTACGGCTCGGGAGCTTATTCCTATTTTATAGGCCATTGTTTCTGCAGACATTGATGGGTCGGAAATGACGAAATCAATAATCTTTTGTGCGGTTTTCCCAATGCTTTTAGATTTGTTTTTCGAATCTCCGAACTTTTTCTCCGAACCTTTTTGCATTATCTCCGAACCTTTCTCCGAACTTTCTTGCGTATCACCGAAGGTTTTCACAAAACTTTTGCTGTTTACACCGAACCTTTCGACCGAACTTTCTTCGTTTACAGGGTACTTTTCGAGGGTACTATTTACCCTGTTGGCTACTTCTTCAACAGGTATTCTTCCGTTTTCGTTCCAGTTCAGATTATAGAATGTGGTGTAGAAAGAGGTCGCTTCCGTTTGATATTGCGGTTCTTTTCCTTGCAGGAAATTAGGCAGCTTCTCCGTAAGTTCCCGCATTTTGCGTAAGCCGGAACCACGTTTCTCCATATAGTCCAACTGTGTGAACACGTCCGCAATGACGGGATTACGGCGCATGGAAGGCACTTTGAATATGTCACGGTCTTGAATTTGTGTACCGTCAAGCATAGCACCGGGTGATACCAGTTCTACGCGGTCATCATAAATGTCGATATGTACTTCACCACCCATCACGGTATAATCTCTATGGATAAGGTGGTTTACCAGTCCTTCAAAAATGGCACGGTCGGAATAGTCGGGAAGATTTAGGCGATAATTGGGCATCTTTACCCATCCGCTCATAGTGTAGTTCTTGATGAAGTCCATGCCATATTTCAATAGCAATACAAGGTTAGCCCGATGCTCTACGGAACTGATAGCATCATCCTTATAGAGTCCAGTCCATCGAGTGCAGAAAATACGCGATTGAAATACCGTGCAATTATCAACAAACAGCAATCCTGCATTGGTCAGTTTGCCGTCAGGAGTTACCAGTCCGAATGATTCCAGATACTTGTCGTTCCATTCTTGATGGGTTTGCTCGCGGAATGTATTGGCAAGGATGATGAAAGAGTGTTTGCTGGCATCCACTTGGGTAGGCAGTGAATCCCATGTCATGTGCGTACCTTTCAATACCAATGAAAGCAGTTGTTGCGAATTACATTCTACACTTTCATTGCCAACTCGTACATATGCGGTACGTGTTCCATCCTGATAGTAATAATAAGGTGTAAGTGTTCCAGCTTTTACTTTCACTTCAAGTAAGGTATGTCCTTCATGTTCTATTGGGATAAGCTGTATTTCCGGCACAGGATCAAGTCTTGCCTTGATGGTTTCGCTGATAAAATCGGCATCGGATTGTGGATTCTCCAGACCTACAATCACTCCGTCATCGTCCACTCCATAGAACAAGCTGCCCCCCTCTGTATTGGCAAAAGCTGACACTGATTTAAGCCATGACTTTACTTTTTTACGTTCCAACATTTCTTTGAAATCGTAAGCCGAGCATTCCGCTATCAATGTATTGTTATGTATCTGCATTATTCCCTTATTATTCGTATAATATTTTAATTCTTATCACAAAAGTACATAAAAAGCATAAGTTTTTTACACCGGCATAATAAAGAAATCATTTTTTCTTTAGAGGAAAGGTAATGATAATGTGATAATTTCAAACGTTTTAGCTTACAAAGAAAGCATCAAGTCAGCCAAAAGAACAGCCGTTTCCGGTTCATTCTTTTGTGCATCTTTAGGTTTCCATGCCACAACGAACCGTACAGATGCGGATTTCACCTTGTAACCTCTTTGTTCCCATTCGGATAATATGCCCTGCATTTTTGATGACAACTTTGCCACAGGTTTATCGGTCAATGAACTATACAAAAAGAAATCATCATAAGTCAAAGAATCTCCTCCTCGCAATGCTAAGACCTCTTGTTTCTTTTCTTTGAAGAATCCCAAATTGACATCTTTGTGAGAGAGTTGCAGTACAATTTCTCCAGGCATGTCATATTGCCGCTGGTCCATAAGATATCGGTCTGCACTCAAATGATTGAAACAATCACCGTTTGTATGTATGAACAGCCTGTTTTTCGCACGGGTTATTCCTACGTAATATCGACGCATCAGATGGGCATCCTTTACATAATTGTCGGATATGAGCATATACACATCGTCAAACTCTTTGCCTTTGGCCTTGTGAATAGTTGATACCACAACGTCGGCTCCTAATACATCGCAGAAGTCTTCTATCGACGACTCAAATACAAATTCTTTGAAGTCACTGAAATATTTAGTCTTGTTGGTTTGTTCAAACTGGTCTACACAACGCTTCACATACATCAAGCTTAGACTCCTGTCATAAGTAGAAAAGGTGGTATACTTGGCTTCTTCCCACAGCTCTTCCGTGATTAGCGGTGTTTTTATCCGCTTGTTTATATATCTCAGGAAATATCTCATTTCGGCCATATTCCAAAAACGTAGGCCGTCCATTGATTGTATCAGTTTACTGTTTATACCATGTTTCCGCAAAAGAGCCATCAGGATAACGGCCTCTTCATTTGTTTGGGTCAGTACACAAGAAGTTCCTTTATCCCTATGTTGAAGCAAGTTTTCGACGAGCGGCTGATACATATATTCCGATTGATAGCGTATCACTTCAACCCAACCCTTTTCTTTTCTCATGGAGATAATTGGTGTACTTTTTATCCTTTTATGTATGTTTTTCAAGAATCCGTTGGCAAAATCCACCGGCTGGCGCGCACTGCGGTAATTTTCGGTCATTTCGACAAACGTGCTTCCGCTTTCTTGTGCCAGTCGGTACATATAACCGGAATCGGAACCACGGAATTCATAGATGTTCTGGTCATCGTCTCCCACTGCAATCACACGCATTTCCTCGTTGCTGGTCATCAGAGCCTTCACAAGTGCGTGTTCTTCAGTCCCCATGTCCTGGGCTTCGTCTATGACCAGTACCGTCTTGCCGATTTTGTTTGGTTCCACTTCTCCTTGACATATCATCTCGGCTGCATTTGAAACGACGTTTCTTGATTCTTCAAGATTTCCTATCCGTCCCAATAGGTCGAAACAATAGGAGTGGAATGTTTTTATTTCGACAAAGTGGGCGGCGTTGCCTATCAACTCCATGAGCCTTTGTTTGAATTCCGTAGCGGCTGCCCTTGAAAAGGTCAGCATCAGGAGCTGTTCGTGTTTCACATCTTCAAGTAGCAGAAGTGAGGCCAGTTTGTGGACCAATACACGTGTCTTTCCACTACCCGGGCCGGCTGCGACTACAATGCAACGTGAACCCTTATCGGAAATAATATCCATTTGTCGTTTGGATAATTGTCCAAACAATTGTTTGTACTTCTGTGGTGTCAAGTTACGTTGTATCTCGTTTGCTCTGTCTCCTTTGAAATATTTTATGACAAACTTCCTGTAGTCCATTTGGAAATAGTCCTGAACATATTGCAAGGCCGCATGATAATCTCTTACCATCAGATTGGCATATTCGCCTACAATATGCACTTGCTGGATTTTCAACTTATAGAATTCGTTGAGCATCCGGTAGTCGTCTTGCTTGAATCTCGACTTGTTGTCCTTTATTCTTTGGATATTCATGGCGTTATAAAGTACCAAAAATCCGCCTTCAAGTTTTAGTGAACCAATTTTCGACAAATACAGAAGCGCTTCTTCCACGTCTTCTAATTGAATGTCATCAAGTCCGCCAAAAAGGGATTGGGAATTTGATTTTATTCGGTTCAGAAGCTCTACCACGGAGAACTGGATGGCTTTGCCGGGCACGTTTTCCTTTTCTGCATCAGAAGCTAATTTGTATAGCCATTCCACGGCAAAGCGACTTATTTCCAATCGTTTCTCAAATCGCCTGATGGTGAGTTCCAGGTCTGCCTGACGACTTATCTCCATGTTACGGACTGCATCCTCTTTTTTACGCGTATATCCCTTGATAGTGAGGAAATAGAGTAGCGTCCGAATGTCTTTTTCTTTGGATGTGTTGATTCCGTCGTTTACGGCATTCTCATTCAGTTGCTTGCATGATATTCGTAAAGTTCCGTCGGGAATATGATTAAGGATGTATTGTTCAAGTTTTGCAAAGCGTTCGAGGAGAATTTGTGACTTTCGTTCCGAATCACCTGCATCCTGTAAATAGGCAGATATATCTTTACTGTCTGCCAATATACCTTCCTGTCGCATGCGCTCCACTACAGATATAACATCTCTTTTGCTTAGTCCCAAAATGTCTGCCAGATAATCGACTCGTGATTCTGCTTCCGAATCCTGAGCCTTGGCGATATGTTTTTGAGAAATCAATGACTTAATGATACGGACTGCCTTTTCTATTTCATCGCTGCCAAAAAGTAGTGATGCTGATATGCGCTCTCTCGCTTCGTCCATATTCTTTACTGTTATTCCTGTGGCATATACATGAGGTACATTGTTCCCTCTTACCAAATATCCGCTTTGTTCCAAAGCAGCTAATGCTGTTCGTACACGGGTCTCGATGTCAGATACCGAATCATCCCATCCTGCTTGCCGGGCAATTTCCAACGCAGAACAGTTGACCTTCATACGGTGTTTGGTAAGGTCTTTGACGGCTTTCCATACCTGTTGTATTTCACTAATGCTAAGTTTCGTTTGGTTTAGCAATATAAAATGCTTGTCCAAGTCATTGTCTCCATAAAGTACATAGCAACGCGCGCTGAGTCCGGGGTCACGCCCCGCCCTGCCAGCTTCCTGTACATAATTTTCCAGCGAATCGGAAATATCATAATGCACTACAAGACCGACATCTTTCTTATCGACTCCCATACCAAATGCAGACGTGGCCACGATGATGTGTGCCTGATCGTTCATAAAAGCATCTTGGTTGGCAATTTTTTCATCGGCTTCCATTTTCCCATTGAAAGGGAGTGCCTTGTAACCGTCACGAGTCAGTTTTGCAGCCAGTTCCTTTGTCCGTTTGGTGCGTGACACGTAAACAATTGTCGGACAATCGGCTTCTGCTACAAGTTCTCTCAGTTTTAAATATTTGTCATTGTCATTCTCTACATGTATGACGGAATAGTGTAGATTTGTTCTTGAGGCTGTTGATGCAAATAATTCCAAGTTCAAATCCAAAGTCTGCTTGAAATAGTCACAGATGTCTTGGATTACTTTCTGTTTTGCCGTGGCTGTGAAACAGGATACAGGTATCGGGGTTTTGCATTTTTTCTTTTGCTGGTATTTTTGGATGAATTTGCCAATGTAGAGATAGTCAACTCTGAAATCCTGCCCCCATGAAGAAAAGCAGTGCGCTTCGTCTATCACAAACCTTACAACGTGGCGTGCCATCAATATTTTTTCGATTGTTTTTGAACGGAGCATTTCGGGAGAGATATACAACAACGAGGCTTCTCCGTCTTGTATTCTTTGTATGGACAGTGATCTTGTGATGGGGTCTAACATCCCATTTATGGTTACGGCATCCGTGATGCCTCTGTCGGCAAGGTTGTCTACCTGGTCTTTCATCAAGGACTGCAAGGGGGAGATGACAATCGTAAGCCCGTGCACGGAGTGTCCCGCCATGAGTGCAGGCAGTTGGAAGGTAAGTGATTTACCACCGCCGGTAGGAAATATTGCCAGCAGCGATTTCCCTTTTACCGCAGCTTGGGCAGCACGTTCTTGCAGTGGCTCGCCTTCGTATGTCCGGAAGCGCTCATATCCGAAAAATGTTTTTAGGTTATGGAGCACATCCAATTGCGTATGGCAGTAGTCGCAGCCTTCTTTGCAAGTAGTGTGTCGCAGGAGTTTTATGATAAATTCCACTTCCGGATAATTATAAAGTACCCATCCGGGAGTGATGGAGCGGTAATCGGTGGTGTCAATCAGAGCCAATGTGTATGCCAATCCGCATGGATATTGGTTGATGAGCATGTCAAGATCGGCATGTTGGCAAATCTTTCCGGCATAAAGTTCTTTAATAAGTTCAGGTATTCCTTTATGGATATACTCCGCACTTACCATACTGAGAAATCCTTCAAATTCTTTCTTGTCCTTCAGAAGCGATGCAAATAGTATACGCTTTTCTTTCGGTAATGAATGCCAGCATGCTATTTCATCCAACAATAAGTCTTTTGCTTTCTTGCAATCGTTCACCGGATTGTTCATTTGTTCGCTCATCAGTTTGTCATCTTTCACAAGCCTGTGGTAAGGGTGTTCAGGGAACAGTAAAGGCGAAACATAAAGTGTATCAACTAAAATCCAGCGGCATATTTTGTCCGTAAACAGGTATTTAGCATCATGGTGAACGATATTGTGTCCGCAGATGTAGTCTACATCGTTTAAGAAAATGAATAGTTCTTCTTTTGAGGTTTTATGAAATGTCGTGTTATCATGCTTGAGGGCTCCTATATCATGGATTCTATGGTCTTTCAAGCCTATTTCAACATCTACTATGGCATAATTGTGGGCACTACATGGTACAGAGGTGTTTTTATTGCTGATGATATTGTTTCTATCCTCGGTTTTCTTGATTCCTATGAGTTTGCTCCATATTGACATATCTCAATATAATAAATAGTTTTACAACTTGAATTTGTTATGTATCTGCATCGTTTCCTTATTGTTGTTTGGGTATAACACCCCAATATCATACACAAAGGTAAGGATAAAACCGAAGAATCTGTTAAATTTGCCACAGACTTTTGATTATTATGTGTTTATATCACGATTTTTATTAAATAAATCCGTACTTTTGCAGTTAAGAGCTGTTGTTGCTTATGGATGCTTATTTTCGGGTTTGCGTTATATTTGCAACACGTGTACGCAAGTCGCTGATAGATATATCACGTTGACTTTGAGGAAGTCAAATGATTCCGATAAGGAAACAGATAACAAACAATAAGCAAAAGCGCGCAGCTCAATGAGTTGCACGCTTTTTGCGTTTATGGGGTTCATGGTTGATATGTGTTTTCTATGGGCTTTTTTATCTCTTCTTCAATATACTATTCACCACCCTTATCGAAGACACCAATTTATTGGTCGATGTAAATACATCCACATTCCATACGTGTGAGGAGCGTCCTTTGTGCACAATTGTACCTATGGCACGTACCGTATCTCCTTCGTGTGCCGAAGAAATATGATTGCCGCTGACCTGCATACCTACAACAATTTCATCGGGCTGGCAAGTAATCATTGAACCAAGCCCGGCAACGGTCTCTGCCAGGGCAAGAGTGGCACCACCATGCAGAATACCGAAGGGTTGGCGGGTGCGCTCATCTACCGGCATCGTTGCTTCTATGCGGTCTTCGGAGGCATAGGTATATTGTATTCCCAGGTTTCCCATCAGTGCATGGCGTGCCCGGGCATTCAGCTGGTCCAAAGGTATTTCGGCAGCATGGACTTCTGCGATGATTAATTTCTCTACAGCCAGAGCCACGCCGTCTTCTTCGTTCGAAGCTGTTACATGGTCGGCGCATACCTTTACAGAATCTTGTGCATGTCCCATTGCTACGCCTACACCTGCCAGCTGCAGCATGGTCACGTCGCATACACCGTCTCCAATGGCGATGACTTCTTCACGTTTTATGTCCAGTAATTCCAGCAAGGCACCTAATGTATTTGCTTTATCCACTCCGCAGGGTACTACCTCAAGAAAATAGGGTTCGGAACGGAAAACATCCAGAGTTCCTGCCAAACGTTTTTTCCAATGGTCTTCCAGGCCAATCAAAGCCTCTTCGTCATCACTGACCAACATACACTTACAAGGCGCAAAATCAATAGATGTGGAGAACTCATCTTCATCAATCAGAATCAAGTCATTTAAGCGAGCTTCATTTTGGATATATTTATTATCAGGCCTATCTGTCAATAGCGTATCGTCATGATAAGTAAATATGTCGAAACCATTCTTGTGCGCTTTCTTTTCCAGATAGGGTAGCATCTCGGGATTGATGCGTCGCTCGAACAATACTTCTCCGTTTTGGGCACTGATAATCTGACAACCGTTATACGACAGGATGAATCCTCCATAGTTGCCCAGTTCAAGCGCTTTGGCCAGTGGCATTAATCCATAGGTAGGTCTGCCGGATGCTAGTACAATCCGTACTCCCATTTGTTGAACTTTCAGCAGAGCAGCCAATGTTCGTTTGCTGATTTCTCTTTCGTCATTGAGCAATGTTCCGTCTACATCCAGAACTAATAACTTGTATTTCATGGCAACTTGTTTTTGGGGTTTTAGATTACAAAGTTAGGAAATGAAAACAACAATGGTAATTTATTTCCTGCTTTTTGTCTTAACAATTGATAAAAGATGTTTGAAGCGTGATATCTCATAATATATTCTTATCTTTGCCAACGTTTTGTTCCGTATCCTCTATTCGGGGGATTGGATGAAAAGGGAATCGGGTGCAAATCCCGGACAGTCCCGCTGCTGTGAGTTTCATGTAAGGGGTATCATACTTATGCCACTGTTCTTTTAGGAAGAATGGGAAGGCGATACACCGGAAACGAGTCAGAAGACCTGCAAAACAAAGTCGAAAAATTGTCCGTTCGAGGAAAGCGGGCAGTGCGCAGAATGTTTTAAGATAATTTTCGTTTCTTATGATAGGAAGAACTATGGTACGGCCGGTCTGTATCGGTTTCTTTTGTATGGCTGCATTGTCGCTTGGAGCACAAGAGGTTACTAATGATACGATTAGTGGCAAGGTACATGCTATTGAAGAAGTTACGGTCAACGCATCTGCAAGTGCACGGAAAGTAACAAGTACCGCTCCGATACAGATGCTTTCTCGTCAGCAACTGGAACAGCAGGGAGTGACGGATATAGCAGATGCTTTACGCCGTTTTTCCGGAGTGAACGTAAAGGATTATGGTGGTGCAGGGGGAATGAAAACCGTTTCAGTCCGGAGTCTTGGTTCCCAGCACACCTCAGTAGCCTATGATGGCATAACTGTAACCGATTGTCAGAGCGGGCAGATTGATCTTTCCCGCTTTTCATTGGATAACATCAAATCCCTTTCTTTAGCGGTTGGTGATAATGATGATATTTTTCTTCCGGCACGTACTGTGGCGTCTGCTGCATCTCTTCGCCTGCAAACATTGCCTCCTGATTTGTCGGATAAAAATGCCCGTTTGAAAACCGAAATTAAAGTTGGCTTTTTTGGCCTGGTAAATCCTTTTGTGCGCTACGATCAACGTTTGGCTGCGAAGGTATCTATGTCTTTTTCCGGTGATTTCATGAGGGCTGATAATTTATACCCATTTACTCTGGTGAATGGAAAATATGTTTCGGAGGAACGCCGCGAGAATAATTACATCGAAACATATCGGGGAGAATGGAATATCTATGCCCAACCCAATGAACGGTCTGTTTTGAATGGCAAGATGTATTATTACGACGCGTTTCGTGAGCTGCCCGGTCCGGTTATTTTATATAATAGTGTGTGTGAGGAGGAATTGAGTGAAAGAAACTTCTTTTCCCAATTACATTATCAGACTTATTGGGAGAATAATCTTTCTCTGCAAGTGAACGGTAAATTCAACTGGGCTTATTCGCATTACCATGATGAAGGTGCGGAATATCCGGGTGGCGAGATGAACAATCTCTATTATCAGCGGGAATATTATGGTTCTGCTGCGCTGCTCTATACTCCGATGGACAGTTGGGCTTTTTCTTATGCTGCCGATTATTCGTTCAATAATCTCAGTTCGAATGCTGCTTCGGGGGTAAAACCTTATCGGCATACGGTATTGCAGACTTTGACGGCTCGCTACCGTTCTCCGCATGTGACATTCACGGCCTTAATGTTGGGCTCTTTGTATATGAACAGTGCCAAGGTTGGAGAAAGTGCAAGTAATGCCCGGCGTATTTCTCCATCCGTTTCTTTGTCATGGAAGCCTTGGTTGCAGTCTGATCTTTATTTTCGGGCTTCATACAAAAATATTTTCCGTGTTGCTACGTTTACGGAGAACTATTTCGACCGTTGGGGCAGTCGCGACTTGAAGCCGGAAGTGGCGCGGCAATATAATGTAGGGGCGACTTATGGATGTAGTTCCGCTTCATCTTGTTTGACCAGCCTGCACGGGTCATTGGATGGCTATTATAATTATGTAAAGAATAAGATTGTGGCTATGCCCTATAATATGTTTTTCTGGACAATGGTTAACTTGGGACATGTTGATATCTGGGGGGTAGATGCCAATCTGGACGCATCGTTCCGTCTGGCTTCGCGGCATCAGCTTTTGTCTGCAGTTTCTTACACCTACCAATATGCAGTAGACAAAACAGATCCTGCATCTGTGTATTATAGAGACCAAATACCTTATACTCCGGTTCATTCCGGTTCATTCTCATTGGCATGGGAAAACCCCTACATAAACTTGTCTTTTCATGCTACGGGTGTCAGCAAACGCTATGCAGCAGAACAGAATGTAAAGGCTAATGAATTGGAGGGTTACGTAGAGTGTGGCGTCGCGCTTTATCGTTCGTTCCGGTGGAGAGGGGTAGATTGCTCTTTGCGGGGCGATATACAGAATATTGGCAATAAGCAATATAGCATTGTGAAGAGTTATCCGATGCCTGGTCGCTCCTATAAATTAACGTTTAATATATCCATTTAAAAACTAACTGAATATGAAATTGAATTTGAAAGAACAATTAAGGATGCTGGCTTTGATGCTTGCACTTCCGATGGTTTTTGTAGCTTGTAGTGATGATGACGATAATGACCCTACAGGCGGTGCTCCTATAGTAGCGCAAAAAGGCGTATTTGTATTTGATACCGGTAATCAAGGGAAGAATATAGATGGTGCTTTGTCTTTTATTGATGAGAAGACTAATACTGCGATAAATGATGTATTCAGAACCGTGAATGCCCGCAGCTTGGGATCTACGGTTCAGGATGGAGTAATCCTCGGGCAGAATTTGTATATAGCTGTTTCTGAGTCCAACACGATCGAGGTGGTTGATAAGAATACATTGGTCAGCGTGGCCCAGATTGCACCAACGGCAGAGCAAGGCAGTAAACCGCGTGATATTGTAACGGATGGCAAATATGTATACGTATCTATGTATTCCGGCCATGTATCTCGCATTGATGCTTCGAAGAATGTGATAGATAAGACCGTAAAGGTGGGACCCAACCCGGAAGAAATGGCTGTGGCTAATGGCTGCCTGTATGTTGTCAATTCTGATGGTTTGAATTGGGAAGCCGGTTACGTCAACGGTAAGAGTGTTTCCAAGATAGACTTGGCAAGTTTCGCAGAGACGAAGATTCCAGTAGGCTTAAATCCGACGAAGATTGTGGCAGATGCTTCCGGCAATTTGCTGGTGATTTGTATGGGGAATTATAGTGATGTTCCTGCCAGCATCTGGAAAATAAGCAGTAGCGATGCAGTAGAAGATTGGGGAAAACCGGCTACCATTATGGCTGTCAAAGGAAACTCTCTTTATACGGTTTATGATTCTTATGCAGGCGCTGATGCCGTGGAATACACTGTTTATAACACATTGACCGGTAGCGTGGAGAAAGATAACTTTGTTGCATCTCCCGTAGACTCACCTTCCGGCATTGTTGTCGATCCGGACAATGGCAATATCTTTATCACTTCTTATACGTTGGTAGGTGGTTTTGCATCTTATACGACTCCCGGCTATGTAAACGAGTATTCGGCGGATGGAACTTTCGTGAAGAAATACGATGTAGGGGTAGGAGCTGTTTGTATGACATTTCTTAAATAACAGATGAAGATGAGATTTTCTTCGTTGCTTTTACTTTATTTATTATTCATTTTCTCTGCCTGCCAGGGAGGAAAAAAACAGATGGTGCCTTCACAAGTTGGAGACACCATCCCCCTGCGCTATGCCGACAATCTGACGTTAGTCACTTATACCGACTATACCGTTGTCACCTTGCGCAACCCTTGGGATACGCTGAAGACGCTGCATACGTATGTGCTTGTGCCTTCTGCCGAGCCCGTGCCGGAGCACTTGCCGGAAGGTACTGTTGTGCGTACGCCTCTCTCCAAAGCAGTAATCTACTCGTCCGTGCATTGCGGACTGGTGGATAAGTTAGGAGCTTTCGGCAGTATCGGTGGTATCTGCGATTTGAAGTACATCAAACTGCCTGCCGTGCAAGAGGGAGTGGCCGAAGGTATTATCGCAGATTGCGGCGACGGCATGAATCCCGATATGGAGAAGATTATCGACCTGCACCCCGATGCCATTCTGCTTTCTCCGTTCGAGAACAGCGGCGGATATGGACGTATCGAGAAACTCAATATCCCGATCATCGAATGTGCCGACTATATGGAAACTTCCGCTTTGGGGCGTGCCGAGTGGATGCGTTTTTACGGATTGCTCTTTGGTGTTGCTGCGCAGGCCGACAGCCTTTTTGCCGAAGTGGATAGTTGCTATCAGCATCTCAAGATGCGTGCAGCGCTTTCGTCTGTGTCTCTGTCCGTTGTCAGTGAGTTGAAGAGCGGTTCGGCATGGTATGTGCCGGGAGGACGCAGCACGATAGGGAGGCTTTTCGGGGATGCTTGCGGGCGTTATGTTTTTGCCGACGACGCGCATAGCGGGTCTGTACCGTTGGCTTTCGAGACGGTGTTCGACCGGGCAGGAGATGCGGATGTGTGGACGATCAAGTACAATCGCGATCGTGATATGACTTATTCCGACTTGAAGGCAGATTATATCGGATATACGGGGTTCAAAGCTTTCAAAGAACGGAATATCTATGGATGCAATACGGCTAAAGTTCCTTTTTACGAGGAGACACCTTTCCGTCCCGACTATCTGTTGGCGGATTTTATACAGATTCTGCATCCTGAGATAGGAGATTTGGGTGGTTTGCGCTATTTTTGCAGACTTGAAGAAAAATGATAATTTAGCGTCGTGTGATAACAAGTGTATCTCAAACTCCTCCGCCTGAAAGGGGAGGTGCCCGTAGGGCGGAGGGGTTTCACATCCGAAGGGACTTGCACTAAGTTACTTTCTATTTATGTAAGACCCCTCCGCCCGCAAGCGGGCACCTCCCCTTTCAGGCGGAGGAATTTAAGATACTCCGCTAAATTCCCATTTACAATATATACAAAGAACAGATGGCTAAAGGCTGGAAATACGGTATCGTTTTAGGAGTAGTCATCTTGCTGCTCTTTATAACGAATTTACTGGTGGGATCGGTTTCGATTCCGGCAGCAGATGTTTTTCGCATTCTTCTTGGTGGAGAAGGGGAGAAGGCCAGTTGGAATTTCATCCTTTGGGAGTCTCGTTTGCCCCAGGCACTGACGGCGCTGCTTTGCGGAGGCGCGCTGGCTGTCTGCGGACTGATGTTGCAGACGGCATTCAAAAACCCGCTGGCAGGACCATCCATCTTGGGCATCAACTCCGGGGCGAGCCTGGGCGTGGCCTTCGTCATGCTGCTGTTTGGCGGAAGCATCACGGCAGGTACATTCAGCCTGTCCGGTTTCTTTTCCGTGCTGGCCGGGGCATTTGTCGGCGCCATGCTCATTATGGCACTTATTCTTTTCTTTTCCACATTGATAAAAAGTAATATCATGCTGCTGATAACGGGCATCATGATAGGCTATATCGCCTCTTCCGCCATCGCCCTGCTGAATTTCTTTGCCACGGCAGAGGGCGTGCAGTCTTATATGATTTGGGGAATGGGTAACTTCGGCGGCGTGTCCCTGCAACAGATGCCGGCCTTTGCGCTGGTCACTGTGCTTGGCTTGTTCGGTTCGTTGTTGCTGATAAAGCCTCTGAACGCCTTGTTGCTGGGCGAACGCTATGCCGAGAACCTGGGCGTCAATATCCGCCGCGTGCGCAACTGGCTTTTGATTATCACCGGACTGCTGACCGCCATCACTACCGCCTTCTGCGGCCCGGTGGCGTTTATCGGACTGGCTGTGCCCCATGTAGCCCGTATGATATTGGGAACTGCCAATCACAATTCCCTGCTTCCCGTTACTATTCTTAGCGGTGCCGCCGTGGCACTGCTCTGCAATCTGATTTGCGTCCTGCCGGGCGAAGCAGGCATCATTCCGCTGAATGCAGTTACCCCAATCATTGGTGCACCGGTCATTATCTACGTTATAATGAGCCAAAGGAATCCGCAGCATTTCAATTAATCATGCGAATTCGCGGTTCATGATATTTATATAAATGGGAATTTACGGAGTATCTCAAATTCCTCCCCTTTCAGGCGGAGGAGTTTGAGATACACTTGTTATCACACGCCCCTAAATTATCATTTAACTCCTGATTCGCATTAATCTACTTTTCTGTCCCCACTTCCCTTTTTTCTTCCAAAATTCATAGGGTTCTTCCCCTTCCGGCGCTCTTAACTATAGAAACCCCTTAAAACCATGTCGTATGAGAAACTTAGTAAGATTTACACTTGGGTGTCTGCTCATATTTCTATGTTCAAGTATCACCCCGCTGATGGCACAAGATGCCGCGGTGAACGACCTCATCATAACCGGTGTCGTAAAGAACAAGGATAACCGGAAAAAACTGGAGAACGTGAACATCTCTGTTGTCGGAAGCAATATCGGTACCGTTACCAATGCCGACGGTACCTTCTCCCTGAAGGTGACAGAGGCCGAAGCCTTCCGCGGCTTGGAAATCTCCCACATCGGCTATCTCAATACCCGCCTCTCGCTGGATGAGATCGGAAGCGGAAACAGCCTGACCGTATGGATGATACCCGCCCCCAATCTGTTGAATGAAATTGTGGTCTATGGCAATAATCCCCGCGTCATCGTGGAAGAAGCCATCAAGAAAATCCCATCGAACTACTCCGCCAGCAACAATATGCTGACCGCCTTTTACCGCGAAACGGTGCAGAAACGCCGCCGCTACATCAGCGTGTCCGAAGCCGTGATGGATGTCTACAAGACCGATTACAGCAACCGCGATGTAGGAGGCGACAAGGTGCAACTGCTGAAAAGCCGCCGGTTGATGAGCCAGCGGCAAAGCGATACACTGGCAGTAAAAGTACTGGGAGGTCCCAATCTTTCCCTCTATCTGGACATCGTGAAGAACGGCGACGCACTGCTGAGCCCGGAAAACCTGAACTACTATGACTTCCGCATGGAAGACCCTGTCAACCTGGACAACCGCATGCAATATGTAATCAGCTTCCGTCCGCGGGTCAGCCTGATGTATGCCCTGTTCATCGGGAAACTGTACATCGACTACGAGCGGCTCTCCTTTACCCGTGCCGAATTTGAGCTGGATATGGCAAACCGGGTGAAGGCAGTAGAGGCCATTCTCCATAAGAAACCCCTCGGGCTGAGGTTCCGTCCGCAAGAAGTCAGCTATCTGGTGAGCTACAAGCAGCAAGGTTCCAGGACCTACCTGAACTATATCCGGAACGTCATCCGCTTCAAGTGCGACTGGAAGAAGAAACTGTTCTCCTCCACCTATACCGCCTTCTCGGAAATGGTGGTGACCGACCGGACCGAAAACCCCGCCACCGGTATTTCCAACAAAGCCTCGTTCAAGCAGAAACAAGTGTTCTACGACCTGGTAGATGAATACTGGAACGAGGACTTCTGGAAGAAATACAACATCATAGAGCCTACAGAGTCGTTGGAGAATGCTGTAGATAAATTGCGGAAACAATCCAACTGATTATCTGATAGTTTTTCATTATATTTGAGGCAACCAAGAAAACTGTCGGGTATGCTGAATGAACTGATTATACTGGCCAAAATAAAAGAGGGCGATATCAAGGCTTTCGAAGAAATCTTCCGCCGATATTATTCCCCTCTTTGCTGGTATGCCGCGGGTATCACGGGCACTATGGAGTCTGCCGAGGAGATTGTGGAGGAGCTGTTCTATGTGCTGTGGAAGAACCGTGCGGAGTTGCAGGTGCTCCAGTCCGTCAAGAGCTACCTTTATCGGTCGGTACGGAACGAAGCCGTCCAGTATTGCGAGCATCAGGAGGTGAAGGAACGATACCGGGCGTCCGTGCTGGCGAAACCTGAACCGGGCTACTCATCCGACCCGCATTGCCAGATGGAATACAAGGAACTCCAGGCACTGGTTCAACAGATACTCGGGAAACTGCCCCTGCGCAGACGGCAAATCTTTGAAATGCACCGTGAGAAAGGAATGAAATATGCAGAAATAGCCACGGAACTTTCATTGTCCGTCAAGACGGTGGAAGCGGAAATGACCAAGGCGCTCCGGGCGCTGCGAAACGAAATTGATAATTATATCCGGATTAAATAATGGAAATAAATAGAATGAGAACAAAGACAGACGAAGCGTGGGAACGGCTTTATGCCCGCTTCGAGGCCGATAACTTGCTGGCAGATGCTGCAGGAGGCAGTATGGCGGTGCGACGCAAGCTTCACCTGAGGTGGGGAGCGGTGGCGGCAGCCGTGATTGCCGGTATAGTGTGTTTGGCCGCATGGTGGGTTATGCCGGAGCAGGGCGAGGACATCCGTAACTTTGTGACGCAGGAGAACCGGGAGCTTACGACCTTGGTCAAGACGCTTGAAGACGGTTCGGTGGTATATCTGGCCCAAGAAAGTACGCTGCAATACCCCGAGCATTTTGCTACGGACAAACGGGAAGTGAACCTGCAGGGCGAAGCGTTCTTCGACGTTGCCCGAAAGCCCGAACAAGCTTTTACGATTGAAACAGAGAAAGTGCGTGTCGAGGTGTTGGGAACAGCTTTCGACGTCCGGAGCAATGAGGACATTCCATTCAGTCTGTCCGTAAAGCGGGGGCGGGTAAAGGTTTCCCTGAAGCAGGACGGTACGGAAGTGTTTGTAAAGGCAGGCGAGACGGTTACCTTGCAATCGGGCGAATTGCTTTTGAGCAAGACGGAACATCCGGAACTCTTCGACCGTTATATTAAGAACATCCGTTTCAAGGACGAATGCCTTGAAAACGTGTTGCGCGCCATCAATAAGGAGTCCTCGGACTGGCAGATAGAAACTGCATCGCCGGCTTTAGGCAAAAGAAGACTGACCGTTGAGTTTGCAAACAATTCTCCGGAGTCCGTAGCCGAATTGATCTGCTGGACGTTCAATCTGAAGTGTGCGCGGCAAGGCAACAGGTTGATTTTATCAGAATGAAATGCCTGTCTCTGTATGGGCATATCTACCTGAAATCTTATATACAAATAAAATATGAAGTCGTTTCGTTTCTTAGTTCTTCTCTTGGGAATGCTTTTCATTGCCGGCAATGTAAGAGCAGACGGAGGTGATGTGCTGGACCGCATCATCCAGCTTCCCAGGGCTAAAGAAACGATTTATTCCTTGTTGGGGAAGATATCGGAGCAATCCGGTTATCTTTTTATTTACGACAGTAAAGTCATCAACAACGACTCTATTGTAAAGGTCAAAAAGATGAATTGTTCCGTGCGCCGGGCCATCTACGAGATAACCGGTAGCAAGGATCTTGAATTGAAGGTATTAGGACAACATATATTGATTACGAGGGCGGCAGAAAAGGTAACAATGAAAAAAACGGTCGCACTGCCGCCCCAACCGACACACTCCACCGTCACCGGCACCTTACTGGATAAAGAAACCGGAGACCCCATTGCCAGTGCATCTGTCCTGGTGCAAGGCACCTCGCTGGGCAACATCACCAACCGGGACGGGAAGTTCAGGCTTCATTTGCCCGATTCCCTGCGAAACCGTACTCTTTCCTTTTCTCATCTGGGCTATGTAGGACAATCTGTAGAAGCTTCTGCGCTGGAAGGGCAAGACAACGTTCTGAGTCTGGAGCCTAAAGTAGTTCCTTTGCAGGAAGTCCTGATCCGCCTGGTAGAACCTAAAAAGCTGCTTCGCGAGATGATAGAGCGCCGTAGCCGGAATTACTCTTCTTCACCGGTCTACCTGACTACCTTTTATCGGGAAGGCGTACAGCTGAAAGATAAATTCCAAAGCCTGACAGAAGCCGTTTTCAAAGTCTATAAATCCTCTACAATAGAGTCCGAAACCTCCGACCAGGTGAAGCTGCTGAAGATGAGCCGGATTGATAACCGTGAGAAAACGGACAGCGTGGTTGCCAAAATCAGGTCGGGTGTGGAGGCCTGCCTGCAACTGGACATCATGAAGCATATTCCCGATTTCCTTTCCCCCGAAGTAAGCGATGCGCTATATGTGTATACCTCCGGCGACATTGTATTTGTGGACGACCGAAGTGCCAACGTCGTTTACTTTGAGCAAAGGCGGGGGATAGGGGAACCGCTGTATTGCGGGGCGCTGTACATCGACTCGGAGAACAGTGCTCTGCTGCAGGCACGTTTTGAGATCCAGCCCCGATACATAAAAGAGGCAACCGGGCTTTTCGTGGTGCGCCAGGCACAAAAGACCCGGCTGACCACACAGAAGGTAGTCTATACCATCTCATACAAGCCCTGGAACGGCACTTATTACGTTCATCATATCCGTGGAGATCTTTATTTCAGAATGAAAAGAAAGCGTATCTCCTTCAGCAACCCCACCCTCCATACTTGGTTTGAGATGGTGACATGCCGGGTTGATAACGAAAATGTAGCACGTTTCCCCCGGGCGGAGCGGCTGCCTACCCATACCGTATTTGCCGAGACCGACTTCAGGTATGACAAGGACTTTTGGGCCGATTTCAATGTGATACCGCTGGAGGGAGGACTCGAAAAGATTATCGAGCAGGTGTCCCTGAAGATAGAGCAAACGGAGCAGCCCTGACCGGCGTTCCTCAATCGTTTGCGTAAGTAAATTGTAATTTTTACACTAAAATACCTTTTCTTTTTGTTTTTTGTTGTAATTTTGCCCCCGGTATTAGTTTTAATTAAAGATTGTAATTATGAAACTACCTGAGGATCCGGTGATGCTGTATAGCTTCATCAACACAAAACTACGTGACTTCTATCCTTCCTTGGATGCACTTTGTGAGGATATGAACGTGGAAAAGGAAAGCATTGTACGAAAACTGAAAATGGTGGGATTTGAATATAATCCTGCAAAGAACCGGTTTTGGTAAATAATGTTTCTGTATAAAACAACTCCCGTTGCTTGTTGTTGTAAGGCGCAAGTGATGGGAGTTGTTTTGTTATGGAACTTTGGGATAAGACAAAGAAACTTTGGGCGAAAGTCAAGAACTGGAAGACGGTCCGCGGCTGGCACATCTGGAAGCTGAAGCTAGTGGATGCCCGTCTCTACTTCGTCAGCATGTTCGTAGGGCTGCTGACGGGACTGGTTGCCGTACCCTATCATTACCTCCTCTATTACTTTTTCCACCTCCGCAGTGATTTCTTTGCCTCACGTCCGGCGTGGTACTGGCATATTCCGTTGTTTCTTTTCTTCTGGGGAATCCTTGTTTTTGTGTCGTGGCTGGTGAAAAAGATGCCGCTCATCACCGGTGGGGGCATACCTCAGACGCGGGGAGTCATTAATGGACGCATTACCTATAAACATCCTTTCATCGAACTGGTCTCCAAATTCGTAGGCGGTATTCTTGCTTTTTCGGCAGGTTTGTCATTGGGGCGCGAGGGGCCTTCCGTGCAGATAGGCTCCTATGTCGGCAGCCTGGTGTCTCGCTGGACGCGTATCCTGAAAGGCGAGCAGAAACAACTGCTGGCAGCCGGTGCAGGTGCAGGGCTTGCAGCTGCTTTTGCGGCACCGCTGGCATCTTCGCTCATCGTCATCGAGTCCATCGAGCGTTTCGATGCCCCCAAAACAGCCATTACCACCTTGCTGGCGGGCGTGGTGGCAGGAGCGGTGGCAAGCATGGTCTTTCCGGTAAATCCCTACCATCTGATAGAAGTGACAGAGCCCATATTCGCTTTCTTCATTCAGATGAAGTACTTCCTGATACTGGCTGTGGTCATTTCTATCTGCGGTAAACTCTATTCGTCTGTCCTGATCTCCTTCAAGCGCGTGTACGCCAAAGTCCAGTCGCCCACGTATATCAAGATGCTCTACCTGCTGCTGGTGGCCTACGTCATTTCGTTGATGCAAGTCAACCTGACGGGTGGGGGCGAGCAGTTCCTCCTGGCACAGGCACAGAACGGCAGTACGGACATTATGTGGGTGACGGCCATCATGCTGCTGCATTTCGGTTTCTCGGTCTTTTCCGTTTCTTCGGGGCTGCCGGGCGGGAACTTCATCCCGACTTTGGTGACGGGTGGACTGCTGGGGCAGATTGTTGGCCTGATAGGGGTAAAGTACGGCATCATCGGGCAGGAGAATGTAAGCTATGTGATGTTGATTTCCATGTCTGCTTTCCTGGTGGCGGTTGTTCGCACACCACTCACGGCCATTGTGCTGATTACGGAGATAACAGGGCATTTCGAAGTCTTTTATCCTTCGGTAGTGGTAGGCGGGCTGACTTATTACTTCACCGAGCTTCTGCAGATGAAGCCGTTCAACGTCGCTCTGTATGAAGACATGATTCATGCCCCCGATTTTAAAGAAGAGAAACGCTATACCCTTTCTGTGGAAATTATGACGGACTCCTACCTGGACGGGAAACTGGTGGACGAACTCTCCTTGCCGGAGCGTTGCATCATCATCAACGTGCATAGGGATGGAAAGAACCTGGTCCCCGCAGGAACACGTTTGATTCCGGGGGACCAGGTCCAGATTGAGATGGACTCGCAGGACATTGAGAAACTCTATGAACCGCTTGTCAGTATGGCGAATATTTATTAAGCCAGATTTCCTATTTCGTCCAGATTCTTTTGGATATCGGCATCGGTCAGTTCGTAGTTCACCAAGTCGCCGGAGAGGTACTTGTCGTACGAAGCCATGTCGATAAGTCCGTGACCGGAGAGGTTGAACAGAATCACTTTCTCTTCGCCCGTTACCTTGCATTTGTTGGCCTCCTGAATGGCGGCGGCAATGGCGTGGCAGGATTCCGGTGCGGGGATGATGCCTTCTGCTTGTGCAAAGAGGCAACCTGCATCGAACGATTCGAGTTGTTTGATGTCTACTGCTTCCATATATCCGTCCTTCAGCAGTTGCGAGACGATGACGCCTGCGCCGTGGTAGCGCAAACCGCCGGCGTGGATGTTGGCAGGAGCAAAGTTGTGTCCCAGTGTAAACATAGGCAGCAGCGGCGTATATCCGGCTTCATCGCCGAAGTCGTATTGGAATTTGCCGCGCGTCAGCTTCGGGCACGAAGCCGGTTCGGCAGCCACGAAGCGTGTCTTTTTCCCTTCCAGGATGTTGTGGCGCAGGAAGGGGAAAGCGATACCGCCGAAGTTGGAACCGCCGCCGAAGCAGGCGATTACCGTGTCGGGATACTCACCCGCCATTGCCATCTGCTTTTCGGCTTCGAGGCCGATCACCGTCTGGTGCAGGGCAACGTGGCTCAATACGGAGCCAAGTGTATATTTACAGTTGGGCGTGGTCTGTGCCAGCTCTATGGCCTCGGAAATGGCCGTTCCCAAAGAACCCTGATAGTTGGGGTGTGCGGTCAGAATATCCTTTCCGGCACGGGTAGACATGGAGGGCGACGGAGTGACCTGCGCACCGAACGTCTGCATGATGCTGCGGCGGTAGGGCTTCTGCTCGTAGCTGATTTTTACCTGGTAAACGGCAGCTTCCAGTCCGAAGAGGCGGGCGGCATAGGCCAGCGAGGCACCCCATTGTCCTGCACCGGTCTCGGTGGTGACGTTGGTCACTCCCTCTTGCTTGCAATAGTAAGCCTGCGGAATGGCCGAGTTCAACTTGTGCGACCCCATCGGGCTGACACTTTCGTTCTTGAAGTAGATATGTGCCGGCGTGCCGATTGCTTTTTCCAGTCCGTAGGCGCGCACCAGCGGAGTGCTGCGGTAGTATTTGTACATTTCGCGCACTTCTTCGGGGATTTCAATCCAGGCATCGGTCTGGTTCAGTTCCTGGCGACAAAGTTCTTCGGCGAAGATGGGAAATAAGTCTTCCGCTTTCAGTGGCTGCTTGGTGCCGGGGTGAAGCGGAGGCATGGGTTTGTTCACCATATCGGCCTGTATATTATACCAATAGCGTGGAATTTCCTCTTCGGGAAGAATGAATCTTTTTGTCTTGTTGCTCATAGTGGTTAAATTTATAAATAATTTGGAGCCCAAATGTAGTTATTATTTTTAAACCATTTTCTTTTTCCTTTTGTTTTTTGTATATGAAGGCAGATTTGTCTAAGTTTGCCGCGTCTTATTAATAGATGTCTTATGAAGATTTATCATAAATTTCTTCTGTACCAAAACAAATGGATCCACCCTTACGTGCGGATAATCGTGGGAGCAATGACTTCCATCACTTATCTGGCTTCCATCCTGCTGATTGCAGGGGTGGTCTATGAACACGGATTTACAATTTCGGCTGCCGAGGCGCACCAGTTGCAACGTTTGTATCATGGCGTATGGATTGTTTTCATGGCAGACGTCACCCTGCGCATTTTGTTGGAATATAAGGATACCCGGCGCACGTTCAGCAAGCTGACGTGGATATTGACCGTCCTGCTTTATCTCACGCTTATCCCGGTCATTTTTCACCGGCCGGAGGAGGAGGGTGCCATCCTGCAATTCTGGGAGTTCCTGAACGGCAAGCTCTATCACCTTGCCTTATTGCTGGTATTCTCTCTCCTGAGCCTTTCCAACGGGCTGGTGCGGCTGTTGGGGCGGCGTACCAATCCTTCGCTTATCCTGGCCGGCAGTTTCTTGATAATCATACTTATAGGTACGGGGTTGCTGATGCTTCCCCGTTGCACGGTAGCCGGCATTTCGTGGGTCGATTCATTGTTTATCTCCACCAGTGCGGTGTGCGTCACGGGGTTGACTTCGGTGGATGTGGCTTCTACTTTTACAACGACGGGTTTTGTGGTGATTATCCTGCTGATTCAGATTGGCGGCCTCGGGGTGATGACGTTGACGAGCTTCTTTGCAATGTTCTTCATGGGTAATACGTCGCTCTACAATCAGCTGGTGGTGCGCGATATGGTCAGTTCCAACTCGTTGAACTCGCTGCTTTCCACGCTGGTCTATATTCTTGGCTTTACGCTGGTGATTGAAGGAGTCGGGACGCTGGCCATCTGGGGGAATATACACGGTACGATGGGGATGAGCCTTCAGGAAGAACTGGCTTTTTCGGGATTCCATGCCATTTCGGCATTCTGCAATGCCGGGTTCTCTACGTTGCCGGGCAACCTGGGCAATCCGTTGATGATGACGGGGCATAATCCGTTCTATGTCTATATCTCTCTGCTGATTATCCTGGGTGGTATCGGCTTCCCTATATTGGTGAATTTCAAGGATATCATTCTCTATCACTTGGGGCGTTTGTGGAAGTTCGTGCGTACATGGCACTGGGACGGACGCCGTTTTTATCATTTGTACAATTTGAATACAAAGATTGTGCTGATCGTCACGTTCCTCCTTCTGCTGCTGGGCACGGTGGGCATTGCTGCTTTTGAGTGGAACGGCGCTTTTGCGGGCATGTCGGTGGCCGATAAGTGGACGCAGGCGTTTTTCAATGCTTCGTGTCCCCGTACGGCGGGTTTTACCAGTGTAGACCTGGCGGGACTGGGGGTACAGACATTGCTGATTTATCTCTTCCTGATGTGGGTGGGAGGTGGCTCGCAGTCTACGGCGGGTGGTGTCAAAGTCAATGCCTTTGCGGTGGTGGTGCTGAATCTGGTGGCTGTGTTGCGGGGCACGGAGCGGGTAGAGGTTTTCGGGCGTGAACTGTCGCACGATTCCATTCGCCGTGCCAATGCTACGGTGGTGATGTCGTTCGGCGTTCTGTTTCTTTTTATTTTTGTCATTAGCATATTGGAACCCAAAGCGTCTCTCATGGCCATTACTTTCGAATGTGTTTCGGCATTGAGCACCGTGGGTTCCAGCCTGAATCTTACACCGCTGCTGGGAGATGACAGCAAACTGCTGGTAGCTCTGCTGATGTTTGTGGGACGCGTGGGATTGATAACTTTGATGCTTGGCGTCATCAAGCAGAAGAAGCATACGAAGTATCAGTATCCGAGCGGGCAGATTATTATTAACTAATTTACTCGATAGGCTTGACTAACGACCAGTGGGTTTGTATTATTCTCCACTGATTGTCGAGGTTGCGTCTGTAAACTTCGGTACAGTTCCACTTTGTTACATTACCGGCTTCGTAGGAGTCCAGATTAAATGTGAGTATTGCTATGTTTTGCGTGACCTGGACGATGGGACGTATCATTTCGAAACTGTCTGCGGGAGCAGTGTTACTCATGTTTTCATAATGTGCCCGCAGTTGTTGCAGTCCTTCAATTTTCTTTTCAAGAGAAGGGTCGAAATAAACGACATCGGTGTCCGAGAGTTCAACAAATGCCATTCCGTCGGTAGCGGCTAAGGCTTTTTGCTCTAAAGAAATAATCATCTCTGAGATATCTCTATCAGATGTGTTTTCTTTTATTTCTTTCTGTTCTCTGCAAGCTGATAGCGCCATTCCTAACAAAGCCACTATCCATAAATTGTTTTTCTTCATGTTACTTTTTAAGGGTTGATTATTGTAGGCAAAGTTAGGGGAGTTGACGGGACTGAGTGTAATACAAATAATGGGGAAAATAGTACTTTCTACGGTTTTTTGTAATCTTACATTTGCCGGCTTGCCATACGTTTAAAATAAAACAGTGCGATATTAGAGAAAAGTATTTATCTTTGTTGTTTATACTATAGTGACATACTAATATTAATGAAATATGAAATACATTATTATCGGTTTAGGAAATTATGGGCAGGTGCTTGCCGAAGAACTTTCTGCCTTGGGACATGAAGTGATAGGTGCGGACGAAAATATCGGTCGCGTAGAAAGTTTAAAGGAGAAGATTGCTACGGCTTTTGTTATTAATGCTACGGATGAGCAGGCTTTGTCCGTTCTTCCGCTGAATACGGTAGATGTGGTGATTGTTGCCATCGGTGAGAACTTTGGTGCGTCCATTCGTGTGGTAGCATTGCTGAAACAGAAAAAGGTACAACATATTTATGCGCGTGCTATCGATGCTGTTCATCGCTCTGTGCTCGAAGCCTTTGAGTTGGAACGCATTCTTACTCCTGAAGAAGATGCGGCGCGTGGATTGGTGCAGTTGTTGGAGTTCGGTGCTAATATGGAGACTTTCCGCGTATCTCCGGATTATTATGTTGTTAAATTCACTATTCCGGAAAAGTTTGTAGGCTATTATGCCAATGAATTGAATCTGGACAAGGAATTTGGTTTGAAAATACTTGCTCTGAAGCGTGCCGAAACGATAAAGAATTGCCTCGGCATTTCTTTTACCGAACACAATGTAGTGAATGAGCTTCCTGATAATGACCAAATGCAGGCAGGCGACCAGTTAGTGTGCTACGGACGTTACAAGGATTTCCAAAAATTCTGGAGGGCGCTGTAAATGATAATTTAGCGCAGCAAAGCATCAGCGCATCAATGCCTGAAAGGCTTTTATCTATCAGCCCAGGGCAACGCCCTGGGTTTAAGAACGCCCCTCTCACATTACGCCCTGAAAGGGCATAAGATTGTATAACGGGCTTTTGCCCTTTCAGGGCGCAGAGATACGAGCGCATTATTACCCAGGGCGTTGCCCTGGGCTGATAGATAAAAGCCTTTCAGGCATTGATGCGCAAGTAATCCGAATGGAAACCTTGCTCCAGCGCTACGCTGGTAAATCCCCATTTACCTCATCACCTCCTTCTGCAAATCCTTCTCCCGGTCTTTTCTATTATCAGGGAATAAAATTAGAAATTTTATTGTGAAAACTGTATACTTTTGTGGCAATAGTTAGTATCTTTGTATACTAATAGCTATTTGTTACACTATAAGGAAAAATTCATCCCTCTGCAGGGAAACTTTCATACCACTGCAGTGGTATGAAAGTTTCCCTGCAGAAGAACAAATAATTATTAGCATTTGAAGTCCTTCTTCATCACCTTTAAAAAAAATAAATATGAGCGCTTATTACGATCTTTACGAAACACCGGATATCCGGAACACAGGTGAACGTCAACCCTTGCATGCACGCATTGTTCCCAAGGGTACCATTGACCGGAAAGAATTTATCGACCGTGTCCATCATTTTACCGGCATCAGCCACAGCATGCTCGAGGGAGCCATGACAGCTTTCATGGACGAACTGTGCGATAGCCTTGCCGGTGGCTGGACGGTAGAATTGGGTGAACTGGGCTATTTCACCCCTTCGTTGAGTTGCCGTCCCGTCATGGAGAAGAAAGACCTGCGGTCTGCTTCTGTCTCTTTGCGCGGCTTGAACTTTCGTCTGGGCAAGGAATTCTATCGCAGCTTGAATGAAAAGATACATTTTGAGCGCAGGCCGGTCTCCACTACGGGAGCGCAGGCTGCTGCTCCGACAAAAGAAGAATGCCTGAAACTGTTGCAGGATTATCTTGCTCAATATCCCTGCATCAATCGTGCGCAATACTCCCGACTGACCGGACGCAATTACAAGCAGGCCGTTGCCGAGCTGAATGCGTTTATTGCAGACGGTGTGCTGATGAGGCACGGGATGGGGAAGAGTGTGGTGTATGCCAAGAACACAAATCAATTGGAAAGATGAATAACCTCTACCGCACAATACTTACATGGATGATTACGGCAATCAGCCTGACCGGGACACATGCCCTTGCCGATGACAGCACCTCCCTGCCGGACAGCCTCGTTACCGACGACTGCGTCTACGATTATACCTTCTCCGACTTCGACAAAGCGGAACGCATCATGCAGGAACTGCGCAAGCGGAAGAAGCTGCCGGACTACAAACTCGACATCACCGAAGGCGACCTCTACTTCAATACCGGACAATACTACCGGGCATTGAAATTCTACAAGCGCGCCTTGGAGAGCGATTCCGTGCGGCTGGACGACAACCGCACCATGGAACAGACGCACCGCCTGATCTCCTGCTACGACTGCCTGCACAACGAGGTCAAGAAAGCGCAGTACGTGGACCGGCTGATGAAGAAAGCGGAGCAATGCGATAACAAGGAAATGCAATCTATCGCCATGTTCAACATGGGAAAGATGCTCTATTACCAAGGCAACAAGGAGAGAGGCTACGACTATATGCAGCGTGCCGCCGACCTGATGGAGCAGACGGACTATAAATACAAGTACGACAACCTGCGCTATAACTACAACACCCTGCTCACCTTTCAGGAGCTGGATCGCCGGAGCGAGGAAGCTCTCCGCACGCTCGAAGCCCTGCAAGAGGTGGTGATGGGAGAAACCGGCAGTGAAACCCCGATGGAAGGGCTGAGCGAGAAAGAGAAGAAAGCGATGTACGCCCATTACGCCGTTGTCCTTTTCCGATTGGGGCGCACGCAGGAAGCGGAAGATTATTATAAGAAGTTCCTCTCCACCGCCGCAGACTATACCCGCGACGACTACCTCGTCATGCCCTATCTCTTCGACCGGAAGAGGTACGATGAGGTGATCCGCATGAACTCCGCCCGCGAGAAAACGCTTGCCGCACAGGGTGACACGGTGACCTACCACATGACCACCATCAAGAAATCCCTCGGACGGGCCTACGAGGAAAAAGGCGACTACCGTGCCGCCACACACTATTTCAAGGAGCTTGCCGTGCTGCGCGACAGCATCAAGAACCGGGAACAGGAGAGCGCGGCACTGGAACTGGCAACCCTCTACGAAACGCACGAGAAGGACTTGCAACTGCAAAAGCAGGAAGCCGATGCCTACACGCGCAATATTTGTTTGTGGACTATAGGGTGTATCGCTCTCCTGTTGGGCATCCTCCTGTGGCTTACCGTCCGCCACAACCTGACCATACGGCTTAAAAATTCGGCTATGGTACAGACCATCGAAGATTTACTGGCCTATAAGGAAGAGCTTGAGAGTCTCCGGAAGGAACTGCGGCAGAATGAGGCGACCGCCGGAAAAGTTTCCCTTCCGGAAGTGACGGAAGAACCAATCGTTCCCGTTCCTGCCGAAGAGGTTCTGCCGGAGAAAGAGGTGATAGAAAACCAACGGCTGTATTGGGAACTGGACGCTATCGTCACAGAACAGAAGCTGTTTCTTAAAGATGCAAAGCGCGATGACTTGATAAAACTTATAGGCGTCAACAAAAACCGCTTCGCTAAGATTTTGCAACAAAACACGAACATGCCCCTGCCGAGCTATCTGAACAAAAAGCGGATGGAATATGCCGCCTCATTGCTACAGACTTGTCCGGAATATACCATTGCCACTATCGCAAAACTCTGCGGAATCAGCCTTTCCAACTTCAATAAGATGTTTAAAAGTAAATATGGAATGGCTCCTGCCGAATTCAGGGATAAACAGAAATAGCCTGATTTACAGTGATATTGGACAGGCCGAACTAATGTTTGTGACAGTTTGAGCCAACAAGTGGACAGATTGAGCCAACAAGTCAAAAAAAGAGCATATCATTCTCATTTTCTTTCTCTACCTTTGGAGCACGTAAATAATGAAAAATGGTATGCTCCAATGAAGATAAACAGTATTGATATATTTAACACCTATAGTTTGGAAGTTAGAAATAATTTCCTAACACACACACACACACACACACACACACACACACACACACACACACACACACACACACACACACAAAGCAGACGTCTCTATAATCAAAAAATAGCAAATAAACAAGCCTTCCGGCTTTTTATTTCTTCTATATTATATCCCTTTCTCCTATTTATTTTCACTTGCATCCCGGTACCGGTCTGTGCCGGGATAATCATGAGATCCTATTCTGATTATAAAGCCGGTAGTGCCTTTCCGGTGCTGCCTTCCCTGCTTATAGTGTCTCTGCTGACGATCATACTTCTTACTATCGCCCTCTGTCATTACAAACGCCGCCTGCGCCGCAGCCAGGAATATCTGATACGTTACATCACCGAAAATCTGGAATTGAGGAAGCAAGTCCCCACTTCCCGGCGCCCCTATGCGCTCAATCCTCCCGACATCACTCCCGAAGAATTTACTAAAATAATAGATAATATGCTGAGAAGAATCATGTTTCTCCCGATTGTGCTCATAGCGCTACTGCTGACGGGCTGCTCGAAGGACGACACAAGCAAAACCCCGCATCCCGACCAGGGCGCCGTCGTGGTAAACACCGACTGGGCAGCGCTCTCTCCAGATGCCACCGTACCGGGCAGCTACATCCTGCGCATTGGCGACAAAGAACAGACCGTCAGTGGAGCGACGAATGCTTTCAACGCCTTGTTCCTGCCCGGCGAACAGAACCTGCTGGTCTATAACTCTGCCGAAGGGAGCATCGTCAGCGGAAACGCCGCCACAGTAAACACACTGCCGGACGGCACACTGGAACCGATGCCCGGTTACCTGTTCTCCGCCGCGCAGAAGCTGGAAATAGAAAAGGACGATACACTGAAAGTAACCGTAGCCATGCAGCAACGCATCCGCCGCCTGACGCTGACATTGAAGCTGAAGCCCGGCGACGAGCAGCGCATTGCCTCCACCACCGCCACACTGACGGGCATTGCCTCCTCGATAGACCTGGCCACCGGAACCATTGCAGCAACCCAAGGTAAGACCGTCATCCCTGCCTTTGCCCCCGGAACGGACGACGGGCAGACACGTGCAGCCGGGCAACCGATACTCTCCGCCACCATGCGCCTGCTGGGTGTAATCGCCGGAGAGAAGCAGTTGCTGACATTGGAAATCACCCAGACGGACGGCCATGTGCAGACCCTCACCACCGACCTGACCGAACCCTTGAAAAACTTCGGCAGCGACATGAAACCGCTGGAACTGAATGCCACGCTGGAACTGCCCGCAGAAGCAGGCCTCACAGCCACCATTGGCAACTGGACCGTGATAAACAACGGAAATATTGATATACATTAAAACAACAAAAATATGAAGAAGAAGAACTTCAGCAAGCCGGGCATAGGCCTTGGCATAATGCTTTGCACCTTTGCACTCCTCCCGGCAGGGTGCAGCAACGACAGTGCGCCGGATGATGGAAAAAGTGACGGACGCGTGGCCCTGCAAGTGACGGGCGGCATCAGCGTGCAGACCCGTGCCCACGACAAAACGTGGGATGCCGGCGACCAAATCGGCATCTATATGTTTGCCGCAGGCCAAACCACCCTTGTAGAAGGAGCCGATAATATCCCTTACGAGACGAAGACAGATGCCGGCATCTTCACCCCGGTGGCAACCATCATCTACTTCCCTACAGACGGAAGCAATGTGGACTTCCATGCGTGGTACCCTTACAAAGACGTGGGAGACGGCGAATGGACCGCCGACCTTACCGGCCAAACCTCACAAGCCGTCCTCGATCTGATGACTGCCGATGCTAAAAGTAGCACACAAGCAGGTGCAGCCGTTTACAACAAGGAGAATCCCTCAGTCGTACTAAACTTCCGCCACCGCCTGACCAAGTTGCAGCTGAACATCACCCCCGGCAAGGGCATCACCCCCGACGAGCTGAAAGGCCTGAAGGTGGAAATCACCAAGCAATGGAAAACAGCAATCTACGATCCTGAATTCGATGCAACCGGCTTCACGGAGGAACTCGCCTCCATCTCCCTGCTGACTGCCGCCGACGGCACCTCCGCCGAAGCCATCCTCTTTCCGGACGACCTGACGGGGAAAGCCCTCACCCCGGGCCGGCAACTGGTCTTCACCTTCAGCAGCACCGGCGAGAAGTTCTATTGGGACATCCCCGCCGGCAAGAGTTTCAATGCAGGCGACAAGAACATCTACGACATCACCATCAACCGCAGAACTCTTGATGTCTCCGGTGGCATCAGCGACTGGAACGAGGGCAACGGTGCCGGCGAACCTGGCAGTGCCGAGTAAGAATAACCAAGAATAAATAGATAAAGAAGAATAACTCATGAAGAATTATCTGATTTTGGGCACTGCGGCACTTATGCTTGCCGCATGCAGTACCAATGAGAACGAACCGGGCGACGTGACGGATGGACGCGTGCCGGTAGAATTCCGCGCTTCCGTGGGAGTGACGCAAACCCGTGCCATCGACCAGACCTGGTCGCCAGCCGATGCCATCGGCATCTACATGGTAAGAGCCGGACAAGCCTTCCTGCCGGAGAACATCAGCGAGGAAGCAGAAAACGTCCGCTATGTGGTGGATGGAAGCATCCCCAACGCTTTCGTCCCCGACGGAACCGCTATTTACTACCCGATGGACAACAGCGGCGTTGACTTCTATGCCTACTATCCGCAGGGAACCGTCGGACAGGAAGCATCTACAGCGCATTACCTCTACGCCATCGATGTAGCCACACAGACCGATCAGGAAGCTCTCGACCTGATGTACTCTAACAACGTGAAAGACAGAAAAAAGACGGACAAGACCGTCGCCCTCGACTTCAAGCACCAGCTTTGCAAGGTGATACTGACCGTAGAGCCCGGCGAAGGAGTCGATGCCGGAGACATGAGCGGATTGACGGTAAAGGTGGACAAGCAGCACACCACCGCTACCTTCGACCTCACCGCAGGGGTGCTGAAGGTGGATGCCGCAATCCTTGCCGACATTCCCTTCTGCAAGCAGACGGAGAAATATATCTACGAAGCCATTCTGCTGCCCGATGCCGCTACTAGCCGTATCTTCGAGTTCGACCTGAACAACAGTCACGATGCCCCCTTCACCTGGAAGATGGAGAAAACGCTTGAAGCCGGAAGCAAGTACACTTACACCGTGAAGCTGAACCGCACAGGTGCAGAAGTAAGCGGGGAGATCGGAAAATGGGACGAGAAAGGCGGCACAACGGTGGATGCCAACTAAACGGAGAAGAATTCAAGATAAGATATAACTAATAATTTTTCAGAAATATGAAAGCGAAGCATTTGATGATTATAACCATAGCTGCAATGTTGGCAGCATGCAGCAGCGACGAGACGGATAACACCGGTACGGAGAAGGACAACATAGTCCTTTTCACCGGAAGCATTGAGGGAACCCATACCCGGGCCTACGACCAGACTTGGGAAGATACGGACAAGATTGGCATCTCCGGAACAACCGGCGGCGTGGCCTATACAAACGTCCCCTACAAACGTGACAACGCAACGTTTGTAGTAGATGATGGACAGCAACCTATCTACTATCAGAACGACCAGACGGTGACTTTTACCGCCTACTACCCGTGGAATGAAAGCATGACCGCGGCCACCACCATCACTGCCGATACTTGGGGACAGGTGGATCAGAAGAACTTCGACTTTCTTTATGCTACAGGCACGGGAAGCAAGGGAGTGCCGGTGGACTTCACATTCAAGCATAAGATGGCAAAGCTGGTGCTAATCGTGAAAGCCGGTAACGGTGTGACTTACGAAGAAGTGGCGGCTGCCGTATGCTCTTTGGAGAATTTTCTGCACGAAGGAAATTTTGACCGGACAACCGGAGTAGCCACTGCTACCGGCAGTGTGGGAGTGATGTGGACTTTCGCCAATAACACTTCCGATGTGGCATACAACACTCCGACTGTAACAAAAGATGAATCCAAGGCTTCTGTCGCTTATACCCTGATTCTTTTCCCGCAGGCTTTCTCGTCCAATAATCTAAGTTTTACGGCAGAGACGGGCGGCAACTCGTATTCCACCGAAATAGACTTGGCTCAAGTTACGGGTAACGACAGTAAAAACGAACTGCAAGCCGGCGCGCAGTACAACATCACCATCAACCTGAACAAGACCGGACTGACGGTGGGTACTTCCTCTATCTCCGCATGGGACGAAAAGAACCATGAAATCAATGCCGGCATGTAACCGGACAAATCATTAATAATCACTTATAACAAAGAACGAATATGAAAACTATTAGAAATTACAGCCTACTGGCAAGTGCAATGCTGACACTGGCTTTCACCGCTTGCAGCAATAACGAGATTGAAACCATCCCTTACGACGGACCGGTGGCTGCACAAGTCATTGCAGGTATAGACGGAGCCGTAACCCGTGCAGCAGATGCTTCATGGGAGAACGGTGACGCTATCGGTATCTCTTGCAGCAGTACGAATACCAATTACACCAACATGAAGTATGTCACTGCCCAAGCTAACGGAACCTTCACCCATTATAATGGTGATACTGAAGAAACGAAAAGCGGCATCTTCTTCCAGGGAACGGACCAAGTTACTTTCTCCGCTTATTATCCTTTCACCGGAACAGAAAAGGGCCTGCCGGGAACAGATGGGACAATCTCCGGCAACACCTCCAGTCAATCAACTAATCAGAAGGACATTGATTATCTGTTTGCCGCCGGAGCAAAGACCACCTATGCAAGTCCTACCATCAATTTTAGCAGCGAAGACACTAAATTCAAGCATATGATGGCACGCCTGAAGCTGGTATTGCAAACTTCTGCAGATGCCGGATTTTCAGTCGAGGATGTAAAAAGCGGTACTTATACCTTGGGAGGATTGAAGCATGAGGGTACTTTCAATGTGAAAGACGGTACAGCCGCACCTACAAGTACATGCTCCGTTGTTGACGACTGGTCTGTTTCCACAAACTGCCCATCGCAGGATGCAGGTAACCAACGTATCTTCACCATGATTCTTTATCCGCAGGATGTGAGCGGAGCATTGCCTTTCACTGCCACCATTAGCAATCAGAATTATAAAAATAGTGCTGATATTAAATTCACCAACAATAAGTTGGTAGCCGGCACCTCCTATACCTTCACCATCACGATAAAGAAGACCGGACTGACGGTAAGCGGTTGCACCATTGGTGGATGGACAGATGTTACAGGCGGTAGTGGTGATGCCACCATACAATAATATCAGACAAAAATGAAAAAATTGCCCCTTTCCCCGGACACCAAAGACACTCCCCCCGACGACGACTCCGGCAGCGACGGCGACTAGGGAGAGAACCCGCTGGGATAAAATTCCCCGTTCCATAGACTCAGCCACCGCCGGGCATCAAGCGTAAGCCCGGAGCGAGCCACCCTGCTAAAGGTAGCAACTGCCTCTCTCGCCGGAGGCGGTGGCGCAACGTAAGATGTTGAAAACAAAAGCGTTCTTTGAAAGATTGTGTTGGAGACTAGAGAAAGAAACCGTATCTTTGCATCGTAAACCAAATAGAAAGGAGGAAAGCTGTATGGCAAGGCCTATCAAGGAAACCCTGATACTTTACGGGGAAGATGCCCGAAGATTTCTGGAACGGATGAAGAATCCGCCCAAGGAAACGAAGGAAGAAAGAGAAAGAAGACTGAAAGACTATGAAGCTGCAATGAAAATGTTGAAAGTATAAAGATATGGAGCAGCAGATTAGAGATTATCTTTCGTCAGTGACGTTTCCGCCTATTTCAGTCTTGCAAACGATAAAGTTTCCCTGAATGATTTTGAAAGCAAGACGGAGTTCAACCGCTTTAGGAAACACCGTTTTGTGAACGAGAAGCGGTTGGAAAGCTATCCTGCCGTGAAAATCTGTCGTTTGGGTGTTGACTTGTCTATGAAGGGACAGTATGTGGGAACATTTCTTTTGAATTTCATCAAGAGTTATTTCGTTATCAACAACAAGACCGGTTGCCGTTTCTTGACCGTAGATGCATACGCCGATGCCATTCCCTTTTACTTGAAGAACGGCTTTATTCCCCTGAATGACGAAGATACTGATGCCGATACCCGCCTGCTGTATTTTGATTTGGCAACCATAGCCGAAGATGAATTAGACGATTAAGCCTTTTTAAATTATGGCGGATTTGTAATCCGCCACTCTTCCCTTCAACACTTCCCCTTTCAAACCGGACGCTTATAATGACATTGTAAAAACAATAAAAAGTATAAGCGATATGAAACGATTAACAGTACTACAGACCGCCTGCGCACTGGCATCCCTGCTGATGTTCGCCGCCTGCACGCAGGACGAAGTGACGGACAGCACTTCACACATACTGCCCGAAAGCAAGTACCCTTTGATGCTGACTGCCACGCAAAGCGAAGTGGTAGCTTCGCCGCAGACACGCGTGTCGGACTATGACGAAAACGGCAGCCACAAGAGCAAGTGGACGAAAGACGACCAGATAAAGGTCGTAGTCAGCGGAGGCAACAACGATATGGAAACTATTTGTACGCTGAACGAAAGCGGTAACATAACTGACTATAATCCGTCAGTCTATTGGAAAACCACCCAATCATCCAAAATCAATGCGTGGTATTCCAACATCGCCGGGCAAAGTACGATGACAAAAAATATCGTCAGCCTTGCCAACCAAAGCAGTGGACTTGCGTATGTGTTGAAAGCGGACGAAAAGTCTGACGTAAATTACAATAGCAAAGACATATCCTTGAACTTCAAGCACCAGCTTGCCAAAGTACGGGTGAAGGTAGAGAAAGGCTCTTACACCGGCAATCTGAATGTCACCGCTGTAAGCGTAAAAGGATATACCTCTTGCACCGTCAACAACGGTGCGGTTACAGCAGCAAGTGGCAACTCTCTCGGCGGCATCTCCATGAAGAAAAACACCTATGGCAACGACACTTACTGGGAAGCCAACCTCGTGCCGGGTACGAACGCAATGGACAAGGTAATTACCATCAATGCCGACGGTAAGACCACTACCTGCACACTCACCTCTGATATCACGCTCGCGGCAGGAAAGGTGTACACCTATACCGTGAAGGTAAATACGGCGTTCTCCATCCTCGACAAGAACGGAAGCCCGGTGGATGCAAGCAGTATCAACAAAGATGTCACCATCAGGGGCACAAGCGACCAGCCCATCACCATTACGGGCACTTGCAACGTAACGCTGGATGGTGTCACATTCAATATAGATAACCATGATGCCGCCATCAATGTGGCAAACGGAAGCCCCACTCTAACCGTGACAGGCACGAACAATATCAACACAACAAAAGGGAAAAGTGCCATTCTGCTTACCAATGAAAATACCGACATCACCCTTGACGGGCAGAGTAGCGGGACACTGAATATCTCCCAATCAGCAACAGCTGCAATTGATAAAGCCATCATTGGCGGCAAAATAGATGCAAGTGTCGGAAACATCACCATCAAAAACATAACCCTGACGATAGACCGCACAAATGGCGATATGTTAACTGCCGCCGTTATCGGCAGCGGAATGGCCTATGAATCCTCTTCTTCATGTAAGGCTATCACCATAACAAACACAACACTGACAGTAAAAAACGGTGGCCAGATTGAAGGAGCCATCATTGGAACAGGAATGGCGCAAGCAGCTGGTAATAATAATGTTACCGCTTCTTGTGGAAACATCACCATCACGTTGAAGAGCGGGCAGAATCAACAGCAGTTCTTGAGCGGCTTGAACAGTACTACAGATTTGAGTGCGAGTAAAGTCGGTAAAGGTGGAACACTTAAACAAGGAAGTGGTAGTGCTACCGCTTCTTGTGGCACCATTAGCTGGAAGTAGATTAGTGAACAAAAAATAGTATAAACAAACCATCTAAAATCTATTATTTATGAAGGAAAATTTATTATCGGAATATACCTTATTTGAAGGTGCCGGAGAAGAATGGAGTGATGTATGCGCTTATCAAGCATTCAATGAAGAAGACCCATACAGGTTTCCAACCCAAATCAACATTGATTATGTACAGTTCATCGACCGTATACAAATGGTTTACGCTGATAAGGAATTGCCTATGCACGGTGGAGGTGCGCGCAAGAAAATGGAGATTAAGTTCGACAGGGATGAATATATACAAACGGTGATTTGCGAGTATTGCAAGTTTGGTCGCTCTCCATATATGATTTGTACGCTGTGGTTTAAAACGAATAAAAAAGAAGCCGGATTCCGCTCTTTCTATCAGCCCGATGATAGAGTGAAAGTAGAATACACCTTTCCGGAAGGCTATGCGCTGGCGTGCATTGCGGGGAGAACAGACCATTACAATACGAATGCAGACCCATGCGTGGCAGGGCTGAAACTATTTGGCAGCCCTATCAAGAAAGGCAGGAAGATACTTGAAGATGATACTGAGAAGCAACATCCCGAGGCACATACGCTAAGTGACATCGACAGGGAGGAGTTGGAATGCAGCCCGGTAAAAACGCTTGATTTCAAATTGGAATCCAAGGAAGAGTATCTGGATTGTTTTTATTGGCAAAAGAGAACCTGTTTGATAACGTACATCAAAAAGTCTGAGAAAAGTTTTGAATTTATGTTGAGTGGGGGCAAAGATGACAAAGTGAGCAGAAGTAAAGTCTTTACATATAAATGTTCTAAAAGTATCCCAACAGCTCCTCTGTCCAAAGTCTTTGTGTGTAGCGGTGCTCTGTTTTGGCTTTTATTTTTTCCGGGAACAACACATTCGTGTCTGTTGATGTGGGAGAATGACACATTCAAACTGCAAAAGAATGATACGATTCCCAATCTTTCTCTCACATTTAATAAGACTGCCATTCAGTGTACAGACAAAATCAGAGCCATTGAAATTATCAATTACAACAACATCGTCTATCTTTTGGCACTTGCAGACATACTCCCACCGGGACTTGACAGAATACAGTATCGTTGGCATATTCTCCTGTTCGACAAAGCGAATCGTGCATTCATAGATCATAATAACGGTAGATTTTATCATCGGTTTGACAGTGCTATATTTTACAATGCAGGCTATCGGAATTTTGTGCATTTTATCGAGCTGGCGGATGCGTCCAAACCTATGGGGCTTTATTTTAATCACCAATGCTACATCTACGATTTAGAGGAAAAGAACCAAAAGCTGGCCTTTGACTTTGACATCAAAACCCCTTCATATATGGTTCTTGACCCTGCAAAACATAAAGAACTGAGAAAGATTCAGTATAATGACTACACCTACCTGCTGGAAGTGAAGAAAGCCGACTGCCAGCTATACGAATATGATACGAAAAAAAAACATTTCGTTAAAAAGAATGTGTTTGCAGATATATTTGCCAACCTTGCTTATAAACAGATACAGGTGTGTGTAGATGACAATATTCTTTGCCAATTTATAGGGAAGAGTGATGTACAGTTTGAATGCAAGGTATTCAAACTGTATGATATGACTTCTGACTTCTTCAATCAGGAAGACTGGATGGGTGATTTGTATTCAAAGATTAAAGACCAAAAACTATGCGACATAAAAATGCCCTCTACACATAATTCCGGTTCTTTTAAATATGAAATTGCCAGACGAATATCATGTCAGTCTCTCAGCATCAAGGAGCAATTGGAGATAGGAGTCCGCTGTTTTGATATCAGACTCATTGTAAAGGGAAATTCTGTATACATGCATCATAACGGCTTCTATTTTGCCGAACAAAGTCTATCCAAGGCAGTGGATGAAATCTCTCGTTTCATGACCGAACATCCTAAGGAATTTATAATACTAAATCTTAGAAAAGGAAAATTTGCAGGAGGTTATAGTTCTGATCAGTTAAAAAAGATTCGTGATTTGCTTTTAACTTTGAAAGATAAAGTATGTATCAATACATTGAGCGCTTCAACTACATTTGGAGAACTGGATGAAAAGAGACGTATTATGCTGAATATTATCAGCGATGAGCTGCTGGGTCTGGCTGATGACAGTAAATATAAACGCTACTTCTGCCGTTTGAAAATGGATGGTACTTATTCACCCGATATTTATAGCACTAAAGACTCGACTTCGACCAAGCAAATGCAAGAAATGAGAAAGCATTTGCATAAACACTTAGATAATATGCCTGAAAGAGTGGGAAAGGCCGATTCCTTTTTCTCTCTGGATATATATGCCATTAATATATCTCCTAATCTCTATTATTCAATCAGAAAAGAAGCTGATTTGGTGAAAGGGATAGTAAAAGAAGAGATGGCTTCTTTTGACCCTGTAAAACGGAATGAAATGTTGACCGGCATGAATCTGATTACACTCGATTTCATCACATCACTTGAAGCCCGCCATATAATAAAACTGAATATATACAACCAACCGATGGTTATCTGCTATATTTTAGAATGATGTAACCTGCTGATTTTATGAAACGAATCTGAACAAGAGTATGTAAGGCTGGAGTGAACTGGATGATGCTTTCAGGCACGGATTTAATCGTGCAGAACAAAATTGTTCTGCAAAAATACGGAATACCCGTCCCGGCGGATTGTAAATCCGCCGGTTATAAGTATCAGGATTTTTAATCTGCCTTTACTATGCAAATTTAATAAATTCACATGTATATGAGCGGATTACAAATCCTAATACTCAATCATCGGATTGCAAATCCGATTGCACGTATTGCACGGAAATCCGATTGCACGTCACGTAATCCGATTACCATATCCTCCGATGCTATGCAACATAAGAGTAATAAGGATTGGGAAAGATAAAAAAACAGAGGAAACAATTGCCATTACAGCATAAATGGTTACTTTTGTGTTGTTCTTAAAAAAAGAAAGGAGACAGAGTTATGAAAACTTTTGATGCTAATATTCATTTAGCTGATTATTACTTTTCTATGCTGAACTCATTGAGTGATAAGGCTAAATTGTATTTAGTAAATAAACTCACCGAGTCTTTGATGAAGAGTGTCGGTAAGGCGGAAGAAGCAACAGAAACAAAAAAGGATGAGGCTCTTCGCAAGCTGGCAGGTGTTTGGACCAATGATCCGGATGCCGAAGCTATGGAAAAAGCAATTCGGACAGGACGTAGAAGTAATAAAACACGCAAGATAACATCCTTTGACGAATGACGAAATATTTATTAGACACAAATATTTGCATCTTTTTCCTGCAAGGGAAATATGATGTTCCCGCACGTATAGAAGAAATAGGACGAAACAACTGTTGTATTTCAGAAATAACAGTCGGTGAATTATTGTATGGAGCAGCATGCAGTAGCAAGAAAGAACTGCATCTAGCACAAGTCAAGGAATTAATAAGCTTATTTGTCGTTTTACCTATTTACCCAGTCTTGTCATTTTTTGCTGATTTTAAAGCTGAATTGCGTAAACAAGGCAAATTGATTGATGATTTTGATTTGTTGATTGGCTCTACGGCAGTAGCAAATAAAATGGTTTTAGTATCAGAAAATACAAAACATCTTTCTCGGATTCCCGGTATTGAAACTGAAAACTGGATAAGAAGATAGTATCCGTCCGTTCCTCCGTTCCGGCGGATTTGCAATCCGATTGCATGTCACGTAATCCGATTCACCGAATGGTATTTCAACTTAAACGTGTACTTTTGCCCCCACAAATCCCCCCCCTCAAATGGATACAACAAATAGAGTTTTAGATGAGTTATACTTTGTGACTTCAACCGTAGTAGATTGGATAGATATATTTACCCGTCCCAAATACAAACATATCATCTTGGAATCTATTGCCTATTGCCTACTGTCAAGTAAAAAAAGGATACGGAAGGATGGTNGACTTCAACCGTAGTAGATTGGATAGATATATTTACCCGTCCCAAATACAAACATATCATCTTGGAATCTATTGCCTATTGCCTACTGTCAAGTAAAAAAAGGATACGGAAGGATGGTCACCCGGAATTAATCTATTTACATGATTTCTATTTGCAAAAACTGAATTATATTCATAATAATCCTGTGCGGCAGGAAATCGTCTCACGTCCGGAAGAGTATTTGTATAGTTCGGCGAGAAATTATGCCGGGGAGAAGGGGCTGTTAGAGGTTATTGTGACTTGAGTATTATATGCGGTGTTGCAACGGATTACAAATCCTGATACTTGCTAAATTTAATATTAAAAAACATGTACTGTTATGATTAGAAAAGTATTCAAGTAGGTGATACCATCACCATCTGCTGTACCTCACACGGAGGTACAGGCTATAGATAAGCTAAAAGCATATCGCTGTCATGGGATATAAATATTTTTAATTATCAATCTATAATTATGGCTAAAACAAATGAACCTCAAGATGCTCCCATCGTTGAAAAGGAAGCAAAGAATGCAGACGAAGTAACTAAAAAAGAGATACCGGCTGCCGAGAAAAGGGCAAGCGGCATAACTCCTTTTTGGGAAAACAATGGCATAGGTGAAAATAAAGGAGACGCCAACGGATCTTTCTTCGACATCATTTACGATCGGATTGTAGATGTCATTGGCGGTGATGACCCGCAACAGTATCTGTGCATAACCCTGCCCGGTCAGGCATTGTCGCCCGAAGACTTTGCGTATGACTACAAAAACAATGCCCCCAAGGGACCGACCATCGAGGCGAATGAATCGCGGCTGGCAAACAAACTGTTCGACCCCGGCCATGTAGTGGGAGCTGACAACGGCATGACACTGCCTTACCAGTATCGTTCTGCGCTCGACACGCTAACCCCAAAACTGAATGAGAAGATTGCAGAGGCCAAAAAACTGCTGCGCGAACTTCTGCTGACTCCCTACCCGTATGATTTCGGAGACGGAGAAGACAAAACATACACTCTGCAGGAGGTCTTTTATCGTCTGTACGATGAGTATGTGGCAGAAAAAAAAGCATGGGCGGAAAAACAGAATGCGGCTAAGGAGAGGTTGCGCAAACTGTATCCCAGTACGGATGCGGCAGGTAATCTTAAATACAATGAAGCCTATCTTGAATGGTACGAAACTGTGGCTCAAAGCCAAATTATGGCACTGAATGAAAAGCGGGCAAAAGTATTGGCAGTCTTTTCTCCGAACGACATGGATATCTTGGCAGGAATACTGGACAGCAGTTCGGGGGCCGAACTGGAACAAGCCAGAGAAACCCTGCAGAATACCGGTCATGAGTATCAGGATTTTTAATCCGCCTTCGCTATGCAAATTAAATAAATTCACATGTATATGAGCGGATTACAAATCCTAATACTCAATCAATCGGATTACAAATCCGATTGCACGTATTGCACGGAAATCCTCCGTTTGATAAGTTCTTCTTGCGTTAAGCATGCATTTTTGCGTGCATCCTGAACAAAAAGCGGATGGAATATGCCGCTTCATTGCTACAGACCTGTCCGGAATATGCCATTACTACTATCGCAAAACTTTGCGGAATCAGCCTTTCTAACTTTAATAAGATGTTTCAAAGTAAATATGGAATGGCTCCTACCGAATTTGGGGACAAACCGAAATGGATTGATTAACAGTGATATTGGACAGGCCGAGTTAATGCTTGTGACAGTTTGAGCCAACAAGTGGACAGATTGAGCCAACAAGTCTAAAAAAGAGCATATCATTTTCATTTTCTTTCTCTACCTTTGGAACACGTGAACAATGAAATGGTATGCTCCAATGAAAACAAACAGTAATCCGGCATAATCTGCCGCAAATAGTATAAACTTATAAAATTTTGAGTTATGAAGTATTTTACACTTGAAGACTGTACACGTTCTGCTACGGCAACAACGAAAGGCATTGACAACACTCCTAATGCTGAACACACAGCGCATATCTTAGAGAGTATAGAAACCTTGATAGACCCGCTACGCGAAGCATGGGGGCAATATTGCAGCAGTGTGGGACTGGGTTCGCCGGGCATTCATGTTTCGTCCGGTTATCGTGGTCCGGCACTGAACGCTGCCGTACACGGCCCCAATACGTCGGCTCATTGCTACGGCTATGCTTTCGACCTGATACCCGTAAACGGTGAGATGATAAAGTTTAAGCATTTCTGCCGCGAGTTCCTCTCCCACCATCCATTCGACCAGATGATTTCCGAAAAGGAAAACAAGAAAGGCGTGCCGAACTGGATACACATTGGCTACAAGCATCCCGATGGAAGACAACGCGGTGAGTTCCTCACTATGATAAATGGCAATTATTTCCCTATGACGGATTAAACGGAGTTAGTATCGTACATTTTCCGACTTCTTCTTTAGTAATAACAACTATTAAAAGTAAATAAATTATGAATTATTTTAGCATTTCAGAATGCATACACTCCGAAACAGCAAAAGCTAAGTGTATAGACAATATACCGGGAGCCGAGCAGTTAGCACATATCGTAGAAAGTATAGGGGAATATTATCTAATGACGACATAATCAAAATTGGGTATAGATGAAGAATAGGTTACTATATTCTTGTTTCATATTACCGTTACTATGCGTATTCAACATAGTAACGGTTTATGCGCAACCTGACTCCGTAAAGGTGAGCGAGTATTTTGCAACTATACGCAAGGATGAAAACCGTCTGCGGCAGTTCTTTGCCGAAATGCCTAAGGGAGGGGATTTGCATAATCACCTGACTGGTGCGGCCTATGCAGAAAGCTATTTTAAATTCGCTACAGAAGATGGCCTGTGGGTGGATATGGCTACCGGGAAGCTCTATCAGCTCAAAGATAGCACAAGAGGCAAGGAGATGTTGCGACTTTCACCTGATATGCCGAACTTGCATAATACCCGTATGGCATTGATAGATAAATGGTCTATCCGCAATTTCAATCCGGGAAAGTTCCCGTTGGGGGCAGACGAATATTTCTTCGGTGCATTCGGACTGTTCAATGCCGTGGCAGGAAAACATACGGTAGAGTTGATGCAGGAATTACGCAAACGGGCAGCACGTGAAAATGTGCAATATTTGGAGATAATGCTTTCCTCGCCCGGTATCAATGTGGCGAAAATTGATGCTCTTTGTGGAAATGATTTCTATGTCCGTTACAATGATCGGTTACAGAAGGCCATTCTTGAAGACACGGAACGGACAAAGGGACGGGAAGGAACAGACAAAGTCCTGGACGAAATTTTCAAAGAATGGGAGAAGATACCGGCAATGAGCGAGTGGGTGGACAAGTATGTTGCCTATATTGACAGCATTGACATTCATAGTACCCTTTCATCCGGATATGACCGTGCCCCTGTCTGCTATTATCAAGGGTATGCCAGCCGCAATGCCACTCCGCTTGTGGTCTATGCTCAACTTTACATCGCATTCAAAAGCTGTCTGAGGAAAGGAAGCAAGTTGGTGGGTGTAAATATCGTATCTGCCGAGAATAGTGAGATTGCGATGGCAGACTACACTGCTCACATGAAAATGTTCCGCTACTTGGATAAGGCTACAGGAAACCGTGTAAAAACCTCTCTCCATGCAGGGGAATTGACATTGGGACTGGTCGAGCCGGAAGAAATGTGCAGTCACATCCGTGAAGCGGTTTTCGTTGCCGGAGCTGACCGTATCGGGCATGGGGTTGATGTTGCATTTGAAGAAGGAAGTATTTCGTTACTGGATGCCATGCGAAAGCGACAGGTACCGGTTGAAATCAATCTGACAAGCAATGAGTTTATTCTCGGTGTCAAGGATGATGCTCATCCGTTCATGCTTTATCGGCAAGCGGATGTACCTACTATTCTTTCTACGGATGACCCGGGTATATTGCGTACAAATTTGACGCAACAATATGTGTTAGTTGCCTTGCGCTATGATATCAGTTATTACGAAATTAAGCAACTGGTTCGCAATAGCATACGCTTCGGTTTCATGTCGGCAGAAGAAAAACAAGCGTTGCTGAGACGAGTCGAGAAGGAATTCGCCCATTTCGAGGAAATGTGGCGGAAGAATATAGAAACTATTAAAAAGTGGGAGAATTGATGTCTGGAATTATTCATCTATAAAAAATATTACTCTCAAAGATTATCAACGGACTGTTTACTGCGTTGAACGGAGTTTCTTCCTCTTTTAGGTAAAAACCTACTCTTCAGGATGCTGAGAATGGAAATTATGCTTATCTTTGTAAAGCCTTCACCAAAACGATGAGATTATGACCCATACAACAGAAAAGATTATAGATAAAATTAAGGAATTGAAAGAAACGGTATTGCCATCAGGCAAACTGATACTTTTCGGTTCACAGGCACGTTCTGACGCTACTGCTGACTCTGATTGGGATATGTTGTTACTTTTGGATAAAGACAAGATAACTTCTTCTGATTTTGATACTTATGCCTACCCCTTTGTAGAGTTGGGCTGGAATCTTGGAGAGTATTTCAGTATGAAGCTTTATACACTGTCCGAATGGATGAAACGGAAAGGTACGCCATTCTTTAAAAACATAGAAGAGGAAGGGGTTGAATTATGAAACTGAGTGAAGAAGAAAAAAAATCGCTGATGATGAACCGTATGAATCGGGCTCTTGAAACTTGGGAAGAAACGAAAGGTATTATCAACAATGAATTTTGGTATGCAGCTGCCAACCGTATGTATTATGCTTGTTATTACATGACTACTGCGCTACTGATAAAACAGGGATACACTGCTTCTACTCATTCGGGAGTTATCCGCTTGTTCGGGCAATACTTTGTTAGCACAGGTATCGTTTCACGCGAAATGGGGCGTTTGTACAGCAAAGTGTATGAATTGCGCCAGTCCGGTGATTATGATGACTGGATAAGTATTGGTAAAGAAGACATTTTGCCTTTAGTAGCTTCTGTAGACGAATATTTGAAAGCACTGAAGAAATTGATTGATGAATAAACATATCCACCACTTTCAGTATAAGGGTTTTCACCACCTATGATTACAAATCCGATTGAACAGGAAGTAATATTCTTAAAATGATGTTTTTTTTCTTCTTTTTTTTGATCTTATTTACTTTCAGGCACTTATCTGTCCTTATTTATCCCTTTTTATCCTCCTTTATCCTCCGCTAACCCACCTTTAAAGCACCACCCCGTTTTCGTCTCATAGTATCTTTGCATCGTGATCACAAACAAACAGGTTTTGCGGACTGACGAGCGAACAAAGCCGAAATAACAAAATTATTAATCATTTAAAATTAGAAAACGATGGCTTTGAATTATGAAGTAAAAAAGAGAGTGTTTGGTTTTGATGAAACAAAAACCGAAAAGTATGTGGCACAGATGAAAACGCTGGGAATGCTGGAGTTTAAGGATCTATGTGACGAGGTGACGAAAGTGGGCATGGCGCCCCGTGGTGTGGTAAAGTTGGTCTTGGACGGGTTGATTGATACTCTGAATATGAATATCAATAAAGGATTCTCGGTGCAGTTGGGCGACTTTGGTTGCTTTCGTCCGGGCATCAATGCCAAAAGCCAGGAGACGGCAGAGAAGGTAACGGCCGGTACGGTGTATCGACGGAAGATAATCTTTACTCCGGGTACTTATTTTAAGGATATGCTGACTCGTGCCAGCGTGGAGAAAGTGAACTGGTCGGGCAACGGAACGGTTTCCGGAGGCAGTTCCAATCCTAATCCGGATGGTGGTGATTCCGGTTCCGACGGTGATCAGGGCGAGAATCCGTTAGGATAAAACATCTTGATAATAAGGAGGGTATGAACTATTCTCAGGAAAGGTTCATATTCCTCCTTAAAATACTTGACTTCGCCTTCTGGATGTCGTATCTTTACATCAATAATTTAAACTAAATGAACTATGAAAACAAAAAATGGCTTTCTAATCACTACTTACACAAAAAAAGACTTGGCATGTATGTATTGTCCCAATTCTACTGCCCGCTGTGCTATCCGTACCCTCACGCGATGGATAAAACGGAACCACGAGCTGTACGAGGCATTGGCATATACGGGATATAACGTCCGAACGCGAACCTTTATGCCGAGGCAAGTGGATATCATTGTGCGGTACCTTGATGAACCTTAATAAAGTTTTCTACCTCATTTTTTATGTTAAAGCGAAAAGTTTTGATTAAACTTTCCGCATTTCTTTTTGTCATATAACCGTTGCAACACAATAGGTATAATTAATAATAAGGTACTAACTTAAAAAAGGAATAGAATGATGAAAAGAATAATTTTAATATTGATGGCTGCCTTTCTGACAGGCGGTATGGTAATGGCGCAGCATGCTCGCCGCAGTGATAAAATGCCCGATCCGAAAGTGCGTGCCGAACGTATGACGGAACGGATGGCAAAGGAATATTCTCTGAACGATACGCAGAAGAAGCAATTGCTGGAAGCCAACTTGGCGCTGGTAGAGAAAACGGGAAATATGCCGATGCACCGTCGTCCGGATATGAGAAAAGGTAAGAAAGACAGTGATTCTTGCTGTTGTGCAAAGGCGGACAAGCATCATAAAAAGGGAGACAAGCATCATAAAAAAGATGGCAAGCTCGACAAAAAGGATGACAAGAGAGCCCAGTTGACAGATGAACAACGTGCTCAAAGAAAGGCCGAGATGCAGAAGAAGCATGAAGAAATGCAAGCTGCCCGTACGGCTTACGATGCGCAACTCCAAAAGATTATGACAAAAGACCAATATGCTGCATACAGCAAGAAGATGCAGGAAAGAAAAGCCAAGATGGATTCTAAAAGAAAGGCTGCCTAAAAAAGTTCGGTTTTCGAGGTATTAGTATGCAAGGGAAAGTTGTTTTATCGGCTTTCCCTTGTATTTTTCCCGCCCTTTTTGTTCCTTTGCCTTGTCTATTTATAAAAAACGGAACAATGAAGAAATTAGTTTATATGTTGGCATGTGCATCGGTAATCTTCTTCACGGCTTGCTCGTCGAAGAATAAGAGCGAAAAAGAAGACGCGCAGCTACTGATGCAGGACAGTACAGAGGCTGCTGCTCCGCAACGCATGCAGGTATCTGATGTAAAAGCAACCTTCACTTTTAAAGGAAAAGAATATCAATCTTCCGTCGTCCGCAGACCGGATGAATCCTTGCCCATCGTAAAGAACGAACAAGGAGAGAAATTTGTAGATAATCGCATCACCCTGCGCCTTACTTCCGGTGGCAAGCAAGTGGTAGATAGAGTGTTTACTAAAGAAAGCTTTGCTTCACTGGTCGATGCAAAGTTCATGAAATATGCCATTCTCGAAGGATTGGTTTACGATCAGACCACTCCGCAGGGTATTATCTATGCAGCCAGTGTCTGCTATCCGCAATCAGACCTTTATGTTCCTATCAAACTGACTATTACGGCTGATGGAAAAATCTCCATGACTCAGGACGAGATGATGGAGGATTATCAGACAGACAGCATTGATTAGCGAGAATCGTCGGTTTTCCAGATTGTTTCCAGTTTTATAAACCATCTTTGCCGGTATGAAAATCCTGATTGTAGAAGATGAGCAAGATTTGCGGGAAACCATCCGTACATCGCTCTTGAAAGAAAAGTTTGTCGTAGAAACTGCCGGCGACTATTTCTCGGCGCTGGATAAGATAAATGACTACGATTATGATTGTATTCTGCTGGATATCATGTTGCCCGGTGGAAGCGGTCTGGACTTGCTGCGTGAGCTGAAAAGGCTTCGCCGCAGTGACAGTGTACTCATTATATCTGCCAAAGATTCTTTGGATGATAAAGTAGACGGCCTTGAACTGGGTGCTGACGATTACCTTACGAAACCTTTCCATCTGGCAGAACTCAATGCTCGTGTAAAATCGTTGATTCGGCGTCGGCAAATCAAAGGTGATATGAGTGTTGTTATTGGCAATCTTGTACTTTATCCCGATGAACGGCGGGCAGAAGTGGGTGGGGCTTCTTTGCAACTGAACCGTAAAGAATTCGATTTGCTTTATTATTTTGTAGTTAATCCCAACCGGGTTATCAACAAAATGAGTCTTGCAGAATCTGTGTGGGGAGATAATATAGACCAGACCGATTCGCTCGATTTTATCTATTCGCAGGTAAAGAACCTACGTAAGAAGCTGAAACAAGCCGAGGCTACCATCGAACTGAAGGCCGTTTACGGTTTCGGTTATAAACTGTCCGAATTATGAAGCTACTGCACTACACTTACCGCAAGCTTTCGCTGTTGCTTTTCTTGTTGATGGCGGTGTGGGGTGTGCTGTTTTATTACGCCATTATTGACGAGGTGGTGGATGAAACTGACGATACGCTGGAAAATTATGCCGATATATTAATAGAAAGTGCGCTTCACGATCCTTCGGTGCTCGAGACATCGGGCTCACTGATGTCTACTTATAAGTTTCGTCCGATCTCCGAAGAAGAAGGACGGCATTACAAGCAAGAGTATTACGATTCTACTGTCTATATTGAACTGGAAGACGAAGACGAGCCGGTGCGTGTGATGTGCACCGCTTTCCGCATGCCCGACGGACAGTATTACGAATTGACCCTGATGATTTCCATCCTGGAACGGGATGATATGGTGGAGGCGATGCTCTGGTATTTGGGTGCTTTATTCCTGCTATTTTTAATCTGTACCTCTGTAGGTATACGATTGGTGCTGAAAGGCGTGTTCCGTCCGCTACATAAATTGCTGGACTGGCTGAAGTTGATACAGCCCGGCAAGGAAGTGCCTCCTTTGGATAATCCGACAAAAATAAATGAATTCCGCCAACTGAGCGACGCTGCTGTGGACATGGGCAACCGTAGTTACAAGGCCTACGAGGAGCAGAAGCAGTTTATCGAAAATGCTTCGCACGAGTTGCAGACACCGCTCGCCATTATTCGCAGTAAGCTGGAATTGCTTGCCGAGAGCGAGGGACTGACTGAGCAGCAGATGAAGGAACTGGAAGACATATATTCCACTTTGGGGCGTGCCGTAAAACTGAACAAGTCTTTGTTGTTACTTTCGCGCATAGAAAACGGGCAGTACGCTGAAGTGGAAGATATTTCTGTAGACGAGGTTCTTGACGAACTCTTGCCCGACTTGATGGATATTTATGAACATAAGCAGATACATCTGATACGGGAGCGGGGAGAGCAGCCTTTTGTTATCCGCTGCAATCATTCGCTGGCTCAGATTCTGATTTCCAATCTGGTGAAGAATTCACTGTTCCATAATCGGGAGAGGGGAGAAGTACAAATTATTACGACTCCGAACTCCTTGTCTATAAAGAATACGGGAGATGCGCCTCTGGATGGGGAGAAACTGTTCCGCCGTTTTTATCATGGTGCCGATGGTAAGAAAGATTCTACCGGCTTGGGACTTGCCATAGCACGCTCTATCGCTCTTTCTGCTTCGCTGAAGCTGACTTATGAGTGGCAGGATGGCATGCATCGTTTTCATCTTGTTAAAGAAAATAAAAAGAACCGTTAACTCCGATTATTCCCAAATCTTTCCCAATTCTATGTCGTTATTTGCAGTGTGAATGATACGAAACTTATTAATAACACTTTAAAAAATAACGATTATGAAGAAAGTATTATCTATTCTTGTGATGGCGCTTGTAGCCGTTCAATTTGCTTTTGCAGGAGATGTGATCACTCAGGATGTGAAACAGCTTCCGCTGACTGCCCGCAATTTCATCAACCAGTATTTCAGCAAACCTCAAATCTCTCATATCAAGATTGAGAGCGAGATACTGCAAACTAAAAAGTATGAGGTACTGCTGACCGACCGTACTGAAATAGACTTCGACAAGAAGGGTAACTGGGTGGAAGTGGATTGCAAGAAAGCAGCCGTTCCTGCTGCATTGATTCCGGTATCTGTAAAGGAGTACGTAAAAACGAATTTCCCCAGAGAAATCATCACCAAGATTGAGCGCGGACGTAGTGGCGTAGAAGTAGAATTGAGCAACGATTACTCCTTGAAGTTCAATAAGAAAGGAAAATTCGTCAGTATGGACGATTGATTCCGGTAGTGTATGTTTAACCAAAAATTTGATAGACAAATGATGAAGATTCGTATATTAGCAATGATGTTTATTGCTACGCTGGCATTCAGTGCATGTAGTGACGATGATGACAAGGATCATATAAAGGTTCCTGAGGCTCTGTCGCAAGCCTTGAAAACCAAATATCCTTCTGCAACAGATGTAGAGTGGGAACAGAAAGGTTCTTATTATGTAGCAGACTGCAAGATGGACGGCAAGGATATAGATGTCTGGTTCAATGCGAAGGCAGAATGGCAGTTGACGGAATTTGAGATTTATTGGAATGATCTGCCCGGAGCGGTACAGACTTCTTTCAATAACAGTGAATATGCCACTTGGAAGAAGGATGACTTTGATATGCTTGAATACCCGGTACAACCTATTCAATATGTCATTGAAGTGGAAAATGGGAAGACAGAATATCAGTTGTTCTACTCGGAAGATGGCAACCTGATGCAGACAAGGGATGTTACGGGTAAAGATGATACGCACTGGCCCGTAAGCAATATGTAGTGACTGATAAATAAAAAAGAAGCGGCAATGTTTTGTTTTGCAGAAACATTGCCGCTTTTATCATATAATTGCCGGTCTTGTAAATACCTGTTTACATCGGCTTATAATCTTTAGCCAACCCTCCTTCACTCGTCTCTTTGTAAAGAGAAGGCAAGTCGTTTCCGGTTTCCTTCATTACCTCTACCACTTTGTCGAAAGACACCCGGTGCATGCCATCGGTGAAGGAAGAGTAGAGATTGGCATCTAGAGCACGTGCCGCAGCATAGGCATTACGCTCGATGCAAGGGATCTGCACCAATCCGCAAACCGGGTCGCACGTCATTCCCAAGTGATGTTCCAATCCCATTTCTGCGGCGTATTCTATCTGTGCCGGACTTCCTCCGAACAACTGGTTGGCAGCAGCAGAGGCCATAGAGCAAGCTACGCCTACTTCTGCCTGGCATCCGGCTTCTGCACCCGAGATGGAGGCATTCCTCTTTACGATATTTCCTACCAATCCTGCTGTGGCAAGGGCGCGGAGGATACGCATATCGCTGAAGTCGCGGCTTTTGGCCAAGTGATAAAGTACGGCGGGCACTACTCCGCACGAACCGCAGGTGGGTGCAGTGACGATGACACCTCCCGAAGCATTCTCTTCGCTGACGGCAAGCGCGTAGGCAAATACCAGTCCGCGTGATTGGAGCGACTGCTTGTATCCGCTGGCACGTATATAATAGGTGGAGGCCTTACGGCGCAAGTTCAGAGGGCCGGGCAAGACGCCTTCCTGTTCCAATCCACGTTTTACGGCAGCCTTCATCGTCTCCCATACTTCCTGCAGATAATCCCAGATATCACTTTCCTCACACTCTTTGACGTATTCCCAATAGCTCTTTCCGGTACGTTCGCACCATTGCAGGATTTCGGTCATGCTGTTCATCTCGTATACGTCCGGGGTATTGACAGAGGTCGCTCCATCGTTTTCTTCCGCCAGGGCACCGCCGCCTACACTGAACACGGTCCATTGGTCGGTTGCGCGGCCTTCGCTGTCCAGAGATACGAACTTCATGCCGTTGGGGTGGAAGGGAAGGAATATCTTGGGTTCCCAGATAATCTCTACTGGTGCGGCCGGTTGCAGTGTTTCGGTGATGGCAACATTGGTCATGTGCCCTTTGCCGGTGGCGGCGAGGCTACCGTATAGGGTTACTTGGAAGGATGCAGCTTCCGGATGTCTGCCCAGAAATATCTCGGCAGCTTTGCGTGGTCCCATGGTATGGCTGCTCGATGGGCCGGTACCGATGCGGTAGAGTTCTTTGATTGATTTCATATGTTTATGATTTTAGATTTATGATTTCAGATTAATTCAAGTCTACGACGGTGATGCCCGAACCGCCGAATTGTATATGCTCGTCGGCATAGTGGCTTACCCCGGATACTGTCTCAAGATATTGCCGGATAAGTGTCCGCAGGATGCCTGTGCCCGTACCGTGGAGAATGCGCACTCGCGACATGCCCACCAGGATAGCGTCGTCAATAAAATAAGTTACAGCCTGCAGGGCTTCGTCGCCACGCATACCACGGACGTCGATGTCTTGCTTGAAGTGCAACTTCTTTTCGTACATACTGTCTTGCGTTTGGGTGCTGATATAGGTACTCTTGGTAGAAACATCCACCTGCTTGGGTTGTGCATTAGTGCGTTCCAGTCTGTCCAGTTTGACGGTGGTCTTGATGCTTCCAAAGGCAATCACGGCATTCTTGCCGTTTACTTCCATCACTTCGCCTACTGAGCTTTGCCCCTTTATCCTGACGGTGGAGCCGGGGACGATGGCTGCCAGACGCTCGGCTTCTTTCCGTGCCTGCTGTTCGGCCAGGGCCTGGGCAGACATACCGGTATCGGTACCTTTGTTGGCTTTCTTCTCTTTCTTCCGGTTCTGTTTCTCCTTCAGCTTTTCCATTTTGCGGGCTATCTTGTCTTCCTGCTCTTTGTTGGCAAGGGCCTCCATGGATTGGCGGAAGTCGGTCAGCTCCTGGCGTGCTTGGCGTGTCTTCTCTTTATCGGCCTGGGCTTCCTTGATGGTGCGGATGGTATTTTCGATGCGGGCATTGGCATCCTGCATCAGTTGCTCGGCATCTTCTTTGGCTTTTCGCAGAATCTCTTTGCGGGACTTCTGCAACTCTTCGATTTCGGTCTGATAGCGGGCGATGGTTTCCTCCATGTGCTTTTCACGCTGACGGATGGTCTGGCGCTTGCTTTCCCAGTAGCGTTTGTCGCGCACGATGTCTTGCAGATATTTGTCGGCATTGATATATTCGCTGCCTACAAGTTCCGATGCATCGGCTATTACGTCTTCCGGCAAACCTATCTTGCGGGCAATCTCCACGGCGAATGAACTTCCGGGATTGCCTATCTGAAGCTGGAACAAGGCCTGCATCAAGTGGCGGTCGTACAGCATGGCGCCGTTTACCACTCCCTCATGGTCTTCGGCAAAGTGCTTCAGATTCTGATAGTGCGTGGTGATGACACCGAATGTTTTCCGCTCGTTGAAGCGCTTCAGCACGGCTTCGGCAATGGCACCGCCAATTTGTGGCTCCGTACCGCCGCCGAACTCGTCTATCAGGATGAGGCTGCGTTCGTTGCAATTCTTCATCATGTTTTTCATGTTCGTCAGGTGCGAGGAGTATGTACTCAGGTCGTCCTCAATGGACTGCTCGTCACCGATGTCGATGAATATGCTGCTGAATATTCCGGCGTGGCTGCGCTCGTGCATCGGGATGAGCAGGCCGCATTGCAGCATGTATTGCAGCAATCCTACCGTTTTCAGGCAGACGGACTTACCGCCGGCGTTGGGACCGGAGATGATCAAGATGCGTTGGCGCTCGTTCAACTCAATGTCCAGTGGCACTACTTTCTTGCCGTGCTTGGCAAGGGAGAGTTGCAGAAGCGGATGTACTGCCATCGTCCAGTCCAATATCTGCTTGTTCTCAAAAGCAGGTTTCAATCCGGATATCTGTTCGGCAAACAGGGCTTTAGCACGTATAAAGTCTATTTCGGCCAGGAATTCGTACGACAACAATATGTTGGGGATGGCTGGACGCAGTTGGTTGGAAAAGTCCGACAAGATGCGGATAATTTCCCGGCGTTCGTCTCCTTCCAGTTCGCGGATGCGGTTGTTGGCTTCTACTACCTCGGCAGGCTCGATGAAGACGGTCTTGCCGCTGGCGGACTCGTCGTGCACGATGCCTTTGATCTTTCGTTTCAGTGCGGGGGCAACGGGAATCACCAGTCGGCCGTCGCGCATGGTGGGCGTTACGTCTTTATCTACTACGCCTTCGGACTGGGCACTGCGCAGGATGCTGTTCAGCGAGCGGGAGATGCTTCCCATCGTAGCGGCCAGTTCCCGGCGGATGCGTGCCAGTTCGTTGGAGGCATTATCTTTTATCTTCCCATAAGGGGAGAGGATGCTGTTTATTTTCGCAATGAGTTGCGGGAATACGGTGATGTCTCCTGCCAGTCTTTTCAGGCAAGGGTAGGGGGAGGCGCTTTCTTCATCGTCGTCGTTTCTTTGTAGGAAACGGACAATGTCGCGTATCGTCTCCAGCGAACGGCGCAGGTCGAATAGCTCCTGCTCGTCCAGGTACATGCCTTCTATCCGTATCCGTTTCAAGGACGGGCGTACATCAAAGAAATATTGTGCGGGGAAGCTGTCTTCCTCTTGGAGTATACGGAGAAACTCGCTGACCTGGTCCAAGCGTTCTTCCACTTCGCCGTAGCGGTCGGAGAAAGCCATGTCCGTCACTCGTTCTTCGCCCAGTGTGCTGAGGCACTTTTCTTTCAGCAACTGGCGTATCTGGTCGAAACCTATCTTCTGTTCAAAGTTCTGTGGATATATCATGGGCGCAAAAGTACGATTAATTCATGAAAAAAGAGAAAGGAAGTTTGCAGAATTAAAAATGATTTGTACCTTTGCACCGCTTTCAACGGAAAGCACTTCTTGAAAGAGGAGTTTTGGAGAGGTGGCAGAGTGATCGATTGCGGCGGTCTTGAAAACCGTTGAACTGAAAGGTTCCGGGGGTTTGAATCCCTCCCTCTCCGCAATAAGCGTTGAAAATCAACGGTTTATAAAGAAAAAAGTCCGGCTTTACATCAACAAGATGTAGAGCCGGGCTTTTTTCTATGCTCCGATGTGCTGTCTACTTTCTATAGTTCGTCCACATCCACCCATTCCATCTGTGGGTCTACGAGTGTTCGCTCCGTCACTTGTCCGCGTTGCCCACGGCTATACTCGGGGATGAAGCGCACCTGCACGGACGTTATCTGTCCCGGATTTACCTCTTCGGGCGTATCCACTCCCCGCCCGTTGGCCTGGCATGTGCAGTAGAACGTGCCCACACCCATCAGCCGTACCGACCGTCCTGCACTCATCATGCCCGCCAGTACGTCACCCAGATTTGCCAATACGGCATACGTGTCTCCCCGGCTCACGGTGGAGATGAGCGACAGTCGAGCAGCAACGTCGTCCGTCGTGTAGGGCCGCCCTTTGGTGACGGCTCTGGGATACCATTTTCCTTTTTGTTTCTGTTTTTTGTAAAATGCCATTTGTTTTTTCCTCCTTTCTTAATCGGTGAGCCCGGCCGATGCCGTGACTGAACTGGCCTGATGCCGTAGCTGTGTCAGGCCGATGCCGTTACTCATACTACAATCATGTATAATGATTGTATCAATCATCCCACATGATTATGGCAATCATCCTACATGATTGTACTAATCATCCTGTATGATTGTCATCTTTGTCGCAAAGGTAGTGTAATTAAGTCGTATACCAAGCATGGCTGAGTCTATTTCTATTCGTCCCACTCCATCACCACATCCTTCGATGTAAACGAGTAGGCGCCGAAGCAGCCCAATGCCCCTCCCTTGATATTGCTGACCGGGTTTGCCATGGCGCTCCCCACGTCGTACAAAGTTTCAAAGAAGCGATACGCGTCTTTGTCCAGACATTGCATCTCCACCGTCACCACGTCGCCTTGCTTTACGTGGTCATCATCCCTTCCGCTATTCTCGTAATTGATAAACAAGGGCAGGCGAATGACAATGCCGTCCATGTTCTCGGTGGAAAGCACCTTGTCTTGTGGATCTTGAACGGAATGAAAAAGGGGATATGGCTCCTGATGCAGGTGAATATGACATATGCAATATGTGCCTCATTATTGATGACAATGTAATTAAGATTTTTATATTTGAGAATGGTAATTAGTTTTATTTTGTTATTTTTGTGCGAGTCTATGAAATTATGTTTTAGCTAATTGAGGGTAGAAGAAGATAAACAGATAAATAATAGAATAAACAAAACAAAGAATTATGAAGAATACAATTAAATTGATTGCAGTTATAGCATTTGCATTGGCTGCAATGAGTGTTTCAGCTCAACAGGTGAGATTGGGACATATAGACCTTCAGGAATTAATTCAGTCCATGCCCGAGACGGTTGCTGCAAAGAAGACTTTGGAATATAAGCAGGCGGAAGTAGATAAGGAATCGAAAAATTTGCAAGAGCAATATAAAAAGAGGATGAATGATTATTCCAAGAATTTATACAAAATGTCTGATGTCATCCGGACCGCAAAAACTCAGGAATTGGAGGAGTTTAAGGAAAGAATTCAGCGTTTTGAGGAGATTGCTGCGAATGATCTGAAAAAAACTCAGGATGATTTGTTTAAACCGATTATGTCTAAAGCTATGGATGCAATCAAGGCAGTGGGAAAAGAGGAAGGTTTTACTTATATATATAATATGAAGCCGGAGTTTATTCTTTTTGATGCTGACAATGCAGAAAATGTGATGCTATTGGTAAAGAAGAAACTGGGGTTGAAATAATTTCTATAAAGCATAGGATAGGAAGGGGGGGGGCTCTCCCTGCGGAGTACTCCCCCTATTAAACAGAAAATGCTTATTGGCTATATTTCTATTCGTCCCACTCCATCACCACATCCTTCGATGTAAACGAGTAGGCGCCGAAGTAGCCCAATGCCCCTCCCTTGATATTGCTGACCGGGTTTGCCATGGCGCTCCCCACGTCGTACAAAGTTTCAAAGAAGCGGTACACGTCTTTGTCCAGACATTGCATCTCCACCGTCACCACGTCGCCTTGCTTTACGGGGTCATCATCCCTTCCGCTATTCTCGTAATTGATAAACAAGGGTAGGCGAATGACGATACCGTCCATGTTCTCGGTGGAAAGCACCTTGTCTTCCAGCCGGTCTTGCAGCAACGGTTGCTTGCCGTTGATGCGCAATACATAGCGGTAGTACTGGTTCTCTTCGCCTGCCGGGTCTACGAAATGAATTTGCGGGTCGGGAATATCCTTTACCGGGAGTTTCCAAAGCGTCAGCGAGTCTATTTCCACCCGGGGCGGCATGTAGGTGGTGGCGGTATATTCAAGCCCCCCGTAGGTCACCGACAGATGGTATGTATGGCGCTCCGTGCCCTGAATGGAAGCGGCCACATACCTTCCGTCCTGGTTGGGGAAGAGCGTTTCCCGGTTTCCTGCATCATCGTCCGAAATCACTACCACTGCATCCGTCACGGGCGGATAATCGTTGGGCGCGTCAAAGTCTTTGGTTTTTGTAATCAGCACTTCGGCAGGCTCGCCCATGCGGACGGTGCCCTCGATAACCAGTTCCGGTTCCACTGAATGCAAATCCACGTCGATAATGTCTTCGCACGAAGCGAAGGAGGCGGCCAACACGAAGGCCGACGTTAGCGTAAGTATAGTTTGTTTATTCATACAGCATTAAAATTTGAAGTTCCAGGATATGGAGGGCACATAGGTGAATAGCGAATAACGATAGGCGGAAGTCTTGCTCGGGTCGTCTTCGTTCGTCTTGAACTGAATCATGTAGGCATTACGCCTTCCGTATGCATTGTAGAGGCTGAAGGCAAGCTCGGACTCAAACTTCCGGGTCTTCTTCAGCAGGCAGGTGGCGCCCAGGTCCAGACGGTGGTAGGCCGGTGCCCGATAGCCGTTCCTTTCGGCATAATACATCACGTCTTTGCCGTCAATCTGGTATTTCCCGCTGGGGTAGCTGATGGCATTTCCCGTGTAGTAGACCCATGCGGCAGAGAGCGTCCATTTCCGGCTGAGTTCGTAGATGCCAACCAGGGAGATGTCGTGCGTCCGGTCTTGATAGGCGTTGTACCACTGGTTGTGGTTGATGCCGTCTATCTTCTTCTCCGATTTTGCCAGTGTATAGCTTGCCCAACCGTTGAAACGTCCCACTCGCTTTTTGAACATGAACTCAATGCCATAGGCGCGTCCCTTGCCTGTGCGTATTTCGGTATCGATTACGTCGTAACCTTGAAACTCGGCATGGTCTTTAAAGTCTATCTGGTTGCGCATATCCTTATAATATGCTTCTACGCTGAATTCATAAGTATTGTCCTTGAAATTGCGGAAGTAACCTATGGTGAACTGATCGGCCACTTGGGGCTTGATGTTATTGGAACTCGAAGTCCAGCGGTCGAACGGAGACCCCATATTGACGTAGGTGAGCAGATGCATATTCTGTACGGTGCGGGCATAGGATGCTTTGACGGACGAAGCATCATTCAGCCGGTAGACTGCGGACAAACGGGGCTCGAGGTTGACGTAGGTCTTTACGAACTTGCCTGCGCCGTACCATAGGCTGTCTACTACTTCTTTGTTTTCATCTAGCTCGTAATATTCTCCTTTGCCCAGTGCTGAGAAGATAGACAGGCGCAAGCCGTAGAGTATCTCGAGGTGCTGCCCCAGTTTCAGTTGGTTGGAGATGTACAGACCATTTTCCCATGAATATCGGTGATGCAGGTTGAGGGTGTTCTTTACATCAGACTCCGTCTGATAGTCGCCCGGGGCCAGATCGTGGTAAGTAGATTGGAATCCCATACGCCAGGTACTGTTGCTACTGGGCTGGTATCTGAATTCCTGCCGGATGCCGTAATCGTCTATTTTTGCATCGCCTTTCATATCCATGCCCATATCCATTTCGGCCGAATAGGAATACCGGCTGTATTGCAATGAAGTCATAGAAAACCATCGGGGACTCATGAGGCGGCTCCATTTGGCATTCAGGAATGCATTTCCCCATCCCATACTTGCTACGTCTTTCATCACCATCTTATCGCGTCCCAGATAACCGGATACCGAGATTTGATCCCGTTGCGAGAGGGCAAAGTAGAGTTTCATGTTCAAGTCGTAGAAATAAAGGTAGGCATTCTGGGCTTCCTCAATTCCCGACAAGCGAGCTATGGCATCGGCATACGTGCGCCTGGCACCCAGCAGGAAGGAGGATTTGCCTTTCTGTATAGGGCCTTCCACGTTTACTTTCGATGAAATCAGCCCGATGCCGCCCGATACGCCATAGTCTTGCATATCTCCGTTGCGTTGCTGCACGTCGAGTATGGCAGAGAGGCGCTCGCCGTATTGGGCGGGGATGGGACCTTTGTAGAGGGCCACGTCACGCAGCACGTCCGAGTTGAAGGTGGAGAAGAAGCCCATCAGGTGAGAGGCGTTGTAGACGGAGACATTGTCGAGCATCACCAGGTTTTGGTCAGCCGTACCGCCACGGACAAAGAATCCGCTGTTTCCCTCACCGGCACTCTTTACGCCGGGCATCAGCTCCAGTGACTTGATGATGTCGCGCTCGCCCATCAACACAGGGAGCTTGTTCAGTTGCTGCACTTCCATTTGCGTCACTCCGGTTTGAGCGCTGGAGACATTGGCATCCTTCCGTTTGGAGGTGATTACTACTTCATCCAGTTGCATGGATGCCTGGTTTATGGTTACATCTTTTTTTATGTTGCCCGAAAGAGAGACCTTCACTTCCCGGGGATCATAGCCCATATAGTTGAAAAGCAGGACGTGATCTCCTTTGGGAAGGGTCAACGAATAATTTCCCTTGGTGTCTGTCAAGGTTCCATAGGAGGGTTGAGCCTTGAGGTGGATAGATACTCCTATCAAAGCTTCTCCTGTCTTGCCGTCGGAAACCTTGCCGGTCACCGTGTACCTTTGGGCAGAGAGTAAAAGGGGAAAGAAGCATAATAGTAGAATAGTAAATGCCAGTTTTAGTTTCATTATGAATCTCGTAAATCATTTAATTAAATTCGGAAAACACTTTTATCAGGCTGCAAATATCTACAATTATTTGATATAATAAGGTATAAAAGAAAGAATTCATCTGTTCGTAACCTATATTACTCATCGGGCTGGAGAATATAGAATAGTCTTAAATCGCCATTCATTTCTTTATGACTATTCTATTTTTCTCCATTAATAATCCATTAGTCGCATCTTCATTTCACTCATTTGCTGTTAGAATAAGTTTTCATAATTTTGTTCCCAGTATGAAAAATATCAGAGTAAAAAAGGTCGAGACAAAACGTGAAATGAACGATTTTGTGAGGTTTGCAGCTAAGCTGTATGCCGGCTGCCAATACTACGTCCCTGACTTGAATATGGATATTATTGATTCACTCAACCCAAAAAAGAACGTAGGATCGGAATGTTCCGAAATACAGCCGTTTGTAGCATATAATGCTGCAGGAGAAACAGTTGGTCGCATAGCTGGTATTATCAACCATCGCGCTAACGAAAAATGGAAAACGAAAAATGTTCGATTTGGCTTTATCGAATTTATCGATGATCTGGAAGTGTCGGCGGCTTTGTTGGCAGCTGTGGAACAATGGGGCAAAGAGCAGGGCATGGATTGTATACAAGGCCCAATGGGTATTTTTGACTTTGATAAGGAAGGAATGCTTGTTGAAGATTTTGATAAAATAGGATCCATGATAACCATCTATAACTTTCCATATTATCCTAAACACATGGAAAATTTGGGATATGAGAAAGAGGTGGATTGGGTACAGGTTGCCATTGACATCCCCCGGGAAATTCCTCCGAAGTATGCCCGTGTATCGAAACTGGCAGGAGAACTGTTTGGGCTGCATGTCAGGAAACTGAGCAATGCCGATATTTCAAGGCGTGGATATGGCAAGAAAATATTCGATCTGCTGAATGTGGCTTATGCACCTCTCTTTGGCTATACAGAACTCTCGGATAAACAGATAGATTTATATATAAAGCGGTATTTACCGCTGATAGACAAGCAATTATTACCCGTCATAGAGAACGAGAACGGTGAAGTAATAGGCGCGGCAGTAACCATGGGCAGTCTTTCGCATGCGTTGCAAAAGACAAAGGGAAAGCTTCTCCCCTTCGGATGGTATCATCTGCTCCGTGCCTTGAAGTGGAAGAGGGAAGATACAGCGGAACTGCTTCTGATAGCTGTACGCCCCGACTATCAGGGACTGGGTGTGAATGCATTGTTTTTTGCAGACCTTATACCTATTTATAATAAGTGTCACTTCACACGAGCCGAGACGGGGCCGCAACTGGAGAACAATATGAGGGAACTGACACAATGGAAACCTCTGAATCCCACTTTCACTAAAAGAAGACGATGTTATAAGAAGAAGCTAACATAAAAACGATAAAAGATATGGAAAGAAAAGTAGTGATTACAGGTATGGGTATATGGTCGTGCCTTGGAAAGACACTCGAAGAAGTACGCGATTCGCTGTATAGCGGAAAGAGCGGTATCATTTTCAGCCAAGAGCGTAAGGATGCCGGATTTCGCTCTGCCTTATGTGCCGAAATAGAGCATCCTGACCTCAAACCGTTCATTCCGCGCAATCTACGGCAATTCATGCCCGAAGAAGCTCAATATGCCTACATGGCTACCCGTGCGGCTCTTGAGAATGCCAAACTGGACCAGGACTATATCAATGAACACGAAGTGGGCATCATCTACGGCAACGACTCTGTGGCTGAGGCTACCATGCATGCGCTCGACAAGTTCCGCGAGTTTAAAGATACATCCGCTTGCGGCAGTGGCTCTATCTTCCAGTCAATGAACTCTACTGTAACAATGAACCTTGCCTGTTTATTCAAACTGCGTGGCATAAATTTGACAGCTTCCGCTGCTTGTGCTTCAGGCTCACAGTCCATCGGACTGGCATACCTCCTGATACGCGACGGTTTGCAGGATTGCATAGTCTGTGGCGGTGCCCAGGAAGCCAACTTGTACAGTGTTGCTTCGTTCGACGGCATACAGTCGTTCTCTATACGCGAAGACGAACCCACGAAGGCGAGCCGCCCGTTCGACCGCGACCGTGACGGCCTGGTACCCGGAGGCGGTGCGGCAACGGTGGTTATCGAGAGTTATGAGCACGCTGTGAAACGAGGCGCTCCCATACTTGCCGAAATCGTAAGTTGGGGATTCTCGGGTAACGGCGACCACATCTCCACTCCCAATGTGGCGGGTCCTGCCCGTTCTTTGGAATTGTGCCTGAAGAATGGCGGCATAGATCCGCGCCAGATAGGTTACATCAACGCCCATGCCACTTCAACACGCATCGGTGATGCCCGGGAAGCGCAGGCCATCGCACAGATATTCGGCGACTACCGCCCGCCGGTGACATCCACCAAGAGCCAGACCGGACACGAGATGTGGATGGCGGGAGCCAGCGAACTGATTTACTCCATGTTGATGATGAAGAATAATTTTATCGCAGGAAACATCAATTTTGAGAACCCCGATGAGGAAACAGCTTGCCTTAATATAGTGCCGGAAACGCGGGAAGCGCATTTCGATCTGTTCCTTTCCAACTCATTCGGATTCGGTGGGACGAACTCAACTCTTATTGTGAAGAATATATAGTAGAAACAAGAACTAAAACAAAACTAAAAAGATAGATTATGACACGTGAAAAGATTGTAGAAAAGGTAAATGCCGTGTTGGCAGAAGAATTTGAAGTTGAATTGAGCGTTTTTACTCCCGACGCAGATATAAAGGAAACACTTTCTCTGGATAGCCTTAGCCTTGTAGACCTCGTGGCTATCATCCAATACACTTATAAAGTAAAGGTTCCTGCGGCAGACTTGCCTAAAATCAAGACGTTCAACAATCTCTATGACTACATAGAGGCACACTTGCCGGCAGAATGAAATATATAGAGATAGAGCGCCTCATTCCGCAACGCGACCCTATTGTGATGGTCGACGAGCTGATAGAAGTGAGGGAGGAGGTGGCTGTAACCGGCCTCACCGTCAGGACCGACAACTACTTTATCGACGAAGAAGGACTACTGGCTGAACCCGGGCTTATAGAGCATATAGCCCAGTCGGCCTCTGCCTTCGCCGGATATAGAGCCATAAGTGCAGGTGCAACCGATCCTCCTGTGGGATACATCGGTGAAGTGAAAAAGTTCCATTGCTATCGCCGCCCACAACCGGGAGAAGAATTGCACACTACTATTACGATGGGAGCCGAAATGGCCGGTGTGACTATCATAACCGGTGAAACCCGCATCGCGGATGAAATAGTGGCTGATACGCAAATGAAGATTTTCATTCAACCCAATGATTGAATAAACTACTTGACTATGCTGTTCGAAAACAAATATTATAAAATACTGGATGCGAAGGTGGATGGACTGGATGCGGTCTACCGCATTGCCCTCTTGCCCGATTGCGATGTCTATCGCGGCCACTTCCCCGGCAATCCCGTAAGTCCGGGTGTCTGCAATATCGAAACCATCAAGGAATGTGCCATGTTGCTGACAGGCAAGAGGCTGCTGATAAGCACCATCAAACAATGCCGCTTGACTGCCGTTGCTTCACCTGCCCTTTGTCCCGAAGTGGATGTAATTCTCAGCCTTTTGCCTACCGACAAAGGATTCACCGTTACAGCCCGGATAGCGGATGCTGAAAGGACGTATATGGAATATAAAGGAGATATGATTGTATGACACAGCTCTGTATTAAGATTTATCGTTATTTCCGCAACCACCGCGCCGCCTTCTGGGTGTCGATGATTGTCCTATATGCCTTTTTCGGATATTTTGCTTCGCAGATATATCTCGAGGAAGACATCAACAAGCTGATGCCTTCCTCCAAAAACGAGGACGGCACCACCAAGCTGGCTTTTGCCAACCTGCGTATCAAGGACAAGACTTTCCTGCTCTTCGAGGGTAGGGAAGGGGCTTCTGTGGAACATATCGCCGAAACGTGCGATGCTTTCATCGATTCGTTGGAAACCCGGAATGCAGCTATGGACTCAACGCAGCAGATGATTGGAGATGTTTTCTACAAACTGCCCGATGACCTGATGCTGGATGCCATCGATTATCTGAGTGCCCACCTTCCGGTTTATATCGATACCGCCGCTTATAGCCGGCTGGACACGATGCTCACTTACGAGCACATGACCCGACAGATGCAGACCAATCGTGATGACTTGTTGAGCCCGGTAGGAACGGCGTTCCCCGAACTGATACAGATGGATCCTGTGGGACTGCGCAGCGTGCTGATGGAACAGCTGAAGCCTTTGACGGATGGCGCAAGTGGCAGTTACAAAACTATCGACGGACATATCTTTGTCCGGGACTCTACGGTGTGCATGGCATTCATCACTCCCATGTATTCGGCCACCAATACGGGGCAGGGTTCGGCTTTGTTCCGGTTGCTGAATGAGCAGATAGAGCAGTTCTCTGCTTCTGTCCCTGATGTGAAAATCAGCTATCACGGCACTCCTGCCAGCGGATTCTATAATGCATCGCGGATTAAGGCCGACTTGAAGGGGACGATTATCGGGGCGTTGGTGCTGGTGCTGCTGTTTATCTTCATCTGCTTCCGCAACTACGATACCATACCGCTGCTGTTGCTGCCGGTGGTGTTCGGCACCCTCTTCGGGCTGGCTGCCATGTACTTTATCAAGGGGCAGTTCTCGCTGCTGGCACTTGGCATTGGAGCCGTTGTGCTGGGAGTGGCATTCAGCTATGTGCTGCACATCATTACGCATTATAAGTACGTCAGTGATCCGGAGCAAGTCTTGCGCGACGAAGTGAAACCGGTCTGTTTGGGATGTCTTACTACGATCGGTTCTTTCATGGGACTTATCTTCATTCGGACGGAACTCTTGCAGGACTTCGGATTGTTTGCTGCTTTTGCCATTGTGGGTACTACGGCTTTCAGCCTTATTTATCTGCCGCAATTCCTCAATCCGGAGAAGAACAAGGTGAACCGCCGCGCGTTTGCCATTGTAGACCGTATCAATAACTACCCGTTCGACCGCAAGAAGCCGTTGCTGCTCGTTATACTTGCTGCCGTAGTGGTCTGTATTGCGTTCTACATTGCAGGCGGCACCCGATTTGATGCTGATATGCACAACCTGGGCTATAGGGCCGAAAATGTTTCATACTCGGAGGACTTGCTTCGTGCCAAGACCCATACCGGCGACAAGCAAAAGTATTTTGCCAGTTCGGGGGCGACGATGGAAGAGGCTATTGAGAACTTTTCCAATATGGCAAACAAGCTGGATTCGCTACAGTGGGCCGGACTGGTGAAGAGCTATACGCATACCGATCAGATTTTTGTACCGTTACGAGTACAACAGCAACGCATTGATGCCTGGAAGGAATTCTGGACAGACGAACGCTTGCAACGGGTACGCAGCCTTATCGGTAAAACAGCTCCGCAAGCCGGTCTTCGTCCCGAAGCATTCGACGCTTTCTTCGAGTTTGCCACTGCCGATTATGAACCTGATGCCCTCTATGAGGCAGGCCTTATTCCGAAAGGTTACCAATCCACTTTGATGGAGCAGTCCTATAACGACGACTACTTGTGCTTTACCTCCGTCCGGTGCGCGAACGACTCCATACGCAGCAAGGACAGTGACTACCACCGCATCTGTGATGCCGTGGCTTCGCAGCCCAATCTGCTTGTGCTCGACACCTACTATTATACTACGGACACGCTCATCGGACTGAACGAGGACTTCAACGTGTTGCAATGGATTTCAATGCTGTTCGTGCTTATCGTGCTGTTCTTCAGTTTCCGTTTCAACATCAAGCATACGTTGCTCGGTTTCATGCCCATTCTGCTGAGTTGGCTGATCGTGCTGGGATCAATGGTGATTTTCGATGTGCGGTTCAATCTCATCAATATCATCATCTCGACCTTTATCTTTGGTATAGGAGTGGATTACAGCATCTTCGTCATGAGCGGACTTATTGACGGCGAGAAGAACCGCCGCTTGTTGGGATATCACAAAACGGCCATCTTCTTTAGTGCGGTGATTCTGATTGTTACCGTGAGTTCCATGTTGTTTGCCGAGCATCCTGCCATTCGGTCTGTAGGATTTTCCACACTGGTGGGTATGATTGCTGCGGTGGTGATATCATACGTGGTGCAGCCTGCCATATTCAGAATGATTAATAAGAATAAGAAATGAAGTACGAGGTGGTTATTATAGGTAGCGGACTTGGCGGACTGGAATGTGCCCACATCCTTTCGCGTGCCGGCATGAGCGTTCTTCTCTTGGAGAGGGGAGCGCAAGCCGGTGGGTGCATCCAGAGCTATAAGCGCCGAGGACTGACTTTCGATACAGGATTCCACTATGTGGGCGGGCTGGATGAGGAACAGTCACTGCATGCCGTTTTCAACCACTTGGGATTATTGAACCTTCCGTGGCAACGCCTGGATGCAGACTTCGACCGGGTGACTATCGGTGACCGTACCTTTGCCTTTGCACAGGGGTATGATGAGTTTGTAAATACGCTTGCTGCGGATTTTCCTGCCGAACGTGTTGCATTGCACCGCTATGCAGACATGCTGAAGCGGGTTGACGAGCAGCAGTTCGACGCTCTGAATCCTCAAAACGGAGAAGGATATTCCTTCTCTTCCGGGCTGTTTGAGACGAGTGCTTACGGGTATCTGGCGGAGACTTTCCGTGACCCGTTGTTGATAAACGTGCTCAGCGGCACTTCATTGAAGATGGAGTTGCGGCGCGAGTCGCTTCCGCTGTTTACGTTTGCTCATGGCAACAGCAGTTTTATTGAAAGCAGTTGGCGACTGAAGGGGGATGGTTCGTTGATAGTGAATTCGCTGGCAGAAGACATCCGCAGTCGTGGCGGCGAAATTATCTGCAATGCCGAAGTGCAGGAGCTGGTGGAGAAGAACGGGAAACTGGCGTATGCGGTATGTTCGAACGGTGAAAGCTATGAAGGCGATACTTTCATCAGCGATATTCATCCTGCCGTCACTTGTGGGCTGGTGAAGCAGAGTGACAGGATGAAGAAAATCTACCGGCACCGCATGGAGCGTTTGGAGAATACCTTCGGCATGTTCACCGTATCGCTTTGTATCAAGCCGAATACCCTCAAATACTTCAACTGGAACCAATATATCTATAAAGAGCCCGATGTATGGACTTTCTATCAGGAAGACGGTCCTGTGAAAGGAGTATTGGTAAGTTGCCGCGTGCCCGAAGACGGCAGTGAGTATGTACGGCAGATTGATTTGCTCACTCCGATGACTTGGAGCAAGTGCGAACAGTGGAACCATACGACAGTGAACCATCGTGGCAACGAGTATAAAGCCATGAAGGAACGTATGACCGATGAGTGCATCATACTGGCCGAACGGTTTATCCCCGGTCTTGGCGATATGATTACCGGGCGCTATAGCAGCACTCCGCTTACTTATCGCGATTACACCTGTACTCCCCAAGGTTCGGCCTACGGGCTGCGCAAGGATTTCGGAGATCCGGTAATGACCTTGCTTTCACCGCGTACTCCCATTCCCAACCTGCTCCTTACAGGACAGAACCTTATGTTGCATGGGCTGCATGGTGTGACAATGACAGCGCTCTTCACCTGTGCGGAGATACTGGGGAAGGAGCAAATATGGAATATAGTAAAGAATTAAAAAGAAACAAGACAATGAAGTATGCATTAGTAACCGGAGGCAGCCGCGGCATAGGCCGTGCTGTCTGTGTGAAACTGGCCCGGATGGGTTATCACATCATTATAAATTATGCAACCAACACCGCGGAGGCCGAGAATACCCTTGAACTGGTGCGGCAAGCCGGCCAGGATGGCGAGATATTGAAGTTTGATGTGAGCAACCGTGTACAAACCCACGAAGCTATCGAAGCGTGGGAAAAGGCTCATCCGGAAGAATATATCGAAGTGCTGGTGAACAATGCCGGCATCCGCCGCGACAACGTCATGGCGTTTATGGCCGAAGAAGAGTGGAGCCGGGTGCTCGATATTACCCTCGGCGGTTTCTACAACGTGACGCAACCGTTGCTGCAACCTATGCTGGTACATCGATTCGGCCGCATCATCAATATGGCAAGCGTCAGCGGCCTGAAGGGAATGCCGGGACAGACGAACTATTCCACTGCAAAAGGCGGTATCATAGCCGCCACAAAAGCCTTGGCACAAGAGGTGGCACGCAAGAACGTCACCGTCAATGCCGTTGCTCCCGGTTTTATCAAAACGGACATGGTGGAAGGCCTCGATGAAGAAGCTTTGAAGAAGACCATTCCCGCCAACCGTTTCGGCACTCCCGAAGAAGTGGCGGAGGCGGTAGGCTTCCTGGCTTCGCCCGGCGCCGGATACATCACCGGCAGTGTGATTTCAATCAATGGAGGACTTTATACATAACAGCAGATGAAAAAAATATATACCTTGTTTATTACCCTCATTCTTATCTGTGCCCCTCTGCGGGCACAGCAAACCGAGGTTCGCAACATCATGGAACGGTACAAAGGCATTCACACGTTGACAGCTGCCGTCACCCAAACCCAGCACAGCGCCGCGGTAGCTGCGGACCGTACTGCCCGTGGGCATTTCTACTTCAAGCAACCCGCCCGCATGTGCATCACTCTCGACGAAGGTCGCGAGATATTGCTTAAAGACGGTAACATCTTCACCCGCGTGGCCGATGGCAAAAAGAGCGTTGCCCGCGGCCGGGGTGCCAATCCGTTCGAGACCATTCAGATCGTTATCGAAACCCTTACCTCGGATACTGCTCCCGACAATGCCCTGGCCGAAGTGGCGGACGTGAAGATGACCCGGAACGGCAACCTCTGTGTGTTCACCATCACCCCTACGGCGTCCGATGCCAAGTCTCGTCGCCGGATGATGTTCACCTCGTTCGTACTGACCGTAGACCTTCACTCCCGCGAACTCCGCAGCATGCGCCTGAATGGAAAAGGGGAGAACTACACTCAGTACGACTTCTCCGACTATGCGTTTGACGCCGCCGTCAGCGACAGCGTTTTTAATCTCCCCTCCTGATGGAAGAGCTTGAAGACGTCTGCCGCGTGCAGGTAAAATTCAGTGAGATTGATTCGATGCAACGGGTGTGGCATGGCTCATACGTCACCTACTTCGAAGATGGGCGCGAGTCCTTCGGGCGTCACTATCCCGGTATAGGCTATGCCGATATGCAGCGCTCCGGCATCTACGCTCCCATCTACGACCTTCACCTCAAGTACTATGCGCCGCTCGTCATTAACGACGTAGCCATCGTACATACACGTTACGTCTACAAACCCGGTGCCCGGCTCGACTACAGCTACCGCGTGTACCGCGAAAGTGACAACCGGCTCTGTGCCGAAGGGAGCACCATCCAGTTGTTTATCGACCCTGCGGGGCAGCTCATGGTGGACAAGCCCGACTATTATCAGGCTTGGCAGAATAAGTTTCTGCATCCCCCTAAAAAATAAAAGGATAGGAATTATGATAAGGAAAAAGATTGTTGTTTTACTATTGTCCCTGTTCATTACAGGAATGGCTAACGGACAAAATATAACCATAAAGGGTCTTGTGACCGATTCGATTACAGATGAAGGCCTGCCATACGCTTCCCTCATCTTGAAAGGGACAAGCATTGGCGCCGCTACCGATGGCGATGGAAATTTCTCGTTCTTCGCTCCGAGTACGGGCGGCTTGCTGCAAGTATCGTATCTGGGATATGACACCAAAGAATTGAGGATTACCCCGGGACGGACCAATGAGTTGAAGATACAGCTGGCGCCAAGCGGAATCACATTGGGCGAAGTAACCGTGAAGCCGGGCCGCGAGCATTACAGCAAGAAAGAGAACCCTGCCGTCGCCTTTGTGCGCCAAGTCATCAATCGCCGGCGTAGCAACGACCCCCGCAATCACGACTACTTCCGCTACGACGAGTACGGCAAGATGATTTTCGCCATGAACGAGTATCAGCCCAAGCCCAAGAAGAACGGCAAGTCCGGTAAGTTCGATTTCCTGGTAGAGTTTGTCGATACACTCGATGCCGGTACCACCATTCTTCCGGTTTCGGAGCGAGAGAAAGTAGAAACGGTATATTTTCGCAGGAACCCGCGGTCGGAGAAGCGCGTCGTAAGGGGAAGCCAGTCGTCCGGCGTGGACGAGATTTTCTCGCGCGACGGCATTCAGCAGTTCTTGAACGAAGTGTTCCGCGAAGTCGATATTTTCCAGAACGACATCCCCCTGTTTCTGCAACGCTTCGTCAGCCCGCTTTCCACCATGGGGCCCAACTATTATAAGTATTATCTGCTGGACACGCTGAATGTAAATAAGCAACCGTGTGTAGACCTGGGATTCGCCCCCTTCAACTCAGAAACGTTCGGCTTCACGGGACATCTGTACGTTGCGCTCGACTCCACGTACTTTGTTCAGAAAGTCATCCTGAATGTTCCCCGAAACATCAACCTGAACTTTGTTTCGCGCATGACCATCGAACAAAACTTCGAGCGGGCGGCGGACAGTACCCGCATCATTACGAAAGACGACATCGAGGTGAACTTCAAGCTGAGTGAGAAGTCAAAGGGTATGTATGCCCGTCGCCTGAACATCTACAGCAATCACTCTTTCGACGAGCCGGACGAGGAGCAAATGGTCATCTTCCGCGAAAGCGCCCCCGTCATCACGCGGAAGGACGCCTACCGCCAACCGAATGAATTCTGGGCAGACAGCCGCCCCGAGGAGGCTGTCCGCAGGAACCCGAATTCCGTCGGGGAACTGATGACGAGATTGCGCTCCGTTCCGGTCTTTTATGTGACGGAGAAGGTAGTATCGACTCTCGTGTCGGGCTATATTCCCACGAATAAGGACCCGGAAAGAAACAAGTTTGAGTTTGGCCCGATGAATACCACCATCAGCGGCAACAACATCGAGGGCCTTCGTCTCCGTACCGGCGGAACCACCGCCGTAGGCTTCAGCAAGCGCCTCTTCTTCGACGGCTATATGGCGTATGGCACCCACGACGAAGTGTTCAAGTACGATGCCCTGGTAGAATACTCGTTCAATGACCGCAAGGAGTATCGCAAGGAGTTTCCGGTACATTCCATCCGCCTGGAATATATGTACGATATCAATCAGTTGGGACAGCAATACATGTACACCAATAAGGATAACTTCATGCTTTCCATCCGCCGCATGAAGGACACCCGTGCCACTTACCTGCGTCGTGGCGAACTGACCTACTACCGCGAGCATTACAACGGCATCGGCTACGGCGCCGTCGTCCGTGCCTTCCGCGAGTATTCCACCAAATATTCCGAGTTCCACCGCATTGCCCCGGACGCCACCGTCACTCCCGTCAATCATTATGACATGACGGAACTGGAATTCAAGTTTCGTTACGGAAGGAACGAGAAGTTCTATCAGACGCGTAACGAACGCATCCCCATCACGTACGATGCCCTGATATTCAACTTTAGCCATACCATGGCGGCAAAGAACTTCCTGGGTTCGTCGTACAACTACCAGCGTACCGACATCGGCATCCAGAAGCGTTTCTGGTTCTCTGCTTTCGGTTACCTCGACGTCATTGCCAAGGCGGGAAAGGTGTGGAGTGCGGTGCCCTATCCGTTACTGATTCTGCCCAATGCCAACCTGACCTATACCATCCAACCCGAGGCTTATACGAACATGAATGCCCTGGAGTTTATCAACGATGAATACGCGTCCTGGGATTTGACCTACTACCTGAACGGTAATCTTCTGAACCGCCTGCCTCTCGTCAAGAAGCTGAAGTGGAGGGAAGTATTCTGTTTCCGTGGTTTGTGGGGACACCTGACGGAGAAGAACAACCCGGCAAACGGAGGAAACGGCCTGTACCTCTTCCCCCACGATTCTTTCACAATGGGCAAGGCTCCTTACATGGAAGCGAGTGTCGGCATAGAGAACATCTTCAAGTTTCTTCGCATCGACTATGCCTGGCGTTTGAACTACCGCGACAATCCGGGCATACAGACAGGAGGCATACGCTGTACGATGCGGTTGTCGTTCTAAATCTTTTTTGTTTCTTTTAACAGCAGCTAATATACTCATCCCTTATTTTTGCAAGCACAAATTGGGCAATATTCATATCAAATCAACATAAGAACTTTTTTATGACTATGAGAACAAATTGTATTTTATTGTTAGCTCTGTTATTGGGAATCATTCTTCCCTTGAACGATGTACACGCTGATGAATCTAATAATCCTAAAAGCGTGATTCTGTACACTCCTTACACAAAAATCTCCGTATCGCCCGGAGCGTCTGTAGATTACAGCATTGATCTGATAAACAACACAGGCGAGTTGACCAATGCCAATCTTTCTGTCAGCGGTTTGTCAAGCAGTTGGAAGCACGAGATAAAGTCGGGCGGATGGAGCCTCAGCCAGCTTTCCGTGCTTCCCAATGAGAAGAAAAGTTTTAATCTGAAGGTAGAGGTTCCGTTGAAAGTCAATAAGGGGAACTATCACTTCACTGTATTTGCCGGAGAAACCCAACTTCCGCTGGAGATCACCGTTGCCCAGCAGGGAACTTATCAGACTGAATTTACCACCGACCAGCCCAACATGCAGGGCAATTCCAAATCGACCTTTACTTTCAGCGCCACCTTGAAAAATCAGACTTCCGACCAGCAATTGTATGCATTGATGGCCAATGCTCCCAGAGGATGGAACGTCGTGTTCAAGCCCAATTATAAGCAAGCCACTTCTGCCCAGGTAGAAGCCAACAGCACTCAGAATGTCAGCATCGAAATCGTTCCGCCTGCCAATGTGGAAGCCGGCAGCTATAAAATCCCGGTACGCGCCGCCACCGGCACCACATCGGCCGAACTGGAACTGGAGGTTGTGGTGACCGGCTCTTTCCAGATGGAACTCACCACTCCTCGCGGCCTGCTGAGTGCTGACGTAACCGCAGGAGGCACGAAACGCATTGAACTGAACGTGAAGAATACCGGCTCTTCCTTGCTGAAAGATATCCAGATGTCTGCCAATAAACCCGTTGACTGGGAAGTGTCTTTTGAACCCTCGAAGATAGATATGCTCAAGGCAGGAGAAACCACAACGGTGACGGCCACCTTGAAAGCCTCCAAGAAAGCACTGCCCGGCGACTATGTGACCACCATGATGGCGAAGACTCCCGAAGTGAATGCAGATGCACAATTCCGTATCGCAGTGAAGACCCCGATGATATGGGGATGGGTGGGCGTATTGATTATAATTATTGCCGTGGGCGCCGTTTGCTATCTGTTCCGTAAATATGGAAGGAGGTAGAGGTATGGGCGAACAAGTGATTGTATTGACCGACTTGACCAAGCAGTATGGTCGGTTTACTGCTGTCGACCGTATCTGCCTGAGTATTCGGAAAGGAGAAATTTTCGGGTTGCTGGGTCCGAACGGTGCCGGCAAGTCAACCACCATCCTGATGATGCTGGGGCTGACGGAACCTACATCGGGCTCTGTCGAGATTTGCGGCATAGACTCTACCCGGCATCCCATCGAGGTGAAAAGAAAGATCGGCTACCTGCCCGAAGACGTAGGCTTCTACGATGATATGACCGGACCGGAGAACCTGATTTACACGGCACGGCTGAACGGCATCCCCGATGCCGAAGCGCGGGCGAGAGCGCTCGAACTGATGAAGCGCGTGGGCCTTGAAGACCAGTTGGCAAAGAAGACCGGAAAGTATTCCCGCGGCATGCGGCAGCGCCTGGGACTGGCCGATGTCCTTATAAAGAATCCCGAAATCATCATCCTGGACGAGCCGACTTCAGGCATCGACCCTTCCGGCGTCCACGAGTTTATCGAACTCATCCGGCAGTTGAGCAGGGAAGAGGGGCTGACTGTCTTGTTCTCCTCCCACCATTTGGACCAGGTGCAGAAGGTGTGCGACCGCGTAGGCCTGTTCTGTGGCGGCAAGCTGATAACGCTGATAGACATGGCCGATTTGAAGGACAAGAAGCAAGAACTGGCCGATATATATAACCAATATATAGAGGAAGGAGGGGAGAAGGCATGAACAAAGTCAATTATCCTTTTTGGGTGGTCGTCAACAAGGAGATTTCCGATCACGTGAAGAGTTGGCGATTCATTATTCTGATGGGAATCATCGTACTTACGTGTATGGGGTCGCTCTATACATCCCTCACCAACATCGGTGCGGCCATAAAGCCGGGCGATCCGGACGGATCGTTCCTTTTCCTGAAGCTGTTCACGGCATCCGACGGGACTCTGCCCTCTTTCGTGCTGTTCATCAACTTCCTGGGGCCGTTGCTGGGCATTGCTTTAGGATTTGATGCCGTAAACTCGGAGCAGAACAAGGGGACGCTGAGCCGTATGCTTTCCCAGCCCATTCATCGCGACTGTATCATTAATGCCAAGTTTGTGGCTGCGTTGATGGTGATAGGCGTTATGCTGTTTGTGCTTTGCTTCCTGGTGATGGGATGCGGGCTGATAGCTATCGGCATTCCTCCCACGGCTGAAGAGTTCTGGCGCATTATCTTCTTTATCATCGTCAGCATCTTCTATGTGGCGTTTTGGCTGAATCTGTCTATCTTGTTTTCGCTTTGTTTCCGCCAGGCGGCTACGTCTGCTTTGGCATCGGTGGCGGTGTGGCTCTTTTTCAGTGTGTTCTATACGATGATTGTCAATCTGGTGGCGAAGGCACTGAGCCCGTCGCAGATGGCATCTGCCTATCAGGTCATCGGCTATCAGAAGTTTATCCTCGGGCTGATGAGGCTGGCACCGAGTGAGCTGTTCAATGAGGCAACCACTACCTTGCTGATGCCTTCCGTGAGGAGCCTCGGACCGCTGACTATGGAGCAGGTTCAAGGGGCTATTCCAAGTCCTCTTCCGCTGGGACAGAGCCTCTTGGTGGTATGGCCACAGCTTACGGGACTGATTGCTGCAACGGTGGTCTGCTTTGCTCTTTCGTATACTTTGTTTATGAGGAGGGAAGTCCGGTCCAGATAAAGCCGGGGCTTCTGAGTATCTGTCATTCAGAGCATAGCGTTGCTCTGAATGACAGCATAAACCGTGAATAAATTACCTTAGGACAGAAAAAGGATAGTAATTGTCGGAAAATAAGATAATTAGGAGGGGTAAGGCGTTCATTAAACGTTCGTTTATTGCACGCTGCAAATATAGGGTTTTTCTTCTTCTTACTGTTACAATCCCTGCCTTTTTTCTGTAGTAATATCTCGTTGCTGCTCAAAGTATAAGCTATCTCCTTCTATCAAGATATAGAAAAGGAGGGAAAAGGTGTCCATTAAACGAACGTTTAATGGACACCCCGCTATTTATCCATTAATTATCTAATTATCAGCAGTTATGGAACAGAAAACAAGACAGCAGTACATACCTCCCACTATAGAGGTGATCCCCTTGGAAAGCGAAAGTGTGATTGCAGGCAGCCCGGGTGGCGGAGGAACATCCGACATGCCGATACAGCCCCTGAACACCGCCCGCAGAGGGCGAAGCTATGGTGCCGCCTCCACCAGCGAATTGGAAGACTTGATAAACGATATTTTGACCGTGGAGCAGTAGCTGCTGAGATTATTATGATTATAAGTACTAAATAACCAAGCAATATGAAGAAACAGACACTTTTATCCGGCCTCTTGGCAAGCATGCTTGCAGGTGCGGCCATAGGATGTAGTAACGAGTTACCACAATCTGCCCCGCCCGCACCGGAAGACGGACGGATAGCAGTGACCGCCACGGCAGGAATCCCCCGTGGAGGAGCCACTACAAGAGTAGCATTCAATGAGAACAGTGGAGCAAGCACGCTCGAAATAA